>DATMBY010000038.1:0-21147 GCA_035558995.1 Solirubrobacterales bacterium
GCGGGAATGAACATGTCCGACTACATCAAGCGGGAGCTGGATTTGCGGACCCGCAAATCCACGATCAAAGAGATCGCTGCCCGGAGAAAGGCTAGGAGCCGGGGAACGAATTCGACCCTCACCACCGAGAAAATCGTCGAATACATCCGCGAAGCGCGCGGCGACTGATGCCGGTCATCGACGCTTCGGTCATCGTCGAGCTCTTCCGCGAAGGGGACCACGCGGGGGGCGTCGACGAGCGCTTGGCAGAGGAGGAACACACGCTCTGGGCTCCCCACCTGATCGATGCCGAGGTGGGGCACGCTCTTCGCCGCGCGGTCCATTTTCGGGAAGTGGACGCCGAGGCCGCCGCGGAGGCGCTCTGGGAACTCGACGATCTGCCGTTGCGCCGCGTCGACCACGAAGTGCTGATCCACGTCGCCTGGGATCTGCGCGACAACTTCAGCTTCTACGACGGGATGTACGTCGCCCTGGCGCTGATGCTCGACGAACCGCTGCTTACCTTCGACAGGCGCCTGGCGCGGGCGGGAAAGCGGACCGGGGTCGACCTGCCGATCGAGGTGCTTGCGTAGCGCTACGCGTAGAGGGTCTCGGAGGCGAGCTCGTCGGCGCGGCGGCTCCAGAGCTTCACTTCCATCAAGACCTCGTCGCCGTAGCCCTCCAGGGCATCGAGTGCGATCAGGGTGAAGCGGTCCTGGGAGATCAGCTCCTGGTCGACGGTCTCGCTCTCCAGTACCGCGGTGGCGGCCACCGCCCCGCGGACCAGTGGGCGGCCCCAGACCAGGGTCACGGCGCCCGCGCGCCCGTTCTCCCCCCGCCAACGGCCGATCACGTCGTCGTTGAGGTCGATCCGCCAGTCGGAGTTGTCGGCGGCGAGGATGTCGGTGAAGTCGGCCCTGGCGGCGAAGCCAGTCGGCTCGCCCTCCGGCGGCTGCACGTAGGAGACGTGGCCGAACAGCTCCAGCCGCCCCTCCTCGCTCTCGGCGTGGGTCGAGCAGGGAACCCAGACGCGCCCGCCCCAGGACCGCTCCGGGAACCAGTCGAGCTCCGTCGGCACCTCGACTCCCGCCGGCAGGTCTTCCAGCGCGTCGATCGCTTTCACGAACTCCTCCCGCAACCTCTCGGAGAAGCGGCCGTGCGGGATCCCCTCCTGGGTCGTGTCGGCGATGAAGCGGGGGACGGGACGTTCGACCGGCTGCATCAGAGGCACTCGCGGAGGTCGGCGGCGGCCCACTCCGGCGGGTAGACGTTGATGTCGACGCCGGTGCCGAGCTCGAAGCCGGCCTTGATCGTCAGCCGCGGGGCGATGTCGACGTGCCAGTGGAACTGCTCGGCGCCGCGTGGGGCGGTGCGGATCCAGAGGTTGAGCTCGGGCGGTCCGTCGAAGAGCTCCGCGAGGGCGCGCATCGCGGTGCGGATCATCGCCGCGCCGCCCTCGTTCTCCTCGAAGCGGGCGCTTTCGCGGCGCGGGATCACCCGCAGCTCGAAGGGCGAGCGCGAGGCCCACGGGCAGATCAGGGCCGCCTCGTCGTCGATCGCGACCAGCCGCTCCGCCCGCCGCACCTCCTCGACGAGGACGTCGCTGAGGAGACCGCCGCCGGCGGTACGTTCGCCGTAGGCGCCGACCCGCTCGCGCTCGCGGGCGACCGCCGCCGGCACGAACGGAAGCGCGTAGAGCTGGGCGTGGGTGTGCTCGAGCGAGGCGCCCGCGCCGCCCCCCTCGTTGACGATCAGCTGCAGGTAGGAGGCGTCGGGGTGGGCGCGCATGCGCTCGCGCCAGGTCGCGACCGCGGCGGCGAACTGCCCGTCGGAGAGCTCGGCCATCGCGGTCAGGTGCTCCGGCGAGTTGATCAGCACCTCGTGGGTCCCCTCCGCCGGCCGCGAGGAGAAGAGATCGGGTTCACCGGCCCGTTTCGTCGCCAGCAGCGGATCGCCGGCGCTGGAGAAGGAGCCGGCGTCGGCGGCCGGTGCGACGGAACCGTGAACCGAGTTGTTCCCGGTATCCGCGGACGCCTGGCCGAGCGCCGGGTAGAGGTTCGGGACGACGCGGGTCGTCCAGCCTGGGGTGTCCGGCTCGCCGCCGCCGGGGCGGGTCGCGTAGAGCTCGGGCGGGGTGCGGTCCTCGCGGCCCTCGCAGAAGGGGCAGTTCTCCGGGCCTTTCGGCTCGCTCGCCCGGGCCGAGAAGCTGTCCGGGCGCGCGGCCCGGCCGGGGGCGAGGATCGTCCTCAGCCCCGTCAGCTGGTCGATGCGGATCTTGGGCTGGCTCAGGAGCGGGAGGGGGGGAGGTCGTCTGCGTCGGGCTCGTCCACCGGGGGCGGCTCCGGGGGTGCGGGTGGTCGGGGCGGTCGCGCCGTTCCCGCGGCACGGCTGGCCGCGCCTTTGCCGATGAACGGCTCCAGCACGTCCATCGGCAGCGGGAAGACCACCGTCGTGTTCTGGTTGCTGCCGATTTCCAGCAGCGTCTGCAGGTAGCGCAGCTGCAGCGAGGCGGGGTTGGTGCTGATGATGTCGGCGGCGTCGGTGAGCTTCTGCGCCGCCTGGAACTCGCCCTCGGAGTTGATGATCTTCGCCCGCCGCTCGCGCTCGGCCTCGGCCTGGCGCGCCATCGCCCGCTGCATCTGCTCGGGGATCTCGACGTCCTTGATCTCGACCGCCGTCACCTTGACGCCCCAGGGCTCGGTCGACTCGTCGATGATCTTCTGCAGCTCTTCGTTGAGGCGCTCGCGGTCGGCCAGCAGCTGGTCGAGCTCCGCCTTGCCGAGCACCGAACGCAGCGCCGTCTGGGCGATCTGCGACGTGGCGACCAGGTAGTTCTCGATGTCGACCACGGCGCGGTTGGAGTCGACGACGCGGAAATAGGCGACCGCGTTGACGCGGCAGGGAACGTTGTCGCGGGTGATCACCTCCTGCGGCGGCACGTTCAGGGTCACCGTCCGCAGGTCGACCTTGACGATCCGGTCGATCAGCGGGATCAGCAGGATCAGGCCAGGTCCCTTCTGGGCGATCAGGCGGCCGAGGCGGAAGATCACCCCGCGTTCGTACTCGCGCAGGACCCGCACCGAGGTGCCGAGGAAGATCGCGCCGAAGAAGAGGAGGACGATGAGGATCCCTGCGACGACGTCCATCAGCCTGCTCCTTCGCTCGCGTTGACTGCGGCCTCCTGCTCCGGGCGCACCACCAGGGTCAGCCCGTCGACCGCCTCGACCCGGACTCTATCCCCCAGCTGGATCGGGCTCGCGCCCGCGGCCAGGCGGGCGCTCCAGATCGTTCCCTCGAGCCAGACCCTCCCCTCGGGGTCGATCGTGCTGCGAGCCTCGGCCGTGCTGCCGACCATCTCCTCGGTCCCGGTGCGGACCGACTCGTTGCGGTGGGCGGCGAGGACCTTGCGGGTGACGAAGTAGAAGGTGACCCCGGAGAGGAGGCCGAGCGCCAGCAGCGCCCCGCCCGCGTAGTCGGCGACGTCGCTGTCGGAGCCGAAGGCGGCGACGCCGGCGGCGGTCAGACCGATCACCCCGAGCAGAGCGAGGAGGCCGCCGGTGGGGAGCAGCAGCTCCGCCAGCAGCAGCCCGGTCCCGATCAGCGCGATGACGACGAAGGCTTCCATGCCCCGCCGATTATCCGCTCTTCAGGGCGTAGCGGCGAACGTCGGCTTCCAGTTCGGACTCATCGCGGTAGGGGCCCTGGTGGAGTTTGACGAGCTTGCCGTTGCGGTCGTAGATGGCGGTGTCGGGGAAGCCGCCGGCGCCTCCGAGCGAGTAGAGGATGTCTTTGCCGGTTTCGGTGTAGCTGGGGTAGGGCACCGGCACCTCGCCGAGGAAGGTGGCGGCGGCGTCGGTGGAGTCTTCGGAGTTGACCCCGAGGAAGGCGACCTTCTTCCCGTAGCGGGCGGAGAGCTTCTGCAGGACCGGGAACTCCTGCCGGCAGGGGCCGCACCAGGAGGCCCAGACGTTGGCGACGACGGGGTAACCGTGTAGCGAGGCGATCCGCTGTTCGTAAGCGTCCTTGCCGCCGTCCAGCAGTTCGTTGCCCTGCTTGTAGAGGGAGGCAAGGGGGGGCGGAGACCCGGCGAGCGCCTTGGAGTAGTTGGGGTGGGATCCGTCGAGATCGCCTTCGGGGCCCCCGCAGCCGGCGCCGAGGAGGATCGCCAGCGACAGGATGGCGAGCGCCGTCAGTGGTCTAGGTCGTGCACTCATCCGCTCGATCGGTACAATACGTACGTTCGGTTCGCGGCTCGCGGACCGCGCTGAGTACTCGGGGGGGACGCCAGTCGAGCCCCCGCAGCCTCGTTCACTTGTCTCAGCCGCGCGTCTCGTGCGGTGGAGACGGAAGCCCCGGAAGCCTTCTATGGCCAAGACCAGCGACGTTGCCGCGGACGCGGCAGTTCCTTCAAGCGCCGACATCGAGCGTGCGGCCGCATTCGCCCGCGAGCCCTTCCTGCTCGACGGCGAGGGTCCCGAGGCGCTCGCCCCGGGGACGGCGCGCAGGCGCGCCCTCGACCGCGCCCTGAAGGAGCTCGACGCCGGCGCCGAGCACCCCTCGATCCAGTGGCGGCGGGACTTCTCCCTGCTGCTGGGGCTCGAGCGCTTCCTCGCCGACGAACCCCCGAAGCTGCGCGACGGCGCCGAACTCAACCCCCACCAGGTCGACGCTCTCTCCGGCACCCTCGCCGAGCTGATGGGCCAGCAGCAGACCGGCACCGCCGAGGAGCCGGCCGAGAACGGCGGCGACAACGGCGACGCCGCTCCTCCCGCCGCCGCGGAGGCCGACCCCGACGACGAGGTAGACGAAGACGAGGTCGACCCCGACGAGGAGCCCCAGGACTGGGAAGAACAGCCTCCCGAGGAGGAAGAGGAGGTGGTCGAGGAGGCGCCGGAGGACCCCGGTGCCGAGCGTCGCTTCTGGTTCGAGCACGCGACCGGCGCCGGCAAGACCGTCGCCGCGGTCGGTTTCGTCGAGGCGACCCGCACCGGCGGCGTCCTTATCCTCACCCACCGCCGCAACCTCGTCGACCAGTTCATCGGCGAGATCTCCGACCGCGGCTACAAGGAGCGGCTGCGCCCGCCGCTGCTGGGCGATCGCGACGACCCCGACGGACCGGTCACGGTCGAGACCTACCAGTGGTTCGTCCGCAACCACAAGAAGATCTCCGACGCCTACTCGATCGTGATCTGCGACGAGGCGCACACCGCCCTGGGCGAGAAAACCAGCGCCTGCATCCGCGAGCTGCCCGGCCCCGTCTACATCGGCATGACCGCGACCGGGGCCCTGATCGCCCGGCACGTCGCCGACCTCTTCCCGACCCAGACCTCGCGCTTCGACCTCGCCCAGGCGGCGCGCCGCGGCGTGATCGCGCCGCTCCGCTGCCTGCGGATCCCGCCCGGCCCGGGGGTGCGGACGATCGCCAAGGTGCCGCTGCGCAAAGGCGAGGTCGACCAGGACTTCGACCAGGAGGAGCTGGCCGCGCTGCTCGACCAGGAGCCCTTCAACGTCGCGATCGCCGACCTCTACCGCTCGCGCTTCCGCAAGATCCCCGGCGTCGTCTACACCGCCGGCGTCCAGCACGCGAAGAACGTCGCCAAAGCCTTCCGCGACGCCGGCATCAACGCCCAGGCCGTCTCCGGGGAAACGCCGAAGCGCGAGCTGGCCGAGATCCTCGCCGGCTTCGAGCGCGGCACCGTCGACGTTCTCTGCAACGCGATGCTGCTGGCCGAGGGCTGGAACAGCCCGCGGGCGACGATCTGCATGCACCTGGCGCCGACCGCCTCGCGGCGGATCTACCAGCAGCGGGTCGGCCGCGTCACCCGGCGGGCGCCGGGCAAGGAGGCGGGGATCGTGCTCGACTTCGTCCACCCGGCGACCACCCACGACGAGACGATCGTCACCCTCCACAGCCTGCTCGACCGCGACGTCTACCGCGGCGGCGCGATCGTCGTCGGCCCCGTTCGGCGCGGGCGCGGGCGCAAAGTCCGGGTCGAGCGGCGGATCGTCCCGGTCTCCGACGTCGAGGCGAAGCGGATGGAGGTGCTGGAACGGGAGATCTGGCGGACCGCGGTCGAGAACCTCGACCACCCCGAGCAGCACGCCTGGGCGGCGCTGGCGGGGGCGCGGGTCAACACCCAGGGCTGGCGCCGCGCGCGGGCGATGCTGCAGAACGACCGCACCAAGGAGCTGCGCAAACGCTTCCTGCTGACCTGCGTGCAGCGCAACCGCAACTCGCAGCTGCGGCTGAAAGCGCTGAGCGAGATCTCCGACCTCGGCGACCCCGAGGCCTTCGATGACGCGATCGACATCGTCGGCACCTGGAGCCGCGAGGACAAGCGGGCGGGGACGAAGACGCTGCTGCAGGCGCTGGTCGACAAACGGATCGGCCGCCGCGACCAGGCGCAGGCGTGGGTCTGGCGGCTCGCCTCCTACACCCGAGAACTGCACGAGGAGTACGCGGTGCAGCGCTGGCCGGAGACGAAGCGGCTGCTCGGCCTGCTCGTCAACTCCTCCGGTCGCGCGCACGGGCGCAACGCCCGCCGGCTCGTCCACGCGGCCCGCAAACAGGACCGGCGCCTGGCGGTGGCGCTGCTCGCCGCCGCTGTCTCGCACACGCCCGAGGGCGAGGAGGTGCTGCGCGGGGCACGGATGCGGATGGCGCGGAAACCCTCGGCCGTCGCCCGCGAGCTGCTGAAGAACTTCCCCAAAGGCGGCAAGCGGCGCCGCAAGCGGAAACGGAGCAAAGGCGCGGAGGGCAACGGCGGCGCTCCCGAGGCGGGACGGAACGGCAGGCGGCGGCGCGACTCGAAGAAGGCGGACGAGTCAGAAGCGGGTGAGGTGGACCTCGCCGGCGCCGACGGCGATACGGTCGCCTCCGGGGGTGACGACGAGCAGGTAGCCCCGGCCGTCGACGCCGTCGGCGACGCCTGAGCCGCCCTCCCAGGCGACCTCGCGGCCGAGGAGGGCGTCGCGGTTGCGCCACTCGGTGAGGACTGCGGACGGTTCTGCATTCACCCAGTGCTCTAGGCGCTGGTTGAGGGGACCCAGGAGGGGGGGCCTCCCGGACAACAGCGGGGAGGGTCCGGGAGACCCCCCCTCCAGGGTCCTTTGATCGTCGGGGAAGAGGGAGATGGCCGTCCGACGGAGCTCCTCGGGGAACTCCTCTTCCTTGATGGTCAGGTTGAGGCCGATGCCGATTACGGCCCAGCCGTCCTGTGGTCTTGCCTCGATGAGGACGCCGGCGAGCTTGCGTCCGTCGACGTGGATGTCGTTCGGCCACTTGACCTTGCAGTCGAGGGTGGGGTTGAGCTGTTCGGCTGTTTCGCAGACGGCGAGTGGGACGGCTAGGGGGAGGGTGGTGTGGTGGTCTTCGAGGGGGCGGACGATGGCGGAGTAGAGGAGGGCCTTGTTCGGGGGGGCGGTCCAGGTGCGGCCCTGGCGGCCGCGGCCGGCGGTCTGCTCTGAGGCGGTGACGACGGTGCCGTGGGGCGCTCCCGCGGCCGCCAGCTCGCGGGCGCGGGTGTTGGTCGAATCCGTCGAGCGGTAGTGCCGGTGGGGGAGCCCAAAGGTCATTGCGTGGTTCCTTGGTCGTCTATATCCCGACTAAGGAACCACGGAACTACGTCGCATCCCGGAGGAGCGCCTCGAGGAGGCCGTCGACGTCGTGGCGCTCGGCCTCCACGTCGACTTGGAGGCCGGCGGCGCGGACCGTCTCGCTGGTGATCGGGCCGATAGAGACGATGCGGGCGCCGCTCGGGAAGCGGTCGCCGAGGGCCTCGGTCAGGTTGGTCACGGTCGAGGAGGAGGTGAAGGTGAGGTAGTCGGCGCTTTGCGCGGCTTCGATCTCCTCCTCGCGGGGCTGCTCGCGGACGGTCTCGTAGAGGGCGACGGCGTCGACCTCGGCGCCGCGCTCGCGCAGGGCGTCGGGGAGGACGTCGCGGGCCTCGGCGGCGCGGGCGACGAGCACGCGGGCGCCGCTGACCTCGTGGTCCCCCAGCGCTTCGATCAGTCCCTCGGCGACGAAGCGCTCGGGGACGACGTCGGCGAGGACGCCCCGCTCTGCCAGCACTCGCGCCGTGCCCGGACCGATCGCCGCCACCGTAACGCCGGCCAGTGCACGGGCGTCGAGGCCGGCCTTTTCCATCGCCTCGAAGAGCAGGCGCACCCCGTTCGGGCTGGTGAGGCAGATCAGCTCGTAGGCTCCGACCGCGCCGGCGACTTTGCGCACCTCGTCGCTCTCGATCCGCGGCTCGATCCGGATCGCCGGCAGCTCGACCACCTCGGCGCCGAGGCCGCGCAGGGTGGCGGCGAGGCCGCTGGCCTGGGCGCGGGCGCGGGTGACGACGACGCGGCGGCCGTGCAGCGGGCGGCGCTCGAGCCAGGCGAGCTGCTCGCGTCGCGTCGCGACCTCGCCGACGACGATCAGCGCCGGCGCCTTCACCGCCTCGCGCTCGACCGCCTCGGCGATCGTCCCCAGCCTCGCCGAGACCGTCCGCTGGCCCGGCCAGGTGCCGCGTTCGATCGCCGCGGCCGGCTCCTGGGGGTCGCGGCCGGCGTCGATCAGCGAGGCCGCGTTCCGCCCCAACCGTTTCACACCCATGTAGAAGACGAGGGTGCCGGGGAAGCGCGCGAGCGCCCCCCAGTCGAGCGCGCTCTCCTCCTTCGCGGGGTCCTCGTGGCCGGTGACGAAGGCGACCGCGGAGGCGTCGTCGCGGTGGGTGACCGGGATCCCGGCGTAGGCGGTGGCGGCGACGCCGGCGGTGACGCCGGGCACGACCTCGAACTCGACCCCGGCCTCGCGCAGCGCTTCGCCCTCCTCGCCGCCGCGACCGAAGACGAAGGGGTCGCCGCCCTTGAGGCGGACGACGCTCTTGCCGGCGCGGGCGGCCTCGATCAGCCGCTCGCCGATCTCCTCCTGGGGCACCGAGGGCACGCCGGGCTGCTTGCCGACGTAGACGAGCTCGGCGTCGGAGCGGGCGCCGTCGAGGGCGCCGGGCGGGATCAGCCGGTCGTAGAAGATCGCGTCGGTGCCGGCGATCAGCTCCAGCGACCGCGCCGTCATCAGCCCCGGGTCCCCCGGTCCCGCCCCAACGAGATAAACGACACCGCTTCGCGCGCTCATCGCGCAACCCTCCGCCGACGGGGCGATTTCCCTCCATATAGGCGTACTTTCGACCCGTCGGCGATCACATCTCCTCCGCGCGGTCGAGCAGCTCGCGGGCGCCGGCGCCGAGCAGGCGGTGGACGAGTTCGGCCCCGGCCAGCGCCGGCTCCTCGGCGTCACCCTCGAGGCGGTCGCGGAGCCACTCGCTGCCGTCGGGAAGGCCGACGAAGGCATCGATCTCGATCCTGTCTCCGAGGACGCGGGCGTGCGCCCCCAGCGGACTGGCGCAGGTCGCCTCCAGCAGGGCCACGACGGTCCGCTCCGCGGTCAGCTCCCGCATCGCTTTCAGGTCGCCGATCGCCGCCGCCGCTTCCCCGGTCGCCTCGTCTTCGCCCCGTACCTGCAGCGCCAGGGCGCCCTGGCCGGCGGCCGGGACCATCCGGTCAACCGGGATCGCGAACCCGATCTCCTCCGCGCGGCCGAGTCGGCGCAGCCCGGCGGCGGCGAGAATGATCGCGTCCAGCTCGCCCTCCTGCAGCTTGCGCAGGCGGGTGTCGACGTTGCCGTGCAGCTCCGAGACCCTCAGGTCAGGCCGCGCCGCCAGCAGCTGGGCGCGGCGGCGCAGGCTCGCGGTCCCCACCCGCGCCCCCTCGGGCACCTCGTCCAGGGAAGAGCCGGCGCCGATCCAGACGTCGGCCGGGTCCTCGCGCTCGGGTACCGCGGCGATCTCCAGCCCCTCCGGCATCGCCCCTGGCAGGTCCTTGGCCGAGTGGACGCCGAGCTCGGCCTCGCCGGCCAGCAGCAGCCGCTCGACCCCGCGCACGAAGCGCGACTTGTCCCCCGGCTCCCCGTCGGAGGTCGCGGTCACCAGCTCGGGGCCGCCGAGGCGATCGGCCACCCACTGCGCCTGCGTCAGGGCGAGCTTGCTGCCCCGCGTCGCGATTCGCAAGGCCTCAGCCCTTTTTGCGATCGCGGCGGAGCTCGGTGACGTTGTCGCTGCTCTCCGCCTCCGGCTCGGTCTCGACGTCGAGACCGAAGAGCTCGCGCAGGGCGCTGACGTAGTGGTAGCCGTCGTCGGAGCCAGCCGAGCGGCGCAGCCGCAGGGTCGGCTCGTGCAGCAGCCGCGAGGCGATCGCCTTCGCCATCGCCTCCAGCCGCTCGCGGTCGCCCTCGCTGAGGCTCTCCCAGCGGTTCTCGTTCTCGGCCAGGACCCGGCGCGCGACCTCGTCGCCGCGCTCGCGCAGGGCGCTGATCGTCGGCACCACCTCCAACGAGGTGAGCCAACGCTCGAAGCGGTCGAGCTCGGCGTCGACGATCCGCTCGGCCCGCGCCGCCTCGCCCTCGCGCCCGCCCTGGTTGCGTTCGACGATCTGCTGGACGTCGTCGATGTCGTGGACGGCGACGCTTTCGATCTCGCGGCAGGCCGGCTCGATGTCGCGCGGCACCGCCAGGTCGATCATCAGCAGCTGACGATCGGGGCGCGCCGCCATCACCTGCTCGAGCCCGTCGCGCTCGACGATGTGGTGCGGCGAGTTGGTCGCCGAGACGACGATGTCGGCGCTTGTCAGCTGCTCGGGCAGCTCGTCGAAGCGGACCGCGGTGCCGTCGAAGCGCTGGGCGAGGCCGATCGCGCGGTCGTAGTGGCGGTTGGCGACGAAGACGGTGGCGACGCCGCGGGCGACGAGCGCCTTGGCGACCAGCTCGGCGGTCTCGCCGGCGCCGACGACGAGGACCCGCTTGGCGGAGAGGTCGCCGATCGCCCGCCGCGCCAGCTCGACCGCGACCGAGGGGATCGAGACACCCTTCTCGCTGATCCCGGTCTCCTCGCGGGCGCGGCCACCGGCGGTCAGGGCGCCGCGGAAGAGGCGGTTGAGGATCGGCCCGGTCGCCCCCTCGACCAGCGCCAGCTCGTAGGCTCGTTTGACCTGACCCTGGATCTCGGCCTCGCCGAGGATCATCGAGTCGAGCCCGGCGGTCACCTGCAGCAGGTGGCGGGCGGCGTCGCCGGCGCGCAGCGAGTAGAGGTGGCCGAGCAGCTCGGTCGGGCGGATCTCGGCCTGGCGGGTGAGGACGCCGAGGGCGGTCGACTCGGCCTCGACCGGGTCGGAGACGATCAGGTAGAGCTCGGTGCGGTTGCAGGTCGAGATCGCCGCCGCCTCGTGGATGCCGCTGGCCCCGGTCAGCTCGGCGAGGGCGCTGACGGCGCGGCCCTCGGTCAGCGAGAGCCGCTCGCGCAGGTCGAGCGGCGCGGTCTTGTGGGAGACGCCGAGGGCGAGCAGCTCAGACCTATCCATAAGGCGCCGCCTCCTCCGCTTCGCGTCCGGGGGCGGCTTGGATCTCTTTGTTCCGCTCGGCAATCGCGGCCACGTCCCTCAGTTCCCTCTCGATCCGCTGCACTTTCGCCGCCATGATCGCGAGGTAGACGACGAGGAGGACGACGAAGACGACGTAGGCGCCGGCGACGTACTTGCCGGCCTCGTCGAGCGGCAGCGCCGGGGCGGCGAAGAGCAGGTCCATCAGCTCACCTCCGGGGCGATCCGCGAGCCGCCGCCGGCGACCGGCGCGTCGAGGGCGCGCCGCAGGCGCTTGACCTGGCCGGAGGCGCTCTTCGCGGTCAGCTCGAACTTGACCAGGGTCGTCCACAGCAGGGCCATCGCCGCCAGCGAGCAGAGGAAGGTCAGCATCATCTCGCCGGGCATCCCGCCTTCGGCGGTGGCGAAGGTGCGGGGGTGGACGAGGCTCTGCGCCATCCGCACCGCCATGAAGTTGAGCGGGACGAAGGCGCCGGCGGTGACGGCGAAGACCGAGGCGTAGCGGGCCTGGCGGTCGCGGTCCTCGATCGCGTAGCGGAACGGGTAGTAGGTCGCGTAGAGGAGGAAGACGATCAGGAAGCTGACCAGCGTCGGCTCGTCCCAGACCCACCAGTGCCCCCAGGAGGCCTTGGCCCAGATCGCCCCGGTGATCAGGACGGCGACGCCGAAGATCACCGAGATGTGGATCGAGACGTAGGAGTAGGCGTCCCATTTGCGGTCGTCGGTCCGCAGGTGGGCGATCGCGAAGATGCCGCCGAGGATGAACCCGACCAGCGCCACGATCGCCAGCGGCACGTGGAGGTAGAAGATCTTCTGGATGAAGCCCTGGTCGCCGTCGAGCGGCGCGTAGAAGAAGACGAGCGAGAGCGACAGCGTCAGCATCGCCACGGTGGCGATCGAGAGGGGCTTGAGTCCTTTGCCGTACATGCTCGGAAGATGAGGTGGAGCGCTGGCTCCCGGTCAGTCCTCGAGGAGGAAGTCGAAGACGGCGTAGCCGACCAGGCCGAAGATCAGATCGTATAGACCGAGGACCATCAGCCAGGTGCCGAAGCGGTCGTAGGAGGGACCGCCCAGCGAGAGCAGCGGCTCGGTCGCGCCGGTGGCGGCGATCATCAGCGGCACCGCCAGCGGCAGCAGGACCAGCGGCACCAGCAGGTCGCGGGCGCGCGAGTTGACCGCCATCGAGGAGATCAGGGTGCCGGTGGCGGCGAGGCCGAGGTCGGTGAGGAGAAGGACGAGGACGAGCGGCCCGAGGCCGGCCGCGTCTTCGAGGAAGAAGATCGCGAAGATCGGCACCGCGACCAGCTCCAGCGCCAGCAGGTAGACGAGCAGGGCCGCGACCTTGGCGGTGAAGAGGACGCTGCGGTCGATCGGGGCGAGGCGGATCGCGTCGAAGCCGCCCTCCTCGCGCTCGGCGACGAAGAGGCGGTTGATGCCGAGGACGGCGGCGAAGAGCAGCGTCGCCCAGAGCACCCCGGCGGCGAGGCTGCCGGAGAGGCTGGTGCGGTCGAGGCCGAAGCGGAAGATGACGAAGGTGGTGACGCTGAAGAGCGCCATCGCCGGCAGCGACTGCAGGGTGCGCAGCTCCGAGCGCAGGTCCTTGGCGAGGATCGCGGCGAAGGCGGCGCGCGAGGGCGTCACGAGACCACCGCCCGCTCCCCGATTCCCAGCTGCAGCACCTGGTCGGCCTCGGGGGTGTGGCGCTCGGGGTCGTGGGTGACGACGACGCGGGTGCGGTCGGCGCCGGGGCCGACCAGCCCGCGGGCCAGCTCCCGCCCCACGGCGTCGAGGTTCGAGTCGGGCTCGTCGAGCAGCAGCAGCTCCGGCTGGTGGAGGACGCAGCGGCAGATCGAGAGCCGCTGGCGCATCCCGGCCGAGAGCTCGGCGACTCGCTCGTCGGCGCGCCGCTCCATCCCCACAGCCTGCAGAAGCTCCTCGATCCGAGCCTCCGCCGCCGCCTGCTCGATCCCGTGCAGCCGCGCCTGGAAGCGCAGGTTCTCGCGGCCGCTGAGGTCGCGGTAGAGCAGCGGCTCGTGCCCGAGGTAGCCGATCCGCCCCCGCAGCTTCCAGGCCTCGCCCGGCAGGGCGCAGCCGAGCACCGCCACCTCGCCGCCGCTCGGCCTCAGCAGCGTCGCCAGCACCCGCAGCAGCGTCGTCTTGCCGGCGCCGTTGGGGCCGAGGACGACGAGCGAGGCTCCGCGGGCCAGCTCGAAGCCGACGCCGTCGAGCGCCGGCCGGTCGCCGTAGTCGCGCCGCAGCCCGGCAACGGCGATCGCGGGTACGGCGTCTCCCACTAGCGGCGCTTCTGCAGGGTGCGCCGGCCGACCTTGAGCAGCGGACCCGCACCCTCGCGCAGCGCTTTGGCGCGGACCTCGCCCCTGCCGTAGAGGATCTTCGCCGAGGCCTTGACCGCTTCGCCGAGGGTCTGGTCGTAGGGGTGCCACCAGAAGTCGCGGGTGAGCCCCGGCTCCCAGGCGTTCATCTTGATGTTGACGCACTCGTAGAAGCCGAATTTGGAGTGCGAGCGGCCGAGGCCGGAGTCCTTGACGCCGCCCCAGGCACACTGGCAGGCGCCGTGGCTGAAGGAGTGGTCGTTGACCCAGACCATCCCCGACTCGATGCGGCGGGCGATGCGGGCGCCGCGCTGGCGGTCCTTGGTCCAGACCGAGGCGCCGAGGCCGAACTCGGAGTCGTTGGCGAGGTCGATCGCCTCCTGCTCGGTGTCGACGACGACGATCGGCAGGACCGGCCCGAAGATCTCCTCGCGCATGATCCGCATCTCGTGGGTGAGTCCGGTGAGGACGGTGGGGGCGACGAACTTGCCGGGCAAGCCGGGCACGTCGGTCGGTCCGCCGCAGCGCTTGGTCGCCCCTGAGGCGACCGAATCCTCGATCAGGTCGCAGACGATCTCGTACTGGTCCTCGGAGGTCATCGGGCCGATCGCCGTGTCCCAGTCGAGCGGGTTGCCGAGACGCAGCTTTTCCGCCTCGCGGACGACGCCCTCGACGAAGCGGTCGGCGACATCGCGCATCACGTAGACGCGCTCGATCCCCGAGCAGGTCTGACCGGCGTTGGCGAAGCCGCCCCAGACGGCGCCGGAGATCGCGTTGTCGAGGTCGGCGTCGGCGCAGACGATCATCGGGTCCTTGCCGCCGAGCTCCAGCACGCTGCCCTTGAGGTCCGCCGCGCAGACCTCGCCGACCTTGCGGCCGACGTCGACCGAGCCGGTGAAGAAGACCTTGCCGACGCTGGAGCGGCAGAGCGCGTCGCCGATGCGGCCGCCGCCGTGGACGACCCGGACCAGGCCCTCCGGCAGTCCGCCCTTCTCGAAGACCTCGCGGATCTTCTCCCCGAGCAGCGGCGTCAGCGACGCCGGCTTGAGGACGACGCCGTTGCCCGCCATCAGCGCGATCGCGACCTCGCCGAAGGGGATCGACCAGGGGTAGTTCCACGGGGCGATCACGCCGACGACCCCGATCGGCTCGTAGCTGAAGCGCCCTTTCTTGGAGAGCGTGAAGGCCTGGGTCATCGGCACCTTCTCGTCAGCGAGGATCTTCGGCCCCTGCTTGGCGCACCAGTGCAGCGCGTCGACGGTCGGCAGCAGCTCCATCGTGTAGGCCTCGGTCAGCGGCTTGCCCTGCTCTTCGCTCAGCAGCTTCGCGATCTCGTCGATGTCGTCGAGCAGCGCGTCGGCCGCGCGCTTCATGTAGCTGGCCCGCGTCTTCGCCGGCAGCTCCGCCCAGGGCGGCTGGATCCGCGCCACGTCGTCGACCACGCCCTGCACTTCCTCGGGCACGATCGTCGGCACCGCTCCGATCAGCTCCCCCGTCGCCGTGTTGAACGACTCCAGGGTCGAGGTGGACTGGGACGTCGGGACTGCCGGTGCGCCCTCCATACTTCGATTCTACGGTGGCCGATCAACTCTTCGACACGGGCGACGACGGGACCGGGGGGCCGCAGGCGCCGCCGGCTGACGCTCCCCTCGCGGTCCGCATGCGCCCGCGCTCGCTCGAGGAGGTGATCGGGCAGGAGCAGGTGCTGGGGGAGGGGTCGGCGCTGCGGAGCGCGATCGAGGGCGGCAAGCCGCACAGCGCGATCCTCTACGGGCCGCCGGGCGCGGGGAAGACGACGCTGGCGCGGATCGCGGCGGCGGGGGCCGAAGGGGCCTTCGAGGAGGAGTCGGCGGTGAATGCCGGCAAAGCAGAGATCCGCGCGGTGATCGAGCGGGCGCGGGAGCGGCGGCGGGCCAGCGGACGGCCGACGATCCTCTTCCTCGACGAGATCCACCGCTTCAACAAGGCCCAGCAGGACGCGCTGCTGCCGGCGGTCGAGGACGGGACGCTGACCCTGATCGGGGCAACGACCGAGAACCCCTACTTCGAGGTCAACTCGGCCCTGCTCTCGCGGGCCCAGGTCTACGAGCTGCGGCCGCTGGAGCCGGCTCAGGTGGAAGAGCTGCTGCGGCGGGCGCTGGCCGATCCGGAGCGGGGGATCGCCGACCCGCCCGAGGTGAGCAAGGAGGCCCTGGAGATGCTGGCGCTGCGCAGCGGCGGCGACGCCCGGGTGGCGCTCTCGGCCCTGGAGCGGGCGGTCGAGCTCGCTGACGGGGAGGTCGGCGTCGCCGCGGTCGAGGACGCCCTGCAGCGCAAGGCGATCGACTACGACCGCCAGGGCGACCGCCACTACGACTTCGTCTCCGCCTGGATCAAGGCCACCCGCGGCTCCGACGTCGACGCCTCGCTCTACTACCTGGCGGTGATGCTGGAGGGCGGCGAGGACCCCCGCTTCATCGCCCGCCGGATGGTCATCCTCGCCTCCGAGGACGTCGGCAACGCCGACCCGCAGGCGCTGCTCGTCGCCGACGCCTCCGCCCGCGCGGTCGACCGCGTCGGCCTCCCGGAGTGCGCCCTCAACCTCGCCCAGGCGACGGTCTACCTGGCGCTGGCGCCGAAGTCGAACGCCTCCTACAAAGCCCTCTCCGCCGCTCGCGCCGAGGTCCGCGCCAACGGCGCCAAGACCCCGCCCGACTACCTGCGCGACGCGCACTATCCGGGGGCGGCGAAGCTCGGCCGCGGCGAGGGCTACCGCTACGCCCACGACGAGCCGGGCGGCGTCAGCGATCAGCCGCTCCTGCCGGCGGAGCTGCGCGGCCACCGCTTCTACGCGCCGACCGATCGGGGCTTCGAGATCGAGCTCGGAGAGCGGCTCGCGGCCTTGAGGAAAAAATTAGACAAGGCGTAAAGCTTTTGGCGCAACTTCCCCCGCCCTACGGGGTTCTCAGGGTCGGCTCACCAAGCTAAGCCAGGGAGAGCCGACAACCCGGCCGGCGGTCAGGACTGGGGGCCCCGGCCGGGCCTGTTGCAAACAGGGGGAACGAGGGCGTCGAGCGGACTGGGCTCGACGCCCTCTCGCAGTTCATCGCCTATCGTCATCGGATGGCCGATCAGCAGCCCGAGAAGCTTCGCCTCGGCGGGATGGCGCTCCGCAACGGGTTGCTGATCCACGGCCCGACCCACTGGGCGGCCGCCGTCCGCGGTCGCGATGGCGGGATCGAAGTCGCCTCCGAGCGCAAGCCGGAGCTGGCGCCTGGACTGGTCGCGAAGCTGCCTGGCCTGCGCGGCCCGATCAAACTCGCCGAGGCGATGCTGGTGCTGCCGCTGGTGCGGCGGCGGATGCCGGCGGCGCGGCTGCCCTTCGAGGACCGGCGGGTCCTGGCCGCGGTGGCGGCGACGCTGGGTGCGACCTCCCTGCTGCGCAAGCGGGCTCCGGCCAGCGCCTTCCGCGAGGGAATCGTGCAGGCGCTCGGCGCGGTGCCGGCGATGGTGGCGCTGAGCGACCGCGACCTCGCCGCCTACCACGGGGTCGAGCACAAGGCGATCGCCGCCTACGAGCGCGGTGACGGGACGCCGGCGGCTGCGGAGGTGGCGGCGGTTCCGAAGGAGCACGATCGCTGCGGCTCCAACCTGATCGTGCCGATGATGCTGCTCTCGGCCGGCGGCACCCTCCTGCTCGAGCGGGTGGCCGAGCGACCGAGCGCGGCGGCTCGCGCCGGGGTCGGCCTCGGCGGCGCCTCGCTCGCGGTCGAGATGTTTGCCTGGAGCGACCGCCACCACGGCGAGCCCCTGGCCGAGGCCTTCCACACCCCGGGCCGCGAGATCCAACGCCTGGTCGCGACCAAGGAGCCGACCGCAGAGCAGCTCGAGGTCGGGATTGCCGCCCTGGAGGAGATCCTCCGGGCCGAGGCCGCATAGACTTCGCGCCCTTGTTCGGAAGGATCGACCACATCGGAGTCGCCGTCGAGGACATCGACGCCGCGCTCGCCCTCTACGGGACCCACTTCGGGATGGAGCTCGCCCACCGCGAGGCGGTCGAGTCGCAGGGGGTCGAGGCGGTCCTGCTCGACGTCGGCGAGGGCCACGTCGAGCTGCTGGCGCCGCTTGGGCCCGACACCCCCGTCGGCAAGTACCTGGCCAAGAACGGCCCCGGACTGCACCATGTCGCCTACGCGGTCGACGAGATCGACGCGGCGCTGGTGAAGATCGCCGCGGCCGGGATCCAGCTGATCGACTCCGAGCCGCGGGTCGGCATCCGCGACAGCCGCGTCGCCTTTCTGCACCCCCGCTCGACCGGCGGGGTCCTGACCGAGATCGTCGAACCCGCGGGAGGGCACTGATGGCAGACGCGCAGCGAGTCGAGATCGGCTTCGAGGGCGGCCAGGTGATCTCCACCCGGCTCGGCGAGGCGGACCTGAAGGACCTCCGCGCCCGGCTCGAGCAGGGGGGCTGGCACGACCTCCACAGCGAGGAGGGGACGATCGCCCTCTACCTCGGCAAGGTCCAGTTCCTCCGGGTCGAGTCCGGCGAGCACCGGGTCGGCTTCGGTCTCGGCGCCTAGGCCCGTGCGCCCGCGCCACCTGCTCGGCGCGGCGGCCGCGGCCACCCTGGCGGCGGCGCTCTGGTGGCGGAAGAACCCTTCGGCCTGCCCCTACGGCCAGCGCTTCTGGGTCGAAGCGCCGCACCCGATCATCAGCCGCGAGCGCCTGCGCTCGGTCCTGCGCCCGCAGCCGGGGGAGCGCCTGCTGGAGGTCGGGGTCGGCACCGGCTACTACAGCCTCGACCTCGCCGGGTGGGTGGCGCCGGCGGGGACGCTGGAGCTGTTCGACCTCCAGCAGGAGTTCCTCGACCACGTGATGCGGGCGGCCTCGGAGCGCGGGCTGTCGAACCTCGTGCCCACCCGAGGGGACGCGACCCAGCTTCCCTACGAGGACCGCTCCGTCGACGCGGTCGTCCTCACCGCCGTGCTCGGCGAGATCCCCGACGCGGCCGCGGCCCTGCGTGAGATCCGGCGGGTGCTGAAGCCGAGCGGCCGGCTCGTCGTCGGCGAGCTCTTCGGCGACCCCCACTTCACGACCCGCGCCAGCCTCGAGCGGATGGGGGCGGCGGCCGGCCTCGGGCTCGCCGAGCGCTCGGGCAACTGGTTCGGCTACTTCGCCCGGCTAACGCCGCAGTAGCGACCGCAGTCGCTCGGTCCGCAGCGCCGTCCGCGCCGCGTTTCCGCCCGGGCCGCCGTGGAGGCCGCCGCCGGGGTGGGCGGAGGATGAAGCGAGGTAGAGGCCCTGGACCGGGGTGGTCGGCCGGCCGAGGCCGGGATAGGGACGGAAGATCGCCTGCTGGTAGAGCTGGGCGGTGCCGCCGTTGATCGCGCCGCCGACCAGGTTGCGGTTGTGGCGCTCGAGGTAGAGCGGGGTCTGGACGTGGCGCTTGACGATCAGGCGGCGGAAGCCGGGGGCGAGGCGCTCGACCTCCTCCTCCATCCGGTCGGCGAAGCGCTCGCCCTCCTCTTCGCGCGTCCAGTCGCCGCTCAGCTCGCCGCCGGCGTCGGCGCGCGGGCTCTGCGGGACGTGGGTGTAGGCCCAGGCGGTCTCGGTCCCCTCGGGCGAGCGCGAGGGGTCGACCATCGAGTACTGACCGAGGACGAGGAAGGGCCGGTCGGGGATCTCGCTCGCCGCCAGCTGGGTCGTCGCCTGCGTCAGCCCGTTCATCCCTTCGGCGACGTGGACGGTGCTGGCGCGGCGGGCCTCGGCGGCGCTCCACGGGATCGGCTCTCGCAGCGCCCAGTTGACCTTGAAGGTCGAGTTGTCGTACTGGTAGTTGCGCAGATCCTCGCGCACCCGCTCGGGAACCACCTCGCCGGGCAGCATCTTCAGGAACAGGGCCGGCGCGCCGCAGTCAGCGAGGATGGCTCGCCGTGCCTCGAATCGCCGCCCGTCGGCGGCGACGGCGGCGTGCGCGCGCCGGCCCTGCACCTCTATTCGCTCAATCGGGGTCTCGCAGATCACTTCGCCGCCGCGCTCGCGCAGCCGCCGCACCAGCGCCCGCGTGATTACGCCGGCGCCCCCCTCCGGCACCGGGTAGCCGTGCTGCTGCCCGAGCCCGCAGAGGACCCAGCCGAACATGCCGCCGCCCGCACTCTCCGGCGTCAGGTCGGCGTGGAGCGCGTTGCCGGCGATCAGCCAGCCGCCCCCCTCGCCTTTGAAGTTCTCCTCCGCCATCCGCCGCGCCGGCAGCAGCGAGAAGCGGGCGAAGTCGGCGACCCCGCGGGGGCCGAGCGCGGCCAGCATCCCCGCCGCGGGGCGGATCGGCGGCAGCGGCGTCAGCAGCGACCCGACGAGGTGGGGGCCGGCGCGGCGCCAGAGGTCGAAGAGCCGCCGCCACGCGTCGCCGTCCCCCGGCGCGAAGGCGTCGAGGGAGGCGCAGGTCTCCTCGAGGTCCATTGAGAGCAGGGCGCAGCGGCCGTCGGGGTGGGGGTGGGCGACGACCCCCTTGGCGCTGAGCCAGTTGACCCCGTAGCGCTCCAGTTCGAGCGGGGCGATGTGGCGGGAGGCGAGGGTGAGCGGGTAGAAGGCGCTGTAGAGGTCGTGGACGAAGCCCGGCTCGGTCACTTCGCCGCTGCGGACGGCGCCGCCGGGTTCGGGCTGCTCCTCGCAGACGACCACCTTCCAGCCGCGGTCAGCGAGGTGGTTGGCGGCGATCAGTCCGTTGGGGCCGGCGCCGACGACGACGGCGTCTGCGGTGCTCACCCTCGTCCGACTACCCGCAGCATCCCGTCCCAAGCGCCGAGCGCTTTGACGGCGATGCTCGGGCGGCCGCCGAAGCCGCCCTCGCTCTCGCCGGCCCCCATGCCGCCGCTGAGCGCCCCCTCGCCGGCGGGGCGGTCGCCGGCGGTGTGCTCGAGCCGCGCCAGCGCCTGCATCGCCCGCTTGGCGACGCCGCCGAAGTAGGAGTAGAAGAGGACCTGGGCGCGGGCGAGCCCGCCGGCCGTGAGCTCGTCCCGCGGGTGGCGGATGACGCTGAGGACCGCTTCGGCGACCGACTCCGGGGAGTAGACGGAGGGGAAGGGCGGTTCGGGCGGCAGCAGGCCGGTCGAGCTTTCGAGGTGGCTCCAGAGCGGCGTGTCGACCGCGCCGGGGTTGACCAGCGACAGGGTCACCGGGGAGCCGCTCTCCTCCAGCTCGATCCGGACCGTGTCGAGGAAGCCGACGAGCCCGTGCTTGGAGGTGGTGTAGGCGGCCATCCCCGGCAGCGGCATCCGGCCGGCGATCGAGCCGACGCAGACGATCGCGCCGCGCGAGGGCTCGAGGTGGGGGAGTGCGGCTCGGACGGTGTCGACGGTGCCGCCGAGGACGGTCTCGATCGTCGCGTCGAAGTCGTCGGGGTCGGTCTCGGTGAAGCGGCCGAAGGAGAGGCTCGC
>DATMBY010000039.1:0-4838 GCA_035558995.1 Solirubrobacterales bacterium
GAAGAAGTACAGGATCGCCACCGCTGCGAGTCCCCCGAGAACGATGCATGAGATCGCGCTCCACTTGGAATTACAGGCTTGACCCGCTGCCGAGGGGTTTCCGCAGCGCTGGCGCCACTCGATGAATGCCGCTCCGATGCCGCCGAGGAACCCCACCCCCAAGGCCACCAACAGCATCACGATCGTGTTCCACGTGCCGTCCAGCTCGATCATCGCTACCTCCCGCTTGAGTAACTTCGAGTACCCAAGTAAAACTAGAGCGTGCAGGGCGGAGGCCCGGCGAGAGCCACGGTTCTTCCCCCACTATGCGGAGAGCTAGGAGGCTTCGCCGGATTGCCGCAGCAGCACCGAGGTGGTCTGCTCGAGGACGCGCTTCCAGGCGGAGGTCTGCTCGGGCTCCTCTTCGGAGGCCTGCTCGACGACGCGGCGGACGCGGCGCTCGGAGATCTCGAGGCCGTGGCGCTCCGCGATCTCGTGGTAGCGGTCGTAGTCGGCGGCGAGGGCGGCGGTGACGGTTTCGAAGCCGTGGCGGGCGATCTTGAGGCGGCGCGAGTAGTCCATGATCGGGGTGCCGAACATCAGCTCGTCATTGGGCTCGGGCTCGAGCAGGATGATGTCGACGCCCGGGTACTTCTCCTGCCACTGCTCGACCGCCTGGTGCAGGCGGGCGTGGGCGATCAGGCGGAAGGTCTGGTTGGCGATCGCGGGCAGGCCCATGTCGGAGACGCGGCGGACGCGGCGGCCGGTGACCGTCGGGATCGTCGTCTCGAAGTCGTTGACGAAGGGGACCAGGGGGTTGACGACGACGATGAACTTGGCGCCCTTTTCGACCGCGATGTCGACGTTGGTGGTCGAGCGGATGCCGCCGTCGACGAACTGGCGACCCTTGAGGTCGACCGGCTTGTAGACGATCGGCAGGCAGGTCGAGCACTCGACCGCTTTGGAGATCGGCACGTCGGACCAGCCCTCTTCGCCGAAGACGATCCGCTCGCAGGTGTCGAGGTCGGTGGCGGTGAGGTAGAGCTCGTGCTCGAGCAGACGGAAGTCGTTTACGCGGCCGCCGTCGCTCAACGCTTCCTCGACGTATTCGGAGAGACCGGAGCCGGAGTAGAGGCCGGTCGGCAGCGCCTCCGCCAGGCCGACGCCGATGTCCATCGCCGAGAACTCGCCGATCCGGACCAGCGAGCGCAGCAGCTCCAGCGTGCGCAGCGGCAGCGCCGCCCCCTTGGCGAGGAAGCCGAGGTAGTTGGGCTTCAGCACCTTGTCGAGGTCGAGGTCCTGCAGCCCCATGTCGTCGTCGGAATTGATCACCTGCATCATTTCCTCGGGGCTGACGCCGTTGGCCAGCATCGAGGCGACGAAGGAGCCGGCGCTGGTGCCGACGTAGACGTCGAAGTTGTTGACGGTGCTGTTGACCGCGAGCAGGTCGAGCGCCCGCAGGGCGCCGATCTCGTAGACGCCGCCGGTGAAGCCGCCGCCGCCGAGCACCAGCGCGGTCTTCGAGGGCTTCTTGCGCCGGCCTTTCCGCTTTCGCGGTTTGGACTCGATGTCTACGACTTCACCCATACGTGCAGTATTCCAGGGGAAGAGGTCATCCTCGACCGCTACCTTCCGCATCTGCCGTGTTCGGAAACCCAGTGAAACGCATCCTGCTCCCGCTTTTGGCCCTCTCAGCAGGCCTTTTCCTCCTGCTGGCGGGCGCAGCCCAGGGCAGCACGTCGTGCGATCGGATGCGCGCGTGGTTGCACCAGGGCGGCGGCTCGGCGAGCGGCCTGCTCGTCGTCGACGCCGGATCCGGGCAGGTGATGTGCGCCAGCGCCCCCGGCCGCTCGCGCCCGCTGGCCTCGAACATGAAGCTGTTCACGACCTCCGCCGCGCTCTCCAAGCTCGGCCCCGAACACCGGATCTCGACCAGGGTCTTCCGCGACGGCCGCGTCGACTCGAACGGGGTCCTCCACGGCAGCCTCTACCTGCAGGGCGGCGGCGATCCCACCCTGGGGACGCCGGGCTTCTACGGCAGCTACCTCGGCGGCCTCGGGACCAACATCTTCGCCCTCACCCCACAGATAAGGGCGGCGGGGATCACCGCGATCACCGGCCGCCTCTACGCCGACGACACGATCTTCGACCGCCGCCGCGGCGTCGCCGACTCCGGCTACGCGACCAGCCCCTACATCGGCCCCCTCTCCGGCCTCGCCTTCAACTCCGGCTTCAGCGGCTCCACCAGCGCCAGCGGCTTCTCGTCGGACCCGGCGAAGCTGGCGGCGACGAAGCTGGTCGGCTCCCTGCGCAAGGCGGGCGTCCGGGTGCCGTCTCAGGTCGCCCTGCGCCCGGCGCCGCCGAACGCCTCCCGAGTCGCCCTCGTCCGCTCCCCCAGCCTCGACCGCATCGTCGACCTCACCGACGTCTACTCCGACAACTTCTTCGCCGAGACCCTGATCAAGCTGCTGGGGGCCGAATTCGGCGGCGCCGGCACCACCGCGGCAGGGGCAGGCGTGGTCGAGGCCTTCGCCCGCTCCAACGGCTCCTCGGTCCAGGCCGTCGACGGCTCCGGCCTCACCCGCTCCAACCGCTCCAGCCCGCGGGAGATCGTCGACCTGCTGCTGGGGATGCAGGCGGACCCGGCGGGCGAGGAGTTCATCCAGGACCTGGCGCTGGCCGGGCACGAGGGCACCGTCGCCAGCCGCATGGAGGGCACCGCCGCCTACGGGCGCTGCCGCACCAAGACCGGCACGATCAGCGGCGTCAGCAACCTCTCCGGCTACTGCTTCAACCGCAGCGGCCGGGTGATGGCCTTCTCGGTCCTGATGGCGGGCGTCGGCAACCTCAGCCTCGCCCACCTCAACCAGGACCGGATAGCCGGCGCCGTCGCCGGCTATTAGAAGCGGCTAGCGCCCGACGAGCTCCCGCAGGCTCGTTTCGTCGAGGATATCGGTGCCGAATTTCTCCGCTTTGGCGAGCTTGGAGCCGGGGTTGTCGCCGGCGACCACGTAGTCGGTTTTCTTCGAGACCGAGCTGGTCACCTTGCCCCCGGCCGACTTCACCATCGCCGCCGCCTCGTCGCGGGTCAGCTCCGGCAGAGTGCCGGTGAGGACGACCGTCTTTCCTTCCAGCGGACCGCCCTCCTGGCGCCGTTCGGATGGATCGGCCTCCAGCCGCAGCCCCTTCCCACGCAGCTTCTCGACCAACGCCCAGGTGGCGTCGTCGGTGATCGACTCGCTGATCTGCACCGCCATGATCGGCCCCACCCCCTCGACCTCCTCGATCGCCTCGGGATCGGCCTCGTGCAGGCCGTCGATCGAGCCGAAGTGGTCGGCCAGCGCCTCGGCGGTGACGTAGCCGACGCCGGGTAGGCCGAGGGCGTAGAGGACGCGTTTGAAGGGCCGCTGCCGGGAGGCCTCGATCGAGGCGACGAGGTTGCGGGCCGAGGTCTCGCCGAAGCGGTCGAGCTCGACCAGCCTGGTCTCGGTGAGGTCGTAGATGTCGGCGACGTCGGCGATCAGGCCTTCCTGGAGGAAGCGCAGCGCCTGCTTTTCCCCCATCCCGTCGATGTCCATCGCCCCCTTGCTGACGAAGTGTTTGACGGCCTGGAAGGACTGCCCGGGGCAGCCGGTGCGGTTGGGGCAGATCGTGAAGACCGAGTCCTCCGGTTTGACGGTCTCGGTGCCGCAGGCGGGGCACTTCTTCGGCGGCTTCGGCTTCCGCGTCCCCTTCGGCCGCCGCTGGGTGATCGGCGAGACCACCTGCGGGATCACGTCGCCGGCCCGCATCACCACCACCTCGTCGCCCTCGCGGACCTCCTTGCGGGCGAGGTCCTCCTCGTTGTGGAGGGTGGCGGTGGTGACGGTGACGCCGCCGACGTGGACGGGCTCCAGCATCGCGAAGGGGACGAGGTGGCCGGTGCGGCCGACGTTCCAGACGACCTTCTTCAGCTTCGTCGTCGCCGTCGTCGGCGGGAACTTCCAGGCGATCGCCCAGCGCGGCTCGCGCCCGACGACCCCCAGCTCCCGCCAGAGCGCCTTCTCGTCGACCTTGACGACGACGCCGTCGATCTCGTAGTCGAGCTCGTCGCGCCGCTCCTCCCACCAGCGGCAGCGCTTGACCACGCCCTCGACTCCCTCGTGGTGGCCGGTGTCGGGGTTGACCTTGAAGCCTTTCTCCCGCAGCCATTCGACCTCGTCCATGTGGGTCGGCAGGTCGAGCCCGCGCACCGCCCCGATCCCGTACATCCAGGTCGAGAGCGGCCGTTCGGCGGCCAGCGCCGGATCGAGCTGGCGGATCGAGCCGGCGGCGGAGTTGCGCGGGTTGGCGAAGGTCGGTTCCCCCGCCTCGGCCCGGCGCTCGTTCAGCGCTTTGAAGGCGGCGATCGGCAGGTAGACCTCGCCGCGGACTTCGACCAGCTCCGGCGCGTCGCCGTTCATCTTCAGCGGCACCGAGCCGATCGTGCGCAGGTTCTGGGTCACGTCCTCGCCGATCCGGCCGTCGCCGCGGGTGGCGCCGCGGACCAGCACCCCGTCCTCGTAGGTGAGGGTGATCGCGAGGCCGTCGATCTTCGGCTCGGTCGTGTAGCTGAACTCCGAGGCCGTGATGTCCATCCGCTTGAGGTGGTTGGCGATCCGGTTCTCCCAGCCGCGCAGCTCCTCCTCGTTGCGGGCGTTGCCGAGCGAGAGCATCTGCTCGAGGTGCTCGACCTGCTCGAAGCGGTCGAGCGGCGGGGCGCCCACCCGCTGCGTCGGCGAGTCCGGCGTCCGCAGCTCCGGGTGCTCCTCCTCAAGCGAACGCAGCTCGTTCAGCAGCGCGTCGTAGGAGTCGTCGCCGATCTCGGGGTCGTCGAGGAC
>DATMBY010000040.1:0-8137 GCA_035558995.1 Solirubrobacterales bacterium
GTGTCATCCGGCGACGACCCTGGTACTCGCCGGTCACCGCGACCAGGCGGTCGCGAACCTCCAGTACCGGGTCATCCGGGATCAGCGAGGCGGTGTGGCCGTCGGGGCCGAGGCCGAGGTGGACGAGGTCGAAGCGGTCGGGCAGGCTGGCCTCGTAGTCGCGGGCGGCGCCGTTGAGGTCGCGCTGGGTGACCGGCATCGGCCGCAGCGTCGCCTGGTGGTCCATCGAGAGGCCGAGGACCATGTGGGTGAGGTTGCGGGCCTCGTCGCCGGGCGCGGCGACGCGCTCGTCGACCTGGAAGAGCTGGGTCCGGTCCCAGGGCATCTGCTCGAGTTCGCCGAGGATCGCCAGCATCGCCCAGGGCGAGCGGCCGCCGCTCATCGCCAGGTCGAAGCGGTCGCGCTCGGCGACCGCCGCTGCCCCGGCTTCGGCGATCAGCTCGGCGGCGCGGCGCGAGGCCGCCTTTTCGTCGCCGGCGACCTCGAGCTCGACGGCCACCGGCTCAGCTCGCCTTCTCGTCGTGGCCGCCGAACTGCTTGCGCATCGCCGAGAGGACCTTGTCGCCGAAGTCGCCGAGCCCGCGCGAGTAGAAGCGCTCGTGCAGCGCGGTGGTGAGGACCGGCGTCGGCACCCCCTCGTCGATCGCGGCGATCGCCGTCCAGCGGCCCTCGCCCGAGTCGGACACGCGGCCGGTGAACTCCTCGAGGTCGCCGGATTCCTGCAGCGCCGCCGCGGTCAGGTCGAGCAGCCAGGAGCCGATCACGCTGCCGCGGCGCCAGACCTCGGCGACCTCCGGCAGGTCGAGGTCGTATTGGTAGTACTCGGGATGGTCGAGCGGCGCCGTCTCCGCGTCGGCCTCGCGGGTGACCTTGCCGGCGTTGGCGTTCTTGAGGATGTTCAGCCCCTCGGCGTAGGCGGCCATCACCCCGTACTCGATCCCGTTGTGGACCATCTTCACGAAGTGGCCGGCCCCGTTCGGGCCGCAGTGGAGGTAGCCGTTCTCCGACGGGGTGGGATCGCCGTCGCGGCCCGGCGTGCGCTCGGCCGCCGCGACCCCCGGCGCCAGGCTGGCGAAGATCGGGTCGAGCCGCTCGACGGCGCGGTCGGGGCCGCCGATCATCAGGCAGTAGCCGCGCTCGAGGCCGAAGACGCCGCCGCTGGTCCCGCAGTCGACGTAGTCGATCCCCCGCTCCCCCACCTTCTCGGCGCGGCGGATGTCGTCGCGGTAGTACGAGTTGCCGCCGTCGACGATCGCGTCGCCGGCCTCCAGCACCGCCGCCACGTCGGCGACCGTCTTCTCGGTGATCTCGCCGGCCGGGACCATGATCCAGACCGAGCGCGGCGCGCTCAGCTTCGCGGCCATCTCCTGCAGCGACGAGGCCCCCTCCGCTCCCTCGCCGGCCAGGGTCGAGACCGCCTCGGGATCGACGTCGTAGGCGACGATCTTGTGGCCGTCGCGCATCAGGCGCCGGGCCATGTTGGCTCCCATCCTGCCGAGACCGACGATTCCGAGTTCCATGAGACCTCCGCTGGGTGGCGATGCAGGGACAGGCGGACGATAGCCTGCGGCCGATGGGCAACGCCGCAGCCACCCGCTCAGACGACGCGGCCGACGTGCTGGCGATCTTCGGGATCAGCGGCGACCTGGCGAAGAAAATGACCTTCCGGGCGCTCTACCGGCTGGAGGAGCGGGGCGAGCTCGACCTCCCGATCGTCGGCGTCGCGATCGACGAGTGGGATGACGAGCAGCTGCGCAAGCACGGCAGGGAAGCGATCGCCGACACCGTCGGCGATCCCGACGAGGACGTCTTCGGCCGCCTCGCCGAGCGGCTCAGCTACGTGCAGGGGGATTACGAAGACCCCGAGACCTTCAAGCGGGTCAAGGAGGCGATCGGGGAGGCGAAGCGGCCGGTCTTCTACCTGGAGATCCCGCCCTCGCTGTTCGCTACCGCCGTCAAAGGCCTCGGCGAGGCGGGCCTGACCGAGAACGCGCACGTGGTGATCGAGAAGCCGTTCGGCCACGACCTCGAGTCCGCCCGCGAGCTGAACGACGAACTGCGCAAGGTGCTGCGCGAGGAGCAGATCCTCCGCATCGACCATTACCTCGGCAAGGAGCCGGTGATGGACATCACCTACCTGCGCTTCGCCAACGCGCTGCTGGAGCCGGTCTGGAACCGCGAGCACGTATCCCACGTGCAGATGACGATCGCCGAGGACTTCGGCGTCGCCGACCGCGGCCGCTTCTACGACGCCGTCGGGGCGATGCGCGACGTGATCCAGAACCACGCGCTGCAGGTGCTGGGGATCGTCGGCATGGAGCCGCCGACCGGCAACCACCCCGACAGCGTCCGCGACAAGAAGCTCGAGTTCTTCAAGGCGGTGTGTGCGGCCGACCCGAAGCGTTACGTCCGCGGGCAGTACGAGAGCTACCTCGACGTCAGGGACGTGGCGCCGGACTCGGAGACTGAGACCTACGCCGCCATGGAGCTGGAGGTCGACAACTGGCGCTGGGCCGGGGTGCCGTTCTTCGTCCGCGCCGGCAAGTGCCTGGCGGTGAAGTCGACCGAGGTGTCGGTCTTCTTCAAACGACCGCCGCGGCTCGGGGTCGGCCCCGGCAAGACCCCGGAACCGAACCAGCTGACGATCCGGATCGAGCCCGAAGCCGGAGCGCGGATCCGCCTCTATGCGAAGGAAGCCGCCAAGGAGGCCTTCCAGCCGGCCGACCTCGAGGTGCTCTTCGAGCGGGTGAAAGGGGAGGATCCCGAGCCCTACGAGCGGCTGCTCGGCGACGCGCTCGCCGGCGAGCACCAGCTCTTCACCCGCCAGAGCTCGATCGAAGAGACCTGGCGCGTGGTCCAGCCGCTGCTCGACCAACCGGGGCCGATTCACAAGTACGAGCAGGGGACGTGGGGGCCGGAAGAGGCGGAGAAGCTGACCCGCGGGACGGGCCAGTGGGCGAAGCCGTGGCTGCCTGACGACTGAATCCCTAGTGTCCTGGTAGGTTTTCGGGCGCCCTAATTAGGGTGCCCTAACCATTCGCCAGGACCCCTTGCCCCCGACCACCGAAATCACGCGCCGCCGCCTGCTGGCAACCGCCGGCGTGGGCGCCGCGGCCGTGGGTCTCGGGGGCGGGGGGCTCCTGGCAGGGCGTCAGCTCGCCGACGCCGACGGCGAGGGCACCGGCAGCGTCCCCTTCCACGGCGAGCACCAGGCCGGGATCGGCACCGCCGCCCAGGACCGCCTCCACTTCGCCGCCTTCGACCTGCTGAGCGAAGACCCGGCCGAGCTGCGCGAGCTGATGCGCGCCTGGACGGTGGCGGCGGGGGAAGCGAGCGCGGGCGAGATGGTCGGCAACGTCAACGAGGTGCCGCTGGCGCCGCCCGACGACACCGGCGAGACCGTGGGCCTCCTCCCCTCCCGGCTCACCGTCACCTTCGGCTTCGGCCCGAGCCTGTTCGAGAAGCCGGGGCTGGGTCTGGCGGCGAGGCGGCCGGCGGCGCTGCGGGCGCTGCCGGCGCTACCGGGCGACGAGCTCGACCCGGCCGCATCCGGCGGCGACATCTGCGTCCAAGCCTGCGCCGACGATCCCCAGGTCGCCTTTCACGCGATCCGCAACCTGGGCCGGATCGGCCGCGGGACGGTGGCGGTGCGCTGGTCCCAGCTCGGCTTCGGCCGCACCGCCTCGACCAGCCACGCCCAGGAGACGCCGCGCAACCTGATGGGGATGAAGGACGGCACCGCCAACATCCGCGGCGAGGACGCCGAGGACATGGAGAAGTTCGTCTGGGTCGGCGGCGAAGGGCCGGCCTGGATGCGCGGCGGCACCTACATGGTCACGCGCCGGATCCGGATGCTGCTCGAGGTCTGGGACCGGGCTCCCCTGCAGGACCAGGAGCGGACGATCGGGCGCCACAAGTACAGCGGCGCCCCGCTCGGCGGCCGCGACGAGCTCGAGCCGCTGCCGCTCGACGCAGAGCGCGGCGGCCGCCCGCTGATCCCCGCCGACGCCCACGTCCGCCTCGCCTCGCCCCGCGAAAACGGCGGCGCCCGCATCCTCCGCCGCGGCTACTCCTTCACCGACGGCGTCGACGAGAGCCTCGGCGAGCTCGAAGCCGGTCTCTTCTTCATCAGCTTCCAGCGCGACCCCGGGCAGTTCGTCGCGATCCAGCGCCGGCTCGGCTCGATCGACGCGCTGAACGAGTACGTCAAGCACGTCGGCAGCGCCCTCTTCGCCGTGCCGCCCGGCGCCCCGCCCGGCGGCTACGTCGGCAAGGGTCTGCTCGCCTAAGGGGTGCGGTTGAGCTTTGGGGCCTTATAGGAGGCCAAAGCTCAACCACACTCAGTTGACCAGTCACAGAACTAAGGAGAAACGCCACACATGCACCTGAATCTCGTCCGAACCCTGCTCTGCGCGGGAGCAATTGTCCTCTTCGCCCTGACCGCCGCCGGCTGCGGCTCCGGAGACGACACCACGACCGCCGTTGCCGAGACCGTGCAGCCGCACAACCCCCAGGTCGAGGCGGTCGTCGCCGACTACCGCGGCTACCTGCAGGAGAACGCCGACGAGCTGGTCGCGGCGACCAGGCCGTTCGTCGCCGCGGTCGTCGCCGACAACCTCGCCGAAGCGAAGGAGCTCTACGCGGCACCGCGCATCCCCTACGAGCGGATCGAGCCGGTCGCCGACTCCTTCGGCGCCCTCGACCCGAAGATCGACGCGCGAGAGAACGACGTCGCTTCCGGCGAATTCGAAGGCTTCCACCGGATCGAGAAGGCGCTCTGGGAGGAAGGCACGACGGCGGGCATGGCGCCGGTGGCGAAGCGGCTGCAGGCCGACGTCGACGCGCTGGCGGCGAAGGTGAAGGGGGTCGAGCTGCAACCGGTCCAGATCGCCGAAGGCGCCAACGGGCTCCTGGGCGAGGTCTCGGCTTCGAAGATCACCGGCGAGGAGGAGCGCTACTCGCACATCGACCTAGTCGACTTCGAGGCCAACGTCGAAGGGTCGGAGGCGGCCTTCGAAGCGGTGAAGCCGCTGCTCGACGAGAGCGATCCGGACCTGGCCGGGGAGATCGAAGCGGACTTCAAGGCGGTCTTCAACTCTCTGCAGCCCTATCGGACCGAGGACGGGTTCGTTGCCTACACCGCGTTGACCCAGGCCGACACCAAGAAGCTGGCAAGGGCGATCGACATGCTCGCCGAGAAATTGAGCCAAGTTCCGGCAGCGATCTGAACTGCCCGCCGGAGAAGCGCCTAGGCTGACTTGTTCATGACCGAGGCGGGAAAAAGGGCTGACGATCTGCTGCGGGAGCTCGGATACGAGAGCTGGCGGCCGGGCCAGCGGGAGGCGGTGGTGGCTGCGCTGGAGGGGCGGGACAGCCTCATCGTGATGCCGACCGGGGGTGGGAAGAGCCTCTGCTACCAGCTGCCCGGCCTGGCCTCGGAGGAGCTGACGATCGTGGTCAGTCCGCTGATCGCGCTGATGCGGGATCAGTGGGGGAAGCTGAACGCCGGCGGGCACCGGGTGGCGATGATCACCTCGGGGATGGACGACTGGGAGGTCTCCGAGGCGCTGGCGATGGTGCGCGAGGACGCGCGGATCGTCTACTGCGCGCCGGAGCGGTTCGCCTCCAACGTCTTCCTCGAGGCGCTTTCGCACCGCGAGATCGACCTGGTCGCGGTCGACGAGGCGCACTGCGTATCCGAGTGGGGACACGATTTCCGGCCCGACTACCTGCGCCTGCCGCAGGTAGTCGAACGGCTGGGGCGGCCGACGGTGATGGCCTGCACGGCGACGGCGACGCGGCCGGTGGCGGCCGAGATCGCCTCGCGGTTCGGGATGCGGGACCCGCTCCAGGTCCGCTCGGGCTTCGACCGCCCGAACCTCTCCTTCGACGTCGTCGCGCTCGAGGGCAAGGGCTGCACGGCGCGGCGGCAGGCACTGCTGGAGGCCGGACTGCGCGACCCCGCCAACCTGCCGGCGATCGTCTACTGCGGCACCCGTCGCCAGACCGAAGAGGTGGCCGAGGAGCTGCGCGAGGCCGGCGTCGCCGCGGTCGCCTACCACGCCGGCCTCGAACCCGAGCACCGGACGGCGATCCAGGAGCGCTTCATGGCCACCGGCAGCGGCGTCATCTGCGCCACCAACGCCTTCGGGATGGGGGTCGACAAGCCGGACGTGCGCTCGGTCTGGCACGTGACGATCCCGACCAGCGTCGAGGCCTACTACCAGGAGGCCGGCCGCGCCGGGCGCGACGGACTTCCCTCGCGGGCGGTGATGCTGGCCCTGAAAGCCGACCTCGGCCGCCTCGTCCGCTTCAACGAGCAGCGCGCCGGCGACGACCTCGCCGTCGCCCGCGAGCGCGGCTGGCGCGCCTACCACGCGATCAAGGCCTTCATCTACGGCACCGAGTGCCGGCGCCGCGCCCTCCTCGACCACTTCTCCGACCGCACCGCCGGCGCACCGCTGGAGCGCTGCTGCGACGTCTGCGACCTGCTCGAGTGGCTGCCGGACCCCGACACGATCACGGTCCGCAAGGCCGGGAAGACGAAGGCGGCGCCGGCCCCCGCGCCCGACCTCTCCCCCGCCGACGCGCCGCTGTTCGAGGCGCTGAAGACCTGGCGCCTGGCCGCCGCCGCCGGCAAGCCCGCCTACACCGTCGCCGCAAACAAAACCCTCGCCGCGATCGCCGCCGCCCGCCCCGCCGACGAGGACGCCCTTCTCGCGATCAGCGGCGTCGGCCCCGCCTTCATCGAGAAGTACGCCGAGGAAGTGCTGGAGCTGGTCGGCGAGCACGCCGCCCCGGTCGCCGACGCCGCCTGACCGCCGACGGGACGATTTCCCTCCATATAGGGGTACTTCCGTCCCGTCGGCGTCAGCGCGGCTTCGGCCTCAGGGTCGGCAGCGTCACCCGCAGGTTCTTCACCTTGACGCTGAACGGGGTGTTGCCGGCCTGGTAGTAGGGGGCGTCGCGGCCGAGCAGCTGCAGCCAGATGCGGTGACCCTTGGCGAAGCGGTAGCCGTTGCCGTGGAGCTGGAAGGCGATCTGACCGCTCTGGCCGTCGGTCAAGGCGTAGACGCCGCGATCGACGAGGAGCATCGACCCCTCCGGCGAGACATCCCAGAGCCGGCCGACGATCTGGCCGTGCTGGCCGGTGCTCTGGATTTCGGCGTTGATCGTCGGGCGGCCCAGCATCGTGAAGCCGTCGAGGACTTTGCGCTTGTAGAGGGCGACGTTCGGCTCGAAGTTTTCGGCAATCGTCTTGCAGGCTTCGGTGGTGCCGAAGACAGGGTCGAATTCCCGCGCCACCGTCGGGTTGCCGCCGGCCGAGGTGAATTCCTGCGCCGGGTCGGAGCCGAAGCGGAAGGCACCGGAGTGGAGCTTCCTCCAGCCGATCGCCTTGAAGGGCCCGACGTCGGGTTTGTCTTGCGGGCAGGTGGTGAGGGTGGCGGTGACCTGGCCGGGCGCCGGCGCCCCCTTCTTCGCTCCCAGCAGGTGGGCGGCGAAGAAGCGCGCCGCCTGGTCGTTGAAGAAGTGGTTCATCCCCGGCTTGTTGGAGCCGCGGCTGTGGCCGAGATCGCCGAGCTGCAGCGCCACCGGCGCCTTGCGGTAGCGCTTGCGCTGGTGGTAGCGGGAGCGTATGAACGTGTAGACCCGCAGCCCCTGCTCGATCGGGAACAGTTCGTCGGTGAAGCCGCTCTGGATCAAGAGTGGCGCCGGCTGCGAGGCGCCCGGGAGGAAGCGCAGCGGGTAGCCGCCGTGGTCGGCGTAGATCCCTTTCAGCGCCTGAACCGCCGTCGGCGACAGCGGCTGGCCGGCGTCGATGTACGCCTTGTCCTGGGTGATGTCCGCTTCGGGGTCGGCGCAGGGGAACGACTCCGGCGCGCCGCCGCAGTAGTAGCCGTTGACGACACCGGTCAGGTAGAGGCCGTTGAGGAAGCTGCCGATCGGGACGCCGTAGGGGCGCAGGCTCTGTTCGGGCCCGGCGATCGCCGCGTCGAGGTAGCGGCCGTTGGGGATCAGGGCCGAGACGAGGTCAGACCAGGGCCAGCGCGGATACGCGGCGGCGATCCGCATCTTCAGCCCTTTCGGGCTGCGCCAGGGGACGAGCTTGCCGTCGGGCCGCAGCACCTTGTCACGG
>DATMBY010000041.1:0-6016 GCA_035558995.1 Solirubrobacterales bacterium
GTTCCCCACGTCGTCGTCATCCTCAACAAGATCGACCAGGTCGACGACGAGGAACTGGTCGAGCTGGTCGAGGAGGAGGTCAAGGAACTCCTCAACGAGTACGACTTCCCGGGCGACGACACGCCGATCGTCAAAGGCTCGGCGCTGAAAGCCCTCGAGGGCGACGAAGAGGCCCAGAAGGCGATCTTCGAACTGGCCGACGCCCTCGACTCCTACATCCCGGAGCCCGTCCGCGAGCTCGACAAGCCGTTCCTGATGCCGATCGAGGACATCTTCTCGATCACGGGCCGCGGCACCGTCGCCACGGGACGCGTCGAGCAGGGGATCGTCAACTCCGGCGACGAGGTCGAGATCGTCGGCATGAAGGACACGACGAAAACCGTCGTCACCGGGGTCGAGATGTTCCGCAAGCTGCTCGACCAGGGCCAGGCCGGCGACAACATCGGCGCCCTGCTGCGTGGCACCAAGCGCGAGGAGATCGAGCGTGGCCAGGTGCTCTGCAAGCCGGGCTCGATCACACCGCACACCAAGTTCAAAGCCGAGGTCTACTGCCTGAAGAAGGAGGAGGGTGGTCGCCACACTCCGTTCTTCTCCGGTTACCGGCCTCAGTTCTACTTCCGGACCACCGACGTGACCGGGATCGCCAACCTCCCCGAGGGGACGGAGATGGTGATGCCGGGCGACAACGTCGAGATGACGATCGAGCTGATCCAGCCGATCGCGATGGACCAGGGTCTGCGGTTCGCCATCCGCGAGGGTGGCCGCACCGTCGGCTCGGGGGTCGTCTCGGAGATCACCGAGTAACCCCCTAGGGGCGGGCCTCCACCCGCCCCGACCCCGCCCCCGGGCGGGAGACAACTGCAAGGACATACGACCGGGGCGGCGCCCCAAGCACATGGGGCCCCGCCCTCTTTGCGCGGTAAAGACGACAAGAGAGAAGAAGAGACGGAACAGCAGTGGCAACGATCGCAGCACAGAAAATTCGGATCCGACTGAAGGCGTACGACCACGACGCCATAGATCGGGCTGCCAAAGAGATCGTCGAGACCGCGGAGCGGACCGGCGCCACCGTCTCCGGCCCGGTGCCGCTGCCGACCGAGAAAAACGTCTACTGCGTGATCCGCTCGCCGTTCAAGGACAAGGACTCGCGCGAGCACTTCGAGATCCGCACCCACAAGCGGCTGATCGACATCCTCCAGCCTTCGCCGAAAACCGTCGACTCGCTGCAGCGCCTGGACTCGCTGCCGGCGGGCGTCGACATCGAGATCAAGCTCTAGGTGCTGAGATGCCTGCCTCCGCGACCCCGCACACCTGGATGACCCGCGTGGCACTTCGCATCTCTGCGTCCTCGGGTTTGCCTTTGGCACCGCCAAAGGCTTCACCCTGCGTCCTTGATCTGCTCGACCACGCGTGCCCCCAGGCGCACGTGGCCACGAAGGCAGGCATCTAGTGGCGGCGATTCTCGGCAAGAAGCTCGGCATGACCCAGATCTTCCGTGAGGACGGCAGCGTCATCCCGGTGACCGTGGTCGAGGCCGGTCCCTGCAAGGTGACCGCCGTCCGCGACTCCGACCGGGACGGCTACCGCGCTGTGCAGCTCGCCTTCGGCGAGGTCAAGCAGGGCAAGCTGACGAAGGCCGAGGAAGGGCACCTGAAGAAGGCCGGCGCGCCGCCGTCGCGCCATCTGGTCGAGTTCCGCGACGAGGACCTCGGCGCTGAGGAGGGTCCGAAGGTCGGCGACGACGTCACCGTCGAGGGCTTCGAGGCCGGCCAGAAGGTCAAGGTCGCAGGGATCTCGATCGGCAAGGGGTTCCAGGGTGGGATCAAGCGCCACAACTTCAGCCGCGGCCCCGTCAGCCACGGCTCCCACAACGTCCGCGCTCCGGGCTCGATCGGCGCCAGCGCCTTCCCCGCCCGCGTCTTCAAAGGGATGCGGATGCCGGGCCAGATGGGCAACAAGCGGATCACCCAGAAGGGGCTTGAAATCGCCGACATCGACGCCGAGCGCAACCTGCTGCTGATCAAGGGCTCGGTGCCCGGCGCCCGCAACGGGATCGTCGAGGTGAGGACCGATGGCTAGCGCCAAAGCCGCCGTGCTCGGGAAAAGCACGAAAGCTGACCTGCCGCAGGAGATCTTCGCCGAGCCCTTCCACCAGTCGCTGGTGCACGAGGCCGCCCGCGCCGACCTCAACGCCCGCCGGCGCGGCACCGCCTCGACCCTGACCCGCGGCGAGGTTTCCTTCACGACCGCCAAGGCCTGGCGCCAGAAGGGAACCGGCCGCGCCCGCGTCGGCACCCTGGGCGTCCCGAACCGCTTCGGCGGCGGCGTCGCCTTCGGCCCGAAGCCGCGCAAGTACACGGTCAAGGTCAACCGCAAAGCCCGTCGCCGGGCGATGCGCTCCGCCCTCTCAGTCCACGCCGAGCGCGCCTCGATCGCCGTCCTCGACGCTTCCACCTTCGATACCCCCTCGACCAAGGCCGCCGCCCAAGCGCTCGCCAAATGGGGCGCCAGGAACCCGCTCCTGGTCCTCGTCACCGGCGAGGAGGTCGGGGCGATGAAGAGCTTCCGCAACATTCCGCGCACCCAGGTGCTCGAGGTCGGCGCCGCCGGCGTCGCCGACGTGATCGGCGCTGCCGCGGTTGTCGTCTCCGAGACCGCGCTGGAGACGCTGAAGGTGAGGCTCGGCTGATGGACCCACGCACGATCCTCATCCGTCCCGTCATCTCGGAGAAGAGCTACGCGCTGATAGCCGAGGGCAAGTACACCTTCCGCGTCAACGACCGCGCCCACAAGACCCAGATCGCCCAGGCGGTCGAAGAGGTCTTCGGGGTCAACGTTGCTCAGGTGCGGACCGCGAAAGTGAACTCGAAGCCGAAGCGCCGCGGGCTGACCAAAGGCCGCAGCCGCGCCTGGAAGAAGGCGATCGTCCAACTCGCGCCGGGCGAGCGGATCGAGCTGTTCGAGGGCGCCGAGACCGCCTAGAAAGAGACCGAGACTTCTCATGCCGAACCGCAAAACCAAACCGACCAGCCCGGGCCGCCGCTTCGCGACCTACCCGCTGCGCGAGCAGGTGACCGCCTCCGAGCCGGAGCGGAAGCTGACCGAAGGGCTGAAAAAGTCCGGCGGGCGCAACGTCAACGGCCGCGTCACCTCCCGCCACCGCGGCGGCGGCGCCAAGCGGCGCTACCGCAAGATCGACTTCAAGCGCCTCAAGGACGGGGTGCCGGCGAAGGTCGCCTCGATCGAGTACGACCCCAACCGCACCTGCTACATCGCCCTCCTGCACTACGCCGACGGCGTCAAGGACTACATCCTCGCCCCGGCGCAGCTGGCGGTCGGCGACGTCGTCAAATCGGGGCCCGAGGCCGACATCAAACCCGGCCACGCGCTCGAGCTGGGCCAGATGCCGACCGGCACCATCGTCCACAACGTCGAGCTGATTCCCGGCCAGGGCGGCAAGCTCGGCCGCTCCGCCGGCACCTCGATCCAGCTGGTCGCGAAGGAGGGGGAGATGGTCACCCTGCGCCTGCCCTCCTCGGAGATGCGGTTGGTCCGCGCCAACTGCCGCGCCAGCATCGGCGTCCTCTCCAACGCCGAGCACCAGAACCTGAAGGTGGGCAAGGCCGGCCGCAGCCGCCACAAGGGCAAGCGCCCGCAGAGCCGCGGCGTCGCCATGAACCCCGTCGACCACCCGCACGGCGGCGGCGAGGCCCACCACATGCCCGGTGGCCACCCGGTCACCCCCTGGGGCAAGCCAACGCTCGGCTACCGCACCCGCAAGAAGGGCAAGCAGTCCGACCGCTACATCGTCCGTGGCCGCCGCCGCGGCAAGAAGAAGGGCCGTTAGAGATGGGACGTTCGACGAAAAAGGGCCCGTGGGTCGAAGAGCGCCTGATGGGGCGGATCGCCGCGCTCAACGAGGCCGGCAACAAACAGATGGTGAAAACCTGGTCGCGGACCTCGACGATCTTCCCGGAGATGGTCGGGCACACGATCGCCGTCCACGACGGCAAAAAACACGTCCCGGTCTTCATCTCGGAGTCGATGGTCGGGCACAAGCTCGGCGAGTTCGCGCCGACCCGGACCTTCCGTTCGCACGGTGGTAAGGACTAGCGATGGCCGACGAGCAGAAAAAAACGACCAAAAAAGCCGACGCGGCGAAAGCCTCGGGCGAAAAAGCCGAGGCGAAAAAAGCAGCGAAGAAAGACGACGCCAAAGCGTCGAAAGCCGAGTCGAAAAAACCGCCCGCGAAAAAAGAGGCGAAAGCCGCCAAAAAACCGGCCGCCAAAAAAGAGGCGAAGAAAGACTCGAAAGCCAAAGGCAAAGAGAAAAAAGCCGAGGCCAAAAAAACGCCGGCGAAAAAAGCCAAAAAAGCGCCTGCGAAACCGGCCGCGCCACCCGTCGTCAAGGCCAAGGCCCGCTACGTGCGGATCGCCCCGCGCAAGGCGCGGCTGATCGCCGACCAGGTGCGCGGCATGGACATCGAAAGCGCCCGGGCGCTGCTCCAGTTCTCGCCCCGCGGCGCCGCCCACCCGATCCACAAGCTGATCAACTCGGCCGCCGCCAACGCGGAAAACAACCACGACCTCGTCGGTGACGAGATGCGCGTCTCCTCGATCACCGTCGACGAGGGGCCGACCCTGCGCCGCTTCCGCCCTCGGGCGATGGGCCGGGCGACCCCGATCAACAAGCGAACCAGCCACATCGCCGTGGCTCTGACCCCGGTGGAGGACTAAGCATGGGACAGAAGATCCACCCCGAGGGTTTCCGCGTCGGCTACATCCACGACTGGAAGTCGAACTGGTACGAGGACAAAAACTTCGCCGACGTCCTCCAGGAAGACCTGCAGATCCGCGATCACATCGTCGGCAAGCTCTCGCACGCGGGGCTCTCGAACATCACGATCGAGCGCCGCGGCGAGGTCGCCGTCGACATCCACACGGCCCGGCCGGGGATCGTCATCGGCAAGTCCGGCAGCGAAGTCGACGCCCTGCGCAAAGAGCTGCACAAGCTCACCGGCAGCCCGGTGAAAGTGAACATCCGCGAGGTCAAGCGCCCCGAGCTCGACGCCAAGCTGGTCGCCCAGTCGATCGCCGAGCAGCTGCAGAACCGGGTCGCCTTCCGGCGGGCGATGAAACGCGCCCTCACCTCGGCGATGCGCTCCGGCGCCAAGGGGGTCAAGGTCCAGGTCTCCGGCCGCCTCGGCGGTGCCGAGATGGCGCGGACCGAAAGTTACTCCGACGGCCGCGTGCCGCTGCACACCCTGCGCGCCGACATCGACTACGGCTTCTTCGAGGCCCGCACCACGACCGGCCGGATCGGCGTCAAATGCTGGATCAACAAAGGCGAGGTGATGCCGGAGGGCTTCCGCTCCGACCTCGTCTCCGGCGACGGCGACGGCCAGGGCCAGAGCCGCGGCGGCGGTCGTCGCGACGACCGCGGCGGCGGCGGGCGCGGGCGCGGGCCCGGCGGCGATCGGGGCGGTCGCGGCCCCGGCGGAGATCGCGGTGGGCGCGGCGGCGGTGGGCGCGGCGGGCCCGGCGGACGTGGACCCGGCGGTGGCCGCGGCGGACAGCGTGGAGGTGGTCGCTGATGTTGATGCCGAAACGGGTCAAGCACCGCAAACAGTTCCGCGGCCGCATGCGCGGCAACACCAAGGGCGGCAGCACCGTCGCCTTCGGCGAGTATGGGATCAAGGCACTCGAGCGCGGCTGGATCACCAACCGCCAGATCGAGGCCGCTCGTGTGGCGATGACCCGCAAGATCAAACGTGGCGGCAAGGTCTGGATCAACGTCTTCCCCGACAAGCCCTACACGAAGAAGCCGGCCGAGACCCGGATGGGCTCCGGCAAGGGCAACCCCGAGGGATGGGTCGCCGTGGTCAAGCCCGGCAAGGTCATGTTCGAGCTGGCCGGGGTGCCGGAGGACCTGGCGCGCGAAGCGCTGCGCCTGGCCGGACACAAGCTCCCGGTGAAAACCAAATTCGTCATGCGCGAGGGGGCCGGCGAGTAATGAA
>DATMBY010000042.1:0-2499 GCA_035558995.1 Solirubrobacterales bacterium
CTCGGGGGTCGGGTTCGCCCGCGCCGATAAGATCGCCCTTGCCGTCGACATGGCCCCCGAGTCCGACGAGCGTGTCCAGGCAGCCGCCGTCTACTCCCTCAAAGAGGCCGAGCAGCAGGGCAACAGCTTCCTCCCGCTCGACGAGTTGACCAGGCGGGCGGCAAAGCTCACCGGCGTCCAGGTCGACCCCGACGTCCTCGTGCGGGCGCGGGGGCTGGTCGACGAGGAAGGGCGCGTCTACCGCAAGCGGACCCTGGAGCGGGAGCAGGCTGTGGCCGCGACGCTGCTGCGGCGCGCCGCAGCCCCTCCCCACCTCGACCACGAGCCGAGCGAGGAACCGCCGGAGCCCGCGGGCGACGAAGATAAATTCACCGACGAGCAATGGGCCGCCGTAAGAGCGGCGTTCGAATCGCGGATCTCGGTCCTCACCGGCGGTCCCGGCGTGGGAAAGACGAGATGCACCGAGGGAATCGTCCGCGAGGCCCTGGCCGCTAACGCGGAAATCGCCCTCTGCGCCCCCACCGGCCGCGCGGCACGCCGGCTCAACGAGACGACCGACCACGAGGCGAAAACGATCCACGGGCTGCTCGAATGGGTTCCCGGGCAGGAGCCGGGGTTCCACGCCGGCCACCCGCTCCCGGCCGACATGGTGATCGTCGACGAGTCCTCGATGCTGAACCTGCAGCTGATCGAGGTGCTGCTCGACGGCCTCGCGGAGACGACCCATGTCGTCTTCGTCGGCGACGCCGACCAGCTGCCGCCGATCGGCGCGGGGAAGCCGTTCGAGGACCTGATCGCCTCCGGCGCGGTGCCGGTCGTGCGGCTGACCCAGATCTTCCGCCAGGCGGCGCAGTCGATGATCACCACGGCCGCCCACGAGATCAACGAGGGCCGTCCGCCCCACCTCGAGCCCGGCCCCGACCAGGACCACGACTTCTTCTTCATCGACCGGGTGACGCCGGAGCGGGCGCTGGCGACGGTGGTCGAGGTGGTGGCGGAGCGCGCCCCGGCGAAATTCGCCGTCGACCCGGTGCGCGAGGTGCAGGTGCTGGCGCCGATGTACAAAGGGCCGATCGGGATCGACCGGCTTAACGAACGCCTCCAGGCCGAGCTCAATCCCGATGGGGAGCCCGCTCTCCACGGCCGCTTCCGGATCGGCGACCGCCTGATCCAGACCCGCAACTCGCACGAGCTGAAGCTGATGAACGGCTCGATCGTCTTCCTCCGCGCCGACGACCCGGCGAAGAAGACGATCACGGTCGACGCCGACGACGGCGGCTCGCGGGTCATCCCCTACAAAAACGCCGACGACCTCAGCCTCGCCTACGCGATCTCGGTCCACAAAGCGCAGGGATGCGAGGTGCCGGTGGTGGTCGGCGTCTGCCACCGCACCCACTCGCACATGCTCAACCGCCCGCTGCTCTACACCGCGATCACCCGCGCCCGCAAGAGATGCATCCTCGTCGGCGACCAGGCGGTCCTCCGCGCCGCCGTCAGCCGCGACGACAGCGGCGTCCGCCATTCCGGCCTCGCCGAGCGGCTGCGCTCGAGCCGCTGAGCTGCATCTAGCCTAGGTCGATGGAGAGGAACCGGAACCGTCTGCCCTGGGCGGAGATCGGGGTGACGCTGTTGGGGTTCGGCCTGATGGCGCTCGTCGTCGTCCTCGTCGACCCGCTGCGGGACTCGGTGACGGCGGCCCTGCAGGGGGACCACGACGAGGTCCGCAACCAGATCGACGAGCTCGGCGCCTGGGGCCCGCTGCTGATCATCGCTCTCGCCGTCCTCCACGCGATCGTCTTCTACCCGGCCGAGATCGTCGACGCCGCCGCCGGCTTCGCCTACGGGTTCCTGCCGGCGCTGCTGCTGGTGATGCTCGGGTGGCTGCTGAACGGGCTCGTCTGCTGGGCGATCGGGCAGTCGATCGCCCGGCCCCTGCTCGACCGCTGGTTCGGCGCCGAGCGCTTCGAGCGGGTCGAGGAAGCGATCGAGCGCGGTGGAGCGACGCTGCTGATCGCGATGCGGCTGATCCCGATCCTGCCCTTCAGCATCGTCTCCTATGCGGCCGGGGCGGCGCGGGTGCCGCTGCCGCGGTTCCTCTGGACGACGGCGGTCGGCTACCTGCCGATCACCGCGATCTCGGTCTACTTCGGCACCCGGCTCGAGGACCTCTCGCTGACCGACCCGCTGGTAATCGGGACCGGTCTCGCCCTGCTGGCGCTGCTCGGGGCCGGGCACTGGACGATGCGGCGGCAGGGCCGGCGCAGCTCGGCCTGAGCCCTCAGCCGGCGCGCTTGACGCGGAAGCGGAAGACGACGGAGGTCGGATCGGTCAGGCCCCTCGGGCCCTGCGCCTTGACCTCGATCGCGTGGCGGCCAAGCCCGTAGCGGCGAACGAAGCGGCTGGCGCAGGCGCGGTAGGGGCGGCCGTCGACCCTGCAGAGGAAGGCGGCGCCCGCCTGATCGGAGCCGAAGCGGAAGACGAGGCGGACGCTGCGGGCGC
>DATMBY010000043.1:0-21383 GCA_035558995.1 Solirubrobacterales bacterium
GAGTTCTTGATCTCGACGAAGGTCCCGGCCTTGGCGCCGTCCTCGAGCAGAGCGCCCGGGCGCAGGTAGGCGAAGGGGCCGACCGAGCAGCCCGCCCGCACGTCGCACCCGACCAGGTAGGAGTGGAGGACCCGGGAGCCAGCGCCGACGGAGGTGTCGACCAGGGTGCTGAGCGGGCCGACGACGGCGCCCTCGCCGATCGTCGTCTCGCCCCGCAGGGTCGTCCCAGGCTCGATCCGCGCGTCGGCGGCGATTTCCACCCCGGCGTCGACCCAGGTCGAAGCGGGGTCGACGATCGTGGCGCCGGCAAGCATGTGGGCCTCGAGCAGGCGGCGGCGGCCCTCGGCCTCGACGGCGGCGAGGTCGACGCGGTTGTTGACACCCATCGTCACCGCGAGGTCCTCGGCCCTGTGGGCGAAGACGGAGTGGCCGGCCTCGCGTAGGGCCGGGAAGACGTCAGGCAGGTAGTACTCGCCCTGGGCGTTGTCGTTGGAGAGCGCCTTCAGGGCGGCGGCGAGCGGGGCCGCGTCGAAGGCGTAGGTGCCGGCGTTGATCTCGCGGATCTCCAGCTGCTCGGGGTCGGCGTCGCCGGCGGCTTTCGCCTCGACCACCCGCTCCACGGCGCCGGAGGAGTCGCGGACGACGCGGCCGTAGGAGCCGGGGTCGTCGAGCTCGATCGTCATCACCGTCGCCGCCGCCTCGGTCTCCTCGTGCGCGGCGAGGAAGCCGGAGATGATCTCGGCCGAGATCAGCGGATGGTCGCCGGAGAGGACGAGGACCGTCTCGCTTTCCTCGATCAGCGGCAGCGCCGCGCGGATCGCGCCACCGGTGCCGTCGGAGACCGGCTGCTCGACCGTCTCGACGCCCTCAGGCAGCCCGGCGGAGAGGTCGCGCCCCGGCGAGACGATCGCGGCGACGCGGCCGGCACCGGCCTCGCGGGCGGCGAGGATCGGCCAGGCGACCATCGGTCGCCCGCAGACGGGATGCAGCATCTTCGGCGTCGAGGAACGCATCCGCGTCCCCTCCCCCGCTGCCATTACGAGAACCAGGGGTGGGCTCACCTCAGGAATCGTATTCGGACACGCCTGAGCCGGCGCATTCCGGCGTCCTCGGTCGCTCGTGTGCAAAGCACACCACGCTCCCTGCGTCCTTGGACTGCTTGGCTCAGCCGCGTCCGGCGCGTGCCAGGTCTTTGCCGAGCAGTGCAATGGAGGTCAGCGTCCAGCCGGCGAAGATCAGGTCGATGCCGACGAGGAGGCCGATCGCCCAGTCGGCGGAGCTGGGGAACTTGGCGAGGATGAGGATCCCGACCAGGAGGCCGGCGATGCCGCTGAGGCCGAGCAGGCCGGCGTTGGCCTCGCCGCGGGCGATGAAGGCGATCGTGGTCCGGGTCAGGCCCATGAAGAGGAAGTAGATGCCGAGGACGAGGGTCAGGGTGAGGGTGCCGTTGTGCGGTTCGACGATCAGCCAGATGCCGACGAGGACGGTGAGGATCGCCCAGATCAGCCGCAGCACCAGCGTCCCCACCGAGTGCGCGGAGAAGGCCGCGGCGACCATCACGATGCCGACGAAGAGCAGCAGCCAGCCGATGAAGATCGCCGTCCCGACCGAGGCCACCGCCGGCACCAGGATCGCGATGCAGCCGAGGACGATCGCGGCGACGCCGACGATCATCAGCGCCTTCCAGCTGCGGCTCAGGCCCTCGCGGACCTCGGGATCCAGCGACGCTCCTCCGATCTCCATGGGGAAGAAGCTAATCGCCCCCGCGGACGCCGCCTGGCGGCGCGGTCAGACCTTGCGGTAGCGGGCGTCGACGATCGAGTAGGCGCCGAACCCGATCAGCCCCGCGGCGACGAGACCGAGCAGGGCGGGGCCGTAGGAAGCGTGGGCGAGTTCGCGCAGGGCGCCGTCGAGGCCGACCGCCTCCTTCGGGTTGTAGTCGAGCGCGGCCTTGAGCAGGCCGTAGCCGATCAGCGCAAATACGACGGCCCGGGCGACGTGCCCGAAGACGCCGAGGGCGGTGTAGCCCTTCTCGACCCCCTCGCTCATTTCCTCCGTCTTCGCGTCCTCGAGGAACTTCCTCGACAGGCCCTTGTAGGCCTGGTAGACGGCGACGCCGATCAGGATCGCGCCGGCGACGCCGACGATCACCGTGCCGCCGGTCCAGGCGAGGACGCCGCCGGTCGTTTCCTTCGTCGATCCCGAACCGCCGCCGGACGAGGTGAGGATCCCGATCGCCGCCACGCACAGCAGCCCGTAGGCGATGCCGCTGTCCAGGGCCGAGATGCGCTCGAAGGTGCTGTCGCGCTGTTCGGCCCCGTGGCCGACGGCCGCCCGGATCAGCCGCCAGAGCGCGTATCCGCCCAGGCCGATCGCGACCAGGAGGAGCAGCAGTTCGCCGAAGGACTGGTGGGCGATCGTCTGCAGCGCGCCTTCCTGGTCGGTCGCCTTGCCGCCGTCGCCGAGCGCCAGCTTCAGCGCCAGTACGCCGATGATCCCGTAGACGACGCCGCGGGCGACCAGGCCCGCCCGCGCCAGAGCGCCCAGCGTCTTCGCATGCGCGAGCTGATCGCCCTGGCCCTTCGCCCTGCTGCCCAGATCCCGGGCCCCTGCTCCCACGTCGGTCTTCATCTCGCTCCGTTCCCGTCTCGGGCCGAGCGCGGCACGCAGACCGTGATCGCATCGGCTTCTATGTCGACCTTGAACTTCTTCACCTTCTTGCGATCGCCGCCGTCGAGCTCGTAGCGGACCTTGCGGTCCAGCTTCACCCGCACCTTGCGGCCTTGGGTCACCCGCACGAACGGCGAGCGCTCGGCGCTGCCGAGGGCGGTGCGCGCGGTCGCCCGCACCAGCTGGACTGGACCCTCGGAGGTGAGGACGCCGATGTCGAGCTTGCCGTCGTCGGGGCGGGCGTCGGCGAAGACGTCGATGCCGCCGAAGAGCTCGCCGACGTTGCCGACCAGGATGCAGCTCGCCGGGCCCTCGTACCAGGCGGTGCCGTCGACCTTGATCTTTGCGCCGAAGGGCTCGCTGTTCAGCTTCGCGGCGCCGCCGACCACGTAGGCGGCGCGGCCGAGCCGGTCCTTGAGGTCGTCGGCGCCCCTGATCATCGCCGCGTCGAAGCCGGCTCCGGCCATCACCGCGAAGCGCTCGCCGTCGAAGCAGCCGACGTCGAGGCGGCGGCGGTCCCCGTGCAGCGCCACCTCGACAGCCTGGCCGATATCGCGCTCGATCCCGAGGTGGGTGGCGAAGAGGTTGGAGGTGCCGGCGGGGACGATCGCCAGCGGGACGTCGGTGTCCTTCAGCGCGTTGACGCAGCGGCGGACCATCCCGTCCCCGCCCCAGGCGATCAGCAGCTCGGCGCCCTCCTCGAGCGCCTCTTCGACCGCGGCCGGGGCGCGCTTGCTCTTCGGCACCTCGGTCCAGAGCGGGTCCTCGACGCCCGCCTCGGCCAGCGTGCGCCGCAGCTCCGGCAGCCCGCCGCCGACCGTCTTGCCGGCGTGGGCGACGACCGCGACCTTCATGCCCGCCTCTCCGCGGCGGCGCCGGCGGCGCGGCAGGCGAACAGGAGGACGAGGATCGCGCCGATGCCGATGAGGACGCCGCCGGCGACGTCGAGCGGGTGGTGCATCCCCTCGTACATGCGCGAGAGGGCGACGAAGGTGACGACGAGGATCGCCGCGGTCCAGGCCAGCGCCTTCTTCAGGCTGCTGGTGAAGCGGGTGCTGAGGAGCAGGACCAGGCCGGCGTAGACCGCGACGGAGGCGGCGGTGTGGCCGGAGGGGTAGCTGGCGTCGACTTCGAGGTGTTCCAGCCGGTGGACCGACGGCCGCTCGCGGGGGACGGCGATCGAGGTGACGCGGTAGGTGGCCGACTCGACGGTGAGGACGAAGACCGCGAAGGCGGCGATCAGCCACTGGCGGAAGTAGGCGCAGACGAGGGCGACGACGCCGACGAGGATCGGCAGGAGCGGGGCGCCGCCGACCACGGAGCCGACTTCGGCGATCGTCGTCAGGGTGCCGGTGCGGTGCTGGGCGAGGGTGTCGTTGAAGCTCTCGTCGGTCCCTTCCAGGCCGAGGCCGCCATTGGCGACGAGGACGTGGACGACGAAGAGGGCGAGCAGGATCGAGGCCGCGGCCAGCAGCAGAAAGCCGGCGAGCATCGCGAGGAAGAAGACGAGGGCGGGGTGGCGCGAGTCGAGCCTGGCGGCGAAGCGGTCGGGGAGGCTGCCGGGGCGGGCCTCGAAGATCGGGACGGAGCGGCGAGCGTCGGAACGCTCCCTCGCAGGGGTCGCCACGCGTGATCTCTCCTCCACCGTCACGCCCCGGTCTATCCCCCAGACGCGCCCATACTATGCATCGGGGGCCCTAACCAATCGCTGGTTTTCTTGCCGATTGCGGGGTAATTCCCCCTTCTGATGCCGTTTCTTCTTCTACTGCTTATTTCTGTACTCGCCGGCCTCGGGGCTGCTTTCCTCACCCGCCGCTACCCCCGCGGCGCCTCTGCGCCGGCGGTGGTCGAGGTGGCGCGGGAGGCGGGCGAGCACGCCAGCGGGGCGGCGGCCCAGCGCGCTGGCCGGGCGGCGCGGCGCGATCCCGAGAAGGCGACCGGGCTGGCGCTGACGCTCGCGCTCCTCGTCGTCTTCGCCGGCGGGCTGCTGCTGGCGCTGCTGGCGGTGGTCGTCCGCAGCAGCGACGTCCTCTCCGGCATCGACAGCAGCGTCGCCGAATGGGCCAACCGGCATGGCAGCGCCTGGTCGCACGAAGCGCTCACCCTCGTGACGCGGCTGGGAGAAGCGTGGGTGGTCGTACCCGTCGCGATCCTGGTCGCGGCCGTCGAGATCGCCCGCACCCGCAACCGCTGGATCGTGCCGTTCCTGCTGATCGTGATCCTCGGCGACAACCTCCTCACCAACGCCGTCAAGCAGCTGGTCGACCGCGCCCGTCCCACCATCGAGGCCGTCGCCGCCACCCTCGGCCCCTCCTTCCCCAGCGGCCACACCTCCACCGCCGCCGCCTCCTGGGCCGCCTTCGCCCTCGTCGCCGGCCGGTGGTGGGGCCGAGCCGCCTGGCCCGCCCTCGCCGGTGCCGCCGTGGGAATCGCCGTCGCCGTCGCCCTCAGCCGCGTCTTCCTCGACGTCCACTGGCTGACCGACGTCCTCGGCGGCCTCGCCCTCGGCTGGGCCTGGTTCGCCGCCTGCGCGATCGCCTTCGGCGGCCGCCTCCTCAGCTTCGGCGCCTCCGCTCAGGCCGCGGGTCGCGGCGCAGCCGAGGCCGCGTCGGACGACTCAGCCGAGGTCGCCTCCCGCTCCCGCTCGTAGAACCTCACCCACTTGCGGACGGCGTTGTCGGAGACGCCGTACTTGCGGCCGACCCAGCAATAGCCGTGAGCCTCGATCTCGGAGAGCAGCTGCTCATAGGGCGGGCGACTGACGCGCCGATACTGAGGTTTTGGCCTGCCCCGCACCCTCGACCGGTCCCAGTGATAGCCACATGATTGAGAGCAGTACCGGTGGGTGTTGTATTTCGCTTCGAACTGTCGACCGCAGTGGCGACAGCTACGAATCTCCGGCTCACGCCGGTTCTTGCGGCCACAATGCGTATCTAGCGTCGCTGCACAGTTGGGGCAGACGATCCGCAGATTCTCGATGCGGTTGTCGTCAGGAACACCGTTGATGTGGTCAAGGATCAGCGACATCGTTCGGCCTCGCCAATTTTCGTCCTGACCACACATCTCGCAGCGCCGTTCTTTGATCCCCTCGGCGAAGAGACGACGCTTCAGAGCATTGCGCTGATACGGCGAGTTTTGACCAGCACCTCACTTAATGGCGTTGGTTTCACCGAAGGTCTTTTTCGCGCCGATGCACCGCCGTCGAAGTGATCGGTTGGGAAACCCCACCGTGCGACCCATTCTTTGAAAAGGCGGTGGTTGCCACCCACGGGCCGCATGCCTAACTTCCGCAATGCCTCGGCGAAAGAACGCGAACTGGCGACTGCCTCCCGAGCTTCCTGTTCTCCATATTTGGGCATGCTTGGAAGCTAACAAGCGTCTCGGACAGAACATTACGTCCGCTTGTCCCGATAGCCTTGGAATCAGTCAATCCGGGATGGTGTAATCGGTAGCACGCTCGGTTTTGGTCCGAGAAGTGGTTTTGGGTTCGAGTCCCCCTCCCGGAGTGCTTGCCGTTCGACCTACTCCTCCGTCACCCGCGCGACCTTGCCGCCTTTCGCTCCCGGCTCCATCGCCGGACCCCGCGGCGAGGCGATCCCGAGGACGCGCATCGCCTTCAGGCCGAGGCCCAGCTTCTCGCGGCCCTCGGTGACGCTGACGTCGTGGCCGCAGAGCTCGCGGACCCGCTCGAGGCGGTAGCGGATCGTGTGGCGGTGGGTGAAGAGCTGTTTGGCGGTGGCGGCGACGTTGCCGTCGTTCTCGAGGTAGGCCTCGACCGTCGTCACCAGCTCGGTCTCGTACTGGTCGTCGTACTCGTTCAGCGGCTGGACCGTCTCCGCGTAGAAGCGTTCGAGCTCGGCCGGGTCCTCGCTCATCGCCGGCAGCAGCAGACGGTAGGCGCCGGTGTCCTCGAAGGCGAGCAGGGAGCGGCCCTCGGCCTCGCCGACGTTTACCGCGAGGTGGGCCTCGCTGCCGGCCCGGTAGAGGTCGACGGGGTCGGCGCAGCGGCGGCTGCGGCCGGTGGTCAGGTGGAAGCCGGAGAGGCTGTCGTCGAGCTCGCGCGCCAGACCCGCCGCGGCCCGCGCCAAGCGCTCGTCGTCCTCGGCGGGGACGATCGCGGCGATCTCCGCCGCCGCCTCGCCGCCGTCGCTGGCCGCCAGCGACCCCGGGGCCAGCGCCCGCAGAGCCCGCTGCGCCAGGACCAGCACCCGCTCGCGCCACTCCCCCGTCTGCGTCGCCCGCGGCGCCGCCCGCAGGACGACGACGCCGGCGCCGCGATCGAGGTCGGCGCCGAGCTCGGAGGCCTGGGCGACGATGTCGCGGCGGTCGGTCACCTCGCGCCGCAGCACCGCCCGCACGAAGGCGCCCGCCGCCTCCTCGCTCTCCCACTCCGGCGAGCGGGAGCGCTCCAGCTCCAGCGCCAGCAGCGTCGTCACCATCCGCGCGATCACCGGGTCCGGCGCCTCCTTTGCCCGGTAGCGCAGCTCCCCCACCGCCGTGTCGGCGACCCGCAGCTCGACCGTCGTCACGCCCTCGCCGCCGGAGAGCAGCTTCTGCTCCTGGTCGGAGGAGGCGCCGGCGACCGCCAGCACGGCGCTGGAGCGGTCGATCAGGGCGACGCTGGCGTCGAGCAGCCGCGCCGCCGCCCGCGCCACCGCCGGCAGGCCGGCGCCGGACTCGACGGCGTCGGAGAGCGCCTCGAGCAGGGTCGCTCGCTCGGTTGATGCAGAGCCAGGCATCGAGGCATTATCCGGGTGGAAGCCTGGCGGCGGCTAGATGCCGAGGATTCTGGTGATGTCGGTGTAGTAGTAGACGACCGCAAGGCCGATAACGACACCGCCGATCACAAGCGCCGCGAGCACGAAGACCGAGAGGAAGCCCGCCGCCGCCTTCTCCCAGATCCGGCCGTAGGAGCTCAGCGCCGGCTGCAGGATCAGGGTGACGAAGACGACCAGGCAGATCGCCGCGGCGGCTCCGTAGAGCAGGTACTGGTGACCGAGGTCGGTCAGCGCGAGAGGCATCACTGCTCCGGATTTTGGCGCACTTGCGAGACGACCAGCCCGACGACCGCGGAGAGCGAGAAGGCGGCGGCGCCGAGCGCCCAGCCGGCGCTGACGTCGGAGAGGTAGTGGAAGCCGAGGTAGACGCGCGAGAGCCCGATCAGCGCCGTGAGGACAAAACCGGCGGTGACCACCGCCGTCGCCTGCGCCATCCCCGGCCGCAGCCGCAGGACGATCGTGATCGCCAGCCAGAGGTAGAAGACGGAGTGTGCGGCGTGGCCGCTGGGGAAGGAGCCGTCGCCGCCGGAGCCGAGCGCCTCGCCGGGGCCGGGGCGGTCGACCGAAGCGGCGAGCACGTCGATCCCGGTCTGGGTGATCGCCATCCCGGCGACCAGGACCCAGAACTCGACCCAGCGCCGCCGCCAGGCGAGCAGCGCCGCGCAGATCGCCGCCGCGATGGAGACGGCGAGCGTCGAACCGAGCCAGGAGACGACCTTGGCGATGCTGGTGAGGGCGCCGGCCTGGATGTGGCCGACGAGTTCGGCCGCGGTTTCGTCCCCGGGCGTCGGGCCAGGGTCGCCGCCGATGATCACCGTGTAGGAGACGAGCACGAAGAGGGCGACCGCCAGCGTCGCCATCAGCGAGGTGAATTCGAGCCCGAAGGTGCCGCCCGGCGTCACCCGGTCCCAGAGGAAGCGGAGCTCGCGCCGGCGCGCCAGCTCGACCAGCCAGCGGGTCGCGCGGTGTCCCTCCATCCAGCCCACCGCCTTCTCCCGGTTCTCCTCGACCCGCAGCCAGCGGACGAGGAAGACCGTGCCGCCGACGACGACGATCAGCGTCGCCAGCGCGAAGGCGCCGCGGGCGGCGTAGTGGCCGGCGGTCTCGATGCTGCGTGAGAAGAAGTAGCCGATGAGGATGTGCAGCGAGGCCCAGAGGCCGGTTCCGAGGATGCTGTAGGGGACGAAGCCGCGGTACCCCATCCCCGAGCTGCCGGCGATGAACGGCGCGAAGGCGCGGACGAGGCTGATCCAGCGGCCGATGAAGATCGTCTTGCCGCCATGGCGGCCGAAGTAGTCCTCGACTTTCTCGAAGCGCTCGTGGCTGATCCCGACCCGCGGCCCGTGCTTCAAGACGAACTCGCGGCCGAGCCGGCGGCCGAGGAAGAAGCTCGTCGTGTCGCCGAGCCAGGCCGAGAACCAGGCGATCGCGATCAGCAGGTAGATGTCGATCGCGCCCTGGCCGGCGACGGCGCCGCCGAGCAGCATCACGGTCTCGCCGGGGACGACGAGGCCGACGAAGGCGCCGGTCTCGGCGAAGGCGAAGACGGCGACGATCAGGTAGGTCCAGGCGCCGAGCGTGTTGGAGAGGTCCTCGAGCAGCCCCTGCAGGTCGAGGTGGCCGAGCTGGCGGCTGACGAAGTAGTAGACCGCGCCGACCACGAGGACGGCGGCGCCGATTTTCAGCCGTTTGCGGTTCTCCCCGCCCCCTCCCTCCCCCGGCAGCTTCATGGCGCCAGTTTCGCGTGTCCGGCGGCGCAGACGATCGCTTCCTCGGCGTCGAGCGATTCCGCCGCGGCCTTGGCGGCGGCGCGGTCCCGGAAGAGCCCGACGGCGGTCGGGCCGGAGCCGCTGAGGATCGCCTTCGGCGCGCCGGCCGCGCGCAGCGCCTCCAGCGCCCCGCCGACGTCCGGGCGCAGCGAGAGCGCCGCCGGTTCGAGGTCGTTGACGAGCAGATCGGGATAGTCGAGCGGCGAGGCACCGGCGCCAGCGACCTCCCGCAGCCGCGCCGCCAGCTCCTCCAGCTCCTCCAGCTCCTCGCCGCTGCGCCCGAGGCCGAGCCGGTCGGCCTCGGCGAAGACGGCGGCGGTGCTGAGGCCGCCCCCGCCGGGAAGGAGGACGGCGGCATGCTCGGCCGGCTCCGGCAGCAGCTCGACGTGCTCGCCTGCCCCCCGGACCAGCGCCAGCGCCGGCCGCAGCTGCGAGGGCACGTCGGCGCCGAGCGCGGCGGCCAGCTGCGGCAGGTCGGCGACCTCGCCCGCCGCCAGCCGCAGGACCGCGGCGGCGTCCCCACTGCCGCCGCCGAGACCGGCGGCGACCGGGACCCGCTTCTCGATCTCGATCCGCAGCGGCTCGCGCTCCCAGCCGCGCTCGCGCAGCCCCGCCAGCGCCCGCGCCGCCAGGTTCTCCCCCTCGACGCCGGGGCAGACCACTTCGTCCCGCTCAGCCGGCGAGACCTCGATCAGATCCGCCAGCGCCAGCGGCTCGAACAGCGAGCAGAGCTCGTGCAGCCCGTCCTCGCGCGCCCGCCCCAGGTAGAGGCAGAGGTTCAGCTTTGCCGGCGCCTGCAGGAGCATCAGCCGCGCAGCTTCGCGGAGAGGGCGGCGAACTGCTGCGGCGCCAGCGCCTCGGCGCGGGCGTCCTCGGCCAGGCCGAGCTCGGCCAGGGCGGCGCGGGCGGGCCCGAGGCTCCCCGGCTTGGCGTGCTCGAGTGAGCGCGCCAGCGACTTGCGCCGGTGGGCGAAGGCGGCGCGGATCAGCGCCCGGGTCTCGGCGTCGGCGCCGGGACCGGTGCGGCGCAGGCGCAGGATCGCCGAGTCGACCCGTGGCCGAGGCTTGAAGACGGCCGGGTCCACCGCCCGCACCAGCTCGACCTCGCAGGCGAGCTGGGCCACCGCGCTCGGCGAGCCGTAGGTGCGACTGCCCGGCCCCGCCCGCAGCCGGTCGGCGATCTCCCGCTGCACCATCACCGTCCACCGCTGCAGCGAGGGCAGCTGCTCGATCGTCCGCAGGATCAGCGGCGTCGCCACCGAGTAGGGCAGGTTGGCGACCATCGCGGTGGGGGCGGGCTGCAGCGCCGCCAGGTCGAGCTTCATCGCGTCGCCCCAGTGCAGCTCGACGTTCGGCAGGGCCGCGACCGGCGCCAGCGCCTCCTCCAGACCGCGGTCGATCTCGACCGTGTGCAGGTGCGCCGCCGCGGCGGCGAGCCGACCGCTCAATACTCCTTCCCCCGCCCCGACCTCGAGCACGACGTCCTCGGGCGCCAGCTCGGCGTCGCGGACGATCGCGTCGAGCAGGTTCGGGTCGGCGAGGAAGTTCTGCCCGAGCCGGACCATCAGACCATCTCCCTACCAGCCGAACAGCGTCCGCGCGTTGGCCTCGACCGTGCGCTCCAGCTCCTCGTAGGGAACGCCGCGCACCTCGGCGACCGCCCGCGCCGTCTCGACCACGAAGGCGGGCTGGTTGCGCTTGCCGCGCATCGGCTGCGGCGCCAGGTAGGGCGCGTCGGTCTCGACCAGGATCCGCTCGGCCGGCACCTTGGCCGCGGCGAAGAGCAGCTCCTTGGCGCTCGGGTAGGTGGCGTTGCCGGCGAACGAGCAGTACCAGCCGCGCTCGGCCGCGTCGCCGACCCGGTGCGGGACCGAGAAGCAGTGCAGGATCACCGGCTGTTCAGCCGCCTGCGCGTCGAGGGTGTCGAAGATCTCGTCGGTGGCGGCGGTCTCCCCCTCGGGGTCGCGGGCGTGGATCACGATCGGCAGGTCGAGCTCGCGGGCGATCTCAATCTGCGCGGCGAAGGCATGCCGCTGGTCCTCCGGCGCCGCCGTGTCGCGGTAGAAGTCGAGCCCGGTCTCGCCGATCGCCCGCACCTTCTCGTGGGCGCCGAGTGCGCGGATTTCCGCCGCCGCCTCCTCGTCGAAGCCGGTGGCGTCGTTGGGGTGCCGGCCGACCGAGGCGAAGACCGCCTCGTGGCGCTCGGCGCTCGCCACCGCGACCGGGTTCGACTCCGTCCCCATCCCGATCGTCAGCATCCGCTCGACGCCGGCCTCCAGCGCCGCGGCGACCAGCTCGTCCTCCTCGCCGTCGCAGAGAAACAGGTGGGTGTGGGAGTCGATCATCGGACGGGTCAGCCTATCCTTCGCCCGATGCCGGACCCCGCCGACTACTACCGCGAGATCTACCTGCGCGGGCTCGGCGGCGAGACGCCGGCGATCCCGGTCGCGGTCGCCGACCTCGAGCGCGAGGCGATGGCGGCGATGGACCCGAAAGCGGCCAACTACGTCGGCGCCGGGGCGGGCTCGGAGGAGACGATGCGGGCCAACACCGAGGTCTTCGCCCGCCACCGGATCGTGCCGCGGATGCTGCGCGACGTCGCCAGCCGCGACCTCTCGACCACCGTGCTCGGGACGGAGATGCCGGCGCCGCTGCTGCTGGCGCCGATCGGGGTGCAGAAGGTCGTCCACGACGAGGGCGAGCTGGCGACCGCCCGCGCCGCCGCCGCGGTCGGGGTGCCGATGATCGGCAGCACCGCGGCCCACTTCTCGCTCGAGGAGATCGCCGAGGCGGGCGGCGAGGCGCCGCGCTGGTTCCAGCTCTACTGGCCCAACGACCCGGCGCTGGCGCGGAGCATGGTGGAGCGCGCCGAGCGGGCCGGCTACGGGGCGGTCGTCCTCACCGTCGACACCTTCATTCCCGGCTGGAAGCCGCGCGACCTGCAGCAGGCCTGGCTGCCATTCCTCAACGGCATGGGCGTCGCCAACTACTTCCAGGACCCGGTCTTCCGCGCCGCGCTGGAGAAGACGCCCGAGGAGGATGTCGGCGCCGCCACCGGCCACTTCCTCGGCGTGCAGGCGAACCCGTCGCTGAGCTGGGACGACCTCTCGCAGCTGCGCGAGATGACCTCGCTGCCGATCGTGATCAAGGGGATCCAGCATCCCGAGGACGCCCGCGAGGCGGCGCGGCGCGGGATCGACGGCGTCGTCGTCTCCAACCACGGCGGCCGCCAGGTCGACGGCGCGATCTCCTCCCTCGAGGCGCTGCCGGCGATCGCCGCGGCGGCCGGCGAGGACCTCGCGATCCTCTTCGACAGCGGCATCCGGGGCGGGGCCGACGCCCTCAAGGCGCTCGCCCTCGGCGCCGACGCCGTCTGCCTCGGCCGCCCTTACGTCTGGGGCCTGGCGCTCGGCGGCCAGGCCGGCGTCGAAGCGGTGCTGAAGATGGTCCTCGCCGAGCTCGACCTGACGATGGCCCTCTGCGGCCTCACCCGCCCCGAGCAGATCGGGCCGGAGCTGCTCGGCCTGACCTCGGACCCTTAGAGGTCTCGCCGCGAGAAGAGGAAGGCGGCGAGGGCGACGACGCCGACCAGGTAGGCGACGGCCCAGGCGATAAGACCCGGACCGGCGGCTTCGGAGCCGCCGAACGGCCCCAGCTGCAGGACCACGCCGGTCAGCCCGAAGGTGCCGGAGATCAGCGCGTGCAGGCCGGCCGCGTAGAGGCCCTCGAATGGGAGCGCCCAGCTCGCGACCCGGCCGATCGAGTGCAGCGAGTCGGAGTTGAGCGCGCGGCCGATCTGCGCCAGCAGGCCGGCGGTGAGGCCGGCGCCGAAGACCATGAAGACGACGATCCCCTGGGCGGTGACCGAGAGGACCGCCGAGGCGAGCAGCGAGAGCGCGGCGATTATCGCCACCGCCAGGGCGAGACCCAACGCCGGTCCGAACAGGTGGTCGGGGGCCCAGTTGCCGGTCGCCTCGGTGAGCGCGTAGGCGGCGAAGTAGACGATCAGCACGTAGGCGGCCGAGAGCGAGGCGGCGCCGGCGAAGCGGGCGACGAGCATCGTCGTGCGGCCGATCGGGCGGACGACGATCGGCTGCAGCAGGCCGGACTCGGCGTCGCCGCGGACGACCCCGAGGGTGAGGAAGACGGCCAGGACCGCGCCGAGGAAGAGCGTCGCGAACATCGCCATGCCGAAGATCACCGCGCCGGTGAACGCGTGGGCGTCGAGGATTTCCGATTCCCCGGCAGCGAATCCCTCGACGTCGCGGAAGGCGAAGTGGGCGCCGAGGCCGTAGAGGGCGAGGAAGCCGGCGGTCAGCACCAGCACCGCGAGGAAGACGCGCTTGCGGATCCCCTCCTGGATCGAGAGGCCGACCACCGTCGCGGCGGCGCGCAGCGAGGCGCTCATCCCGTCTGCCCCCCGACCGCCTCGAGGTAGACGTCTTCGAGCGAGCTGTGGCGGACCTCGACCCGGTAGACGCTCTCGCCGGCGCCGACGAGGTCGGCGACGATCCGCGGGGCGTCCTCGCGGCTCGCCCCCTCGAAGCTCCGGACGCCGGAGCCGGTCTCGACCTCGACCGCCCCCGGCCCCGCCAGCTCCGCGGGCGTCCCCGCCTTGACCAGGCGCCCGGCGGCGATGATCGCGACGCGGTCGCAGACCAGCTCTACCTCGCTCAGCAGGTGGGAGTTGAGGAGGACGCTGACGCCGCGCCGGCGCAGCTCCTCGAGCAGCTCGCGGACAATCCGCCGGCCGACCGGGTCCAGCGCGCTGGTCGGCTCGTCGAGCAGGAGCAGGCGCGGGGAGCCGACCAGCGCCTGGGCGACACCCAGACGCTGCTGCATCCCCTTCGACATCGCCTCGACCCGCTTCCCGGCCGCGGCGCCGAGGTCGACCAACTCGAGCAGCTCCCGCCGCTCCGCCTCGCCGCCGGCCGAGCCGGCGAGGCGCTGGTGGAAGCGCAGCAGCTCCTCGGCCGTGCACCAGCCGGGGAAGCGGAAGAGCTCCGCCAGGTAGCCGAGGGCGGCGCGCGCCCGCGGCGATCCCGCCGGCTGGCCCAGCACCTCGACCCCGCCGCCGCTGGGTCGGACGAGCCCGCAGGCGATCTTCGTCAGCGTCGACTTGCCCGCCCCGTTGGGCCCCAGCAGCCCGACCAGTTGCCCCGGCGCCACCTCGAGCTCGACCCCGGCGAGCGCCTGCTGGCGGCCGTAGCGTTTGCTCAGATCGCGGACGGCGAGGACCGGCGCATCCATCAAGCCGGGACGTCGATCTTCGGGAAGAGCGGCGGCACCCGCTCGACCTTCTGCCCGCCCTCGCGGGACCCCAGCTCGGCCAGCGTCCGCCCCTCTTCGGCCAGCGCCGCCAGCAGCGTCTCGCTGGTCTGCGGCAGGTAGGGGATCAGCAGCAGCGTCACGACCCGCAGGCCCTCGACCAGGTTGTAGAGGACTTCGTCGAGGCGCTCGGGATCGGCCTCGTCCTTGGCCAGCACCCACGGCTGCGTCTCCTCGACGAAGCGGTTGAGGCGGCGGACCAGGGCCCAGACGAGGTCGAGCGCCTGGGTCAGCTCGGCCCGGTCGAGCAGGTCGCTGAAGCGGGCGACCGTCCCTTCGAAGTCCTCGGCGAGGGTCGCGTCGACCTGGGCGACCGGGACGACCCCGTCGCGGTAGCGGTCGACCATCGCCAGCACCCGGCTGGCGAGGTTGCCGTAGTCGTTGGCGAGCTCGGTCTCGTAGCGCTGCTCGAAGCCGGCGGTGGAGATCGAGCCGTCCTGGCCGAAGCTGACCTCGCGGAAGAGGTAGAAGCGGAGCGCGTCGGCGCCGAAGCGCTCGATCACCGCGAAGGGGTCGAGGACGTTGCCGAGGCTCTTCGACATCTTTTTCTCCCCCATCAGGAGATACCCGTGGATGACCATCCGCCGCGGCGGCTCGATCTCCGCCGCCAGGCAGAGCGCCGGCCAGATCACCGCGTGGAACTTGAGGATGTCCTTCGCCATCACGTGCAGGTCGGCCGGCCAGTAGCGGTCGGTCAGGTCCTCGCCCTCATGGGCGAACTTCAACGCCGTGACGTAGTTGAGGAGCGCGTCGAACCAGACGTACATCCGCTGCTCGGGGTCCCACGGCAACGGCAGCCCCCATTTGAGGCTCGGGCGCGAGAGCGAGACGTCTTCGAGCCCGCCTTTGATGAAGGAGAGCGCCTCGTTGCGCCGGAACTCCGGCACGACGAAGTCCGGCCGCTCCTCATACAGGCCTTCGAGCTGCCCCTGGAAGGCGGAGAGCTTGAAGAAGTAGTTCTCCTCGCGTTCCTTCTGCAGGGGGATCTCGTGAATCGGGCAGGTGTTGCCCGGCCCCAGCTCCCGCTCGGTTTTGAAGTCGGCGCAGCGCGGGCAGTACCAGCCTTCGTAGACCCCCTTGGTCACCCAGCCGTTGTCGTAGACCCGCTGCATGATCTCCGCGACCCGCTCCGTGTGCCGCGGATCGCTGGTGCGGATGAAGAAATCGTTCGTCGCGTCGATGATCGGCATCAGGCCCTCGAACTTCGCCGCGTTCGTGTCCGCCAGATCCTGCGGCGTCACCCCCGCCTTCTTCGCCGCGTTCTCCACCGGCTCCCCGTGCTCGTCGGTCCCGGTGAGGAAGAACACGTCCTCCCCCCGCTGCCGGTGATGCCGCGCCAGCACGTCCGCCGCCATCGTCGAATAAGCGTGCCCCAGGTGCGGCTCCGCGCTGACGTAGTAGATCGGGGTGGTGACGTAGAAGCTGGCGTCGCTCATGAAGCTCTCACGCTAGCCGAAGACAAAGCGTCGCCGAGCGAGCGTGACCTACCGCCGCGCCTCGCGGCCCGTCAGCGCTTTGTAGAGATCGTTCGCCCGCGTCCCGGTGAGGGCGGCGACGACGCTGGCGGCCGCTCGGGGCCGCGCGCCGGATTGCACGAGGTGGCGCAGGGCGTCGACCGCGAAGCCGACGTCCTGGTCGTGCTCGGAGGATGCGGCGGGGGCGATGACCAGGACGAGCTCGCCTTTGACGTCGCCGCGGAAGCGGCGGGCGAGTTCGGCGAGGGTGCCGCGGGCGACCTCCTCGTGGACCTTGGTCAGCTCCCGGCAGACGGCGGCGTCGCGGTCGGGCGCCAGGGAGGCGAGGGCGGCGAGGGACTCGCCGACGCGGCGGGGGGACTCGAAGGCGACGACGGTCTCGGCCGAGCGCAGGACCCGCTCCATCTCGCCGGCGCGGCGAGGAAGGAAGCCCTCGAAGCGCCATTTGTCGGTCGGCAGGCCGGAAGCGACGAGGGCGACCGGGATCACCGAGGGACCGGGCAGCACCGTCACCTCGAGCGCGCGGTCGATGCAGCGGCGGATCAGCTTGAAGCCGGGGTCGGAGATCCCCGGCATCCCCGCGTCGGAGACGAGGGCGACGACGTCGCCCCGCTCGATCCGCTGCGAGAGCTCGACGGCGCGCGCCGATTCGTTGCCCTCGTGAAAGGAGACCATCCGCGGTGCCGGCCGGATCCGCAGCTTGTCGAGCAGTCCGCCGGTGCGGCGCGTGTCCTCGCAGGCGATGAAGTCGGCGCTGACCAGCGCCTCGCGAACCCGCGGGGTGACGTCGTCGAGGTTTCCGATCGGGGTCGGGCAGACGACGAGGCAGCCCGGCATCAGGCCCCCGCCTCGGCGAGCTCGCGCCGCGCCATCGCCGCCGCACCGATCATGCCGGCGTCGTTGCCGAGCGTCGCCTCGAGGATCGGCGTCTCGTTCATCGGCCGCAGCGCCCGCTGGCGCACTTCGCGCCGCGCCGGCTCCAGCAGCAGGTCGCCGGCGGCGATCACCCCGCCCCCGACGACGATCGCGTTCGGCTGGAAGACGTTGGCGAAGCTCGAGCAGGCGACCCCGAGCCGGCCGCCGATCAGGTCGAAGACGCCGATCGCCAGCGGGTCGCCCGCCAACGCCGCCTCGGTCACCGCCTTGCCGTCGATCTCCCCGCCTTCGGCCAGCACCTTGCCCAGCGCCGAGTCCGGCGCGCTTTCGGCCGCCGCCCGGCCCTCGCGCCCGAGGGCGGTCCCGGAGGCCAGGGACTCGACGCAGCCGTGGTTGGGGCAGTTGCCCTGGCAGGGCGGTCCGTCGGCCTGGATGACCACGTGGCCAAGCTCGGCGCCGGCGCCGGTCGAGCCGCGGTAGATCTCGCCGCCGAGGATGAGGCCGCCGCCGATCCCGGTGCCGACGGTCAGCATCACCATGTGCGGCTTCCCCTGGGCGGCGCCGTAGAGGTACTCGGCGAGCGCGGCGACGTTGCCGTCGTTGTCGACGAAGACCGGCAGGCCGACCCGCTCGCTGACGATCTCGCGGATCGCGAGGTCGGAGAGCGGCAGGTTGACGGCGGAGACCGCGACCCCCTCGTCATGGTCGATCGTCGCCGGGATGCCCAGCCCGATCGCGGCGACGTTCGGGCGCGCGTCCCGCGCCTCGGTCACCTCGCGGACCAACAGCTCGACCAGCTCGTCCTCGGTCTGGCCGGTCGAAGCCTCGCGCTGTTCGTAGAGTGGCTCGGTGCCGGAGAGGACGCCGACGAGCATCTTCGTGCCCCCGAGGTCGACCCCGATCGTCTCGACAGAACTCATCGACGGGGGGCGGGGAGGCGGACGACCGAGTGCATCGCCATGATTTCTAGCCTTTCATGAGCCCCGACGGCGAGCAGCGGCCCCCAGGGTCGCCCGAAAACGAGCCCGAGTACAAGGTCTACCGCTCCCGCAAGGGCCTGTTTTCGCGCCTGAAAGGCGCCGATCTGTCCGGGTTGCGGGACCGTGCAAGGCTGCCTTCACGCGGGCCGCGGCGGGAGAAGGAGCCGCGCCGGCCGGGCGCGCCGCGGGCGCCGTTCAACGTCCGCCGCGTCCTCAAATGGATCGGGATCGCCGCCCTCGCCTGGATCCTGATCAGCCTCCTCGCCTTCGGCGTCTCCGCCCAGATCCAGTCCTTCAAGCTCTCCGGCGAAGCGCGGGACGCCCTGCACGGGAATCCGTTCCTGCTGTTCAAGCCGCAGACGATCCTCGTCCTCGGCACCGACGCGCGGCCGCCCGGAAGCAGCGACGACGACACCTCCGAGGAGTGCTTCGAACAGCAGTCGAAGGGCGAGAAGCCGCACAAGCCCTGCTACGAAGGCGAATTCCGCGCCGACACGCTGATGCTGGTCCGGGCCGGCGGCGGCGCCTTCCGCAAACTCTCGATCCCCCGCGACACCTTCGCCGACATCCCCGGCTATCCGCCGGAAAAAATCAACGCCGCCTTCGCCTACGGTGGCGCCGCCCTGCAGATCAAGACGATCGAACAGTTCCTCGGGATCCAGATCGACCACGTCGCGATCGTCGACTTCACCGGCTTCGAAGACCTGATCGACGCGGTCGGCGGGGTCACGGTCGACGTCCCGGTCAAGCTCTGCGCCGACATCTCCGGCGGCGCCGGCGGCGGCCAGGGGGGCGTCACCCTGCGCCTGCACAAGGGCGAGAACACCCTCGACGGCGAAAAGGCACTGGCCTACTCGCGGGTCCGCCACGTCAGCGAATGCCCCGGCCCCGGCAAGAGCGTCTACTCGCTCGGCGGCTACGACGACCTCGACCGCGAGCAGGCCCAGCAGGAAGTGATCAACGGGATCAAGGACCGCCTCACCGACCCGCTCCGCCTCCCCTACAACTTCATCCACGGCCCGATCATCGGCTGGGACGCCCCGAAGGCGTTCGTCAGCGACATGGGCTTCTTCACGATGCCGCAGCTGGTCCTCTCGGCCGGGATCGGCGGCAGCGCCCCGGCCGAAGTCCTCTGCAGCAAGGGCGAATGCCCCTCCGGACCCGACGGCTCCTTCGAAGTCCCCGACTCCGTCCGCAAGAAGGCCGTCGACAAGTTCCTCAACGGCTAGCGATTGGTGAATTAGCGCCGCTATAGGGGCCCTAATTCACCAATCGTCAGTCAGCGGTCTGCTTGGTCCCGATCAGGGCGGTGAAGCCGGCGGCGAGGGACCCGGCGGTGTTCTTCAGATCGCTCGTCGTGGACGAACCGGTGGCGAGGACTTCGACCGCGATCCACTCGCCAAGACCGAGGGCGAGGAGCACCATCAGCGCGTAGACCCTCCCCGCCCTGGCGTACCAGCGGGCGAGGTCTCGCGTTTCGGCCTCGTTGAAGTCGAGCTCCGGAGGAAATTCCGGCATCGATTGCCCCCGCGTGAAGTACCGCTGCTCGATCGAGAGCGCCAGCAGCAGCACCGGCAGGATCTGGGAGACGGCTTCGAAGTACTCCTTCTGCGCGTGCCCGTCGACCAGGAGCGCCGTGAGTCCATAAACGACGACGGGAAGCAGGATCGCACTCACCGCCAGCAGGAACCGGCCCAGCCAGAAGAGTCGCCGCGCCCGCTCGAGATTCTCCGGGATCACGCCGCCAGCGTTCCAGCCACGACGGACGAAAGTGCGCTCAGTCGGCGGTCGAGGCGGCCGGCTTCGAGTCCGGCTTCGACTCGCTCTTGCCGGAGTCCGACTTCGACTCCGAGGAATCCGAGCCGCCGGAGTCGCCGCTGGACTCCGAGCCGCTGTTGCCGCCGCCCCGCTTGGTCCCGTAGTCGGTGTTGTGGAAGCCGGAGCCCTTGAAGTGGATCGCCGGCGGGGTCAGCACCCGCGAGGCCGGGGCGCCGCACTCCTCGCACGCGGTCAGCGGCTCGTCGGTCATCCGCTGGATCGCGTCGAAGACGTGGCCGTTCTCGCATTTGTACTCGTAGATGGGCATGGCGCTGCGGGATTATCGCAGCCGCTACCGTTCCCGCCATGGCGACCGAGCAGGGGACCCGACCCACGGAGGTGACGATGGAGGAGATCGTCGCCCTCTGCAAACGGCGCGGCTTCGTCTTCCCCTCCTCGGAGATCTACGGCGGCCTCGGCTCCACCTATGACTACGGCCACTACGGCGTCCTGCTGAAGAACAACGTCAAGGCGGAGTGGTGGAAGGCGATGCTGCAGGAGCGCGACGACATCGTCGCCCTGGACTCGGCGATCCTCCAGCACCCGCGCGTCTGGGAGGCCTCCGGGCACCTCGAAGGCTTCACCGACCCGTTGGTCCAGTGCCTCGGCAAGTGCAAGAAGCGCTGGCGAGAGGACCACCTCCGCGAGGCGATCGAAGCAGAAGGCGGCGACCCGAACGCCGAGCTGCGCTGCCCCGAGTGCGGCGGCGAGCTCTCCGAGCCGCGCCAGTTCAACCTCATGTTCGAAACCCACGTCGGCCCCGTCGCCGAGGAGGGCTCGACCGTCTACCTGCGCCCGGAGACGGCCCAGGGGATCTTCATCAACTTCAAGAACGTGCTCGGCTTCGCCCGCAAGAAGCCGCCGTTCGGGATCGCCCAGGTCGGCAAGTCCTTCCGCAACGAGATCACCCCGGGCAACTTCATCTTCCGCACCCGCGAGTTCGAGCAGATGGAGATGGAGTACTTCGTCCCGCCCGCCGAAGCGCAGAAGTGGCACCAGCACTGGATGGCCGAGCGCGAGCGCTGGTACACCGAGCTCGGGATCCGCCCCGACCACCTGCGGGTTCGGGCTCACGGCGCGGACGAGCTCTCCCACTACTCCTCGGCGACCAGCGACATCGAGTACCTCTTCCCGATCGGCTGGTCGGAGCTGGAGGGCATCGCCAACCGCGGCGACTTCGACCTCACCCAGCACGCCAAGTTCTCCGGCGAGAAGCTCGAGTACTTCGACCAGCAGACCAAAGAGCGCTACGTCCCGCACGTGATCGAGCCCGCCGCCGGCGCTGACCGCGCCACCCTCGCCTTCCTCGTCGACTCCTACGAGGTCGAGGAAGTGGAGGGCCGCCAGCGCACCGTGCTCCGACTGCACCCGCGCCTCGCCCCGGTCAAGGTCGCGGTCCTGCCGCTGGTCAACAAGGACGGACAGCCGGAGAAGGCGCGCGAGATCTATGAGGCGCTGCGCGAGCTGATGTCCGCCGAGTACGACACCGGCGGCTCGATCGGCAAGCGCTATCGCCGCCAGGACGAGATCGGCACGCCCTGGGGCGTGACCGTCGACCACCAGACGATGGAGGACGACACCGTCACGCTGCGTGACCGCGACACGCTCGAGCAGGAGCGCATCGCCGTGAGCGAGCTAGGAGCCGAGATCGAGCGCCGGCTCGCGGCGCCCTGAGCGGCCCTCGAACCCG
>DATMBY010000044.1:0-6811 GCA_035558995.1 Solirubrobacterales bacterium
CGAGTTCTGCCAGTTCCATCCGACCGCCCTGGCGCTGCCGGGGACCGCGCACGACGGGGTCCTGATCACCGAGGCGATCCGCGGCGAGGGCGCGAAGCTGCTCGGTGCCGACGGTGAGCGCTTCACCGACGAGCTGGCGCCGCGCGACGCGGTGACGGCGGCGATCCTCGAGCAGATGCGGGTCGAGGGGACCGCGGCGGTCGGCCTCGACCTGCGGGAGATCGATCCCGCCCGCTTTCCCAACGTCTTCGCCTCTCTGGCCACGGCGGGCCTCGACCCGCAGAGCAAGCCCGTCCCCGTGGCCCCCGCCGCCCACTACACGATGGGCGGGATCGCGGTCGACGTCGACGGCCGCTCCTCGCTGCCGGGCCTCTACGCCGTCGGCGAGTGCTCCTGCACCGGCCTCCACGGGGCCAACCGCCTCGCCTCCAATTCGCTCAGCGAGTGCTTCGTCTTCGGCGGTCGCGCGGCGACGGCGGCGATCGCCGAGGAGGCGCCGCCGAGCCGGCCCGAGCCGCCGGAGCGGCGCTTCGAGCCCCCGAGCGACGAGACGCGCGACGCGGTCTGGCGCTACGCCGGCCCGATGCGCAACCCGGACGACCTGGCGCGGCTGATCTCCAACCCCTATCCCCTCGCCCGCGCGATCGGCGCCAGCGCCCTCGACCGCCGCGAGTCCCGCGGCGGCCACCTCCGCCGCGACTGTCCCGACACGGACCCGGCTCTGGACGGCATCCACGTCGTCGTCCACCCGGACGGCAGCGTCACCGAGGAGGAGTGGCACTAGCCCATGCTGCTGGGAGTCGACGTCGGCGGGACCTTCACCGACGCGGTCCTGCTCGACGGCGGCGACGTCCACACCGCCAAGGTGCCGACGATGCCGCGGGAGGAGTCGGCCGGGGTGATGCGGGCGGTGGAGGCGGTGCTGCGGCGGGCCGGTGCCGAGCCATCCGACGTCGAGGTCTTCGCCCACGGGATGACGGTCGGTACCAACGCGCTGCTCGAGGACCGGGGGGCAGCGACGGCGCTGATCGCCACCCGCGGCTTCGCCGACCTGCTGGAGATCGGCCGCCAGGACAGGCCGCACCTCTACCGCCTCTGCGCCCCGAAGCCGGCGCCGCTGGTCGCGCCGGAGCGGCGCTTCGAGGCGAGCGAGCGGGTCGGCCCGGAGGGTGTGGTCGAGGCGCTCGGCGAGGGAGAGCCCGAGCGCCTCGCCGCGGCGGTTGAGGCGAGCGGCGCCGAGGCGGTTGCGATCTGCCTCCTCTTCTCCTACCTGGACCCGAGCCACGAGCGGCGGCTCGCCGAGCACCTGCGGGAGCGGCTGCCGGGCGTTCACGTCTCCGCCTCGCACGAGGTCCTGCCCCGCTTCCGCGAGTACGAGCGCTGCTCGACGACCGTGATCGACGCCTACCTGAGCCCGCTGCTCGGCCGCTACCTCGGCGCCCTCGGCGACGCCGCGGCCGGCGCCGACCTGCCGCAGCCGCTGGTGATGAGCTCCTCCGGCGGCGTCGCTCCGGCCGAGGAGGCGGGGCGGGCAGGCGCCTGGAGCGTCCTCTCAGGTCCTGCCGGCGGTGCCGTCGGCGCCGGCCTCCTCGCCGAGCTGAGCGGCGACGGCAACGCCCTAGGCTTCGACATGGGCGGCACCTCCTGCGACGTCTGCGTGGTCGAAAGCGGCGAGGTGCGGCGCACCGACGAGCGCGAGATCGACGGCCGGCCGATCCAGCTGCCGATGGTCGACGTGCACACGGTGGGCGCCGGCGGCGGCTCGATCGGCTGGCGCGACAGCGGCGGGGCGCTGCGGGTGGGGCCACGGTCGGCCGGGGCCGAGCCGGGGCCCGCCTGCTACGGCCGCGGCGGCACCGAGCCGACGGTCACCGACTCCAACCTCCTGCTCGGCCACCTCGGCGGCGGCTCGGAGCTGGCGGGCGGGGTCGCGCTCGACGCCGAGGCCGCCGAGCATGCGGTCGGGCAGCTGGCCGGAGCCCTCGGCCTCGACCCTCTCGAGACCGCCGCCGGGATCCTCCGCGTCGCCAACCAGGAGATGGTGCGGGCGCTGCGGGTGGTCACGGTCGAGCGCGGAGTCGACCCGCGCCGCTTCGCGCTGCTGCCCTTCGGCGGCGCCGGGCCGATGCACGCGGCGGCGATCGCCGAGGAGATGGCGATCCGGACGATCCTCTGCCCCCGCGCCGGCGGCGTCCTCTCCGCCCTCGGCCTCTGCGCCTCCCAGCGACGCCGCGACACCGTGCGGACCGTGATGCTCCCCGAAGGTGAGATGGACGCCGAGCGCATCGCCGCGACGGTGCACTCGATGATCGAGGAGATCGGCGGCGGCCTCGACGACGCCCAGCCCCATCTGACCTACAAGCTCCGCTACGCCGGCCAGGCCTTCGAGCTGCCAGTGCCGGGACCCGCTGATCCCGATCCGATCGAGCTGGTCGAGGACTTCGAGCGGGCCCACGAGGAGCGCTACGGCCACCGCGATCCGGAGGGCGAAGTCGTCCTCGTCGACGTCGAGCTGGCGTTGGTCGTGCCGGGACCGTCGCCGCGTCCGGTCGCCGCAGGCGAGGGGGCGATCGAGCGCGGCAGCCGCCGCGTCTTCTTCGGCGGCGAGTGGATCGAGACCCCGGTCCTGCGCGGCGAGCCCGCCGCCGGCAGTGAGGGCGAGGGCCCGGTCGTCTTCGAGCTGCCCGAGGCGACCTTCGTCGTCCCGCCCGGCTGGAGCACGAGCGTCGACGAACACGGCACCCTGGTGAGCCGATGGACCCGATAGCGCTGCAGGTCCTGGTCGGCGGCCTGCGCGCCGCCTGCGACGAGATGGGGGCGACGCTGATCCGCTCCGCCTACTCGGCCAACATCAAGGAGCGGCACGACTGCTCGACCGCGCTCTTCGACGCCGCCGGGGAGCTGGTGATGCAGGCCGAGCACATCCCCGTCCACCTCGGCTCGATGCCCGACGCCGTCGCCGCCGTGCTCGGCGAGGAGCACGAGCCCGGCCGCAGCTGGATCCTCAACGACCCCTACCGCGGCGGCACCCACCTGCCCGACATCACCCTCGTCTCTCCCGTCTTCGGCGACGAGGAGATGCTCGGGTTCGCCGCCAGCCGCGCCCACCACGCCGACGTCGGCGGCCCGACGCCGGGTTCGATGCCGGCCTTCTCCCGCACCCTCGAGGAAGAGGGGGTGGTTATCCCGCCCACCGTCCTCGATGAGGAGACGCGGCAGCGGCTCGTCTCCCAGATGCGGATGCCGCGGCAGCGCCTCGCCGACCTGCGCGCGCAGGAGGCGGCGAACCGGGTCGGGGCCGTTCGCCTCGAACAGCTGCAGCGGCGACTCGGATCCGCGGAGCTGCGCGAGGGGATGGCCGAGATCCTCGCCTACACCGAGCGCCGCACCCGCGCCGCGATCGCCGAGCTGCCCGACGGCAGCTACCGGGCCGAGGACGTGCTGGAGGGCGACTGGAACGGCGAGCAGCGCGACCTGCGCCTGCGGCTGGAGGCGACGATCGCCGGCGAGGAGCTGCGGCTCGACTTCGGCGGCACCGAGGAGCAGGTCGACGGCAACCTCAACTGCCCGCTCTCGGTGACGAAGTCGGCCGCCTTCTTCGCCGTCCGCACCCTCACCGACCCCGACGGCCCGCCTTCGGCCGGCGCCCACCGCCCGATCGAAGTTCTCGCGCCCCCCGGCTCGCTGCTCAACGCCCGCTTCCCCGCCGCGGTCGCCGCCGGCAACGTCGAGACCTCGAGCCGGGTCGCCGACCTCGTCCTCACCGCCCTCGGGCAGGCTCGTCCGGGACCCGCCCAGGGACAGGGGACGATGAACAACCTCACCCTGGCAAACGACGAGTTCACCTACTACGAGACGCTCGGCGGCGGCCAGGGTGCCTGTCCCGACGCCGACGGCCCGAGCGCGATCCACGTGGCGATGTCGAACACCCTCAACACGCCGACCGAGGCGCTGGAGACCGAGTTCCCGCTGCGGGTGCGGGAGCTGGCGCTGCGCCGGGGCAGCGGCGGCGGGGGCACGCACCGGGGCGGCGACGGGATCGTCCGCGAGATCGAAGCGCTGGCGCCGATGCGCTTCAGCCTGATCGCCGAGCGGCGCCGCCACCCGCCGCGGGGCGCCGGCGAGGGCGAGGACGGCGGCGCCGGCGTAAACCTGCTGAACGGGTCGCCGCTGCCGGGCAAGGCAGCCGGGGATTTGGCTTCAGGAGACCGGCTCAGGCTCGAAACTCCGGGCGGCGGCGGGTGGACTTAGATCACACTGCGTCCACATTTCGCAAATTTCGCGGTTTTTTAGTTGAGATTTCGCTGCACTTCTCTAGAATGCGCGCCTCCGGGCGGGCGGAAACGGCCTCAGAAGGCCAAATTTCAACGCGCCCAGCCCCGACTGCAACTAACGAAACTCGCTGGATCTACTTCAATGCCGATCGCTCTCAAGGAATGGGCTGTAACGGTCCGCGCTCTCGCGGAGGGCGAGCAGCTGCTCACCTTGCGCAAGGGCGGCATCCGCGAGGAGAACAAGCACTTCGAGCTCGAGCACGAGCGGTTCTTCCTCTACCCCACCTTCGACCACCAGCGGAACAACCTGGTCCGCGAATCCCACCACCCGGAGCTGCGCCGCGCGCTCGAGGAGGGTGTCTGGCCCGACGAGGAGCCGCCGCCGAAAGCGCTGCTCCAGGACGGCGGCATCCCCCAGCCCGACCGCGTCCGCCTGCGCGCCTGGGCCGAAGTGGTCGACCACGTCACGATCAACGACCGCCGCAGCCTCGACGCTCTCTCGCCCTACTACATCTGGACCCCGGACTACGCCGAAAAGCGGCTGGCCTGGAAGCGCCGGCACCCGCTGCACGTGCTGCTGCTGCGGGTCCACCGGATCCCGCGCCCGGTCACGGTCCGCGTCCGCGACGAGTACCACGGCTGCCGCTCCTGGGTCGAGATCGACCGCGAACTGCCCTTCGAGGGCACGCCGGTGATGGCCGACGAAGAGTTCGACCGCGCCCGCGAAGAGATTCGCGATAGATGCGGCGCCGCCGAACCTGCGCTCGTCTAGCCAGCCTCTCGCCTCGCTAGCCTCGCCTCGATGAGCTGGGTCGAGACCGAGTCTCTGTCGTTCACCGCGCGGCACGACTCCGACGACTCCTCCTTCGCCGAGCGCACGCTCGACCGGCTCGAGGAGCTGCGGCTGCGGCTCGAAGACCGCTTCGAGCGGGTGCCGGACGAGGTGACGATCGTCGTCCACACCAATCCGCTGTGGCTGACGGCGGCCCACCCCTTCCTCCCGGCCGCCCGCTGGTCGGCGGCCCCGGCCGGGCGCCGCTACCTCGCCGGCTGGCCGATGTCGACCGAGCTGCACGTCCTCAACGACCCCCACATGGAACGCCGCGCCGCCGGCGACGACTCCTACGAAGCTCTGCGCGGCACCGCCGAGCGCCTCTACGCGCAGATGACGGTCGCCGCCAACAACACCGCCCTCCCTCCCTCCTGGACCCCGCGCCGCTTCGTCCGCTACCTGCGCTGGGCCTGGCTGGTCGAAGGCGGCGCCCAGTACTTCTCGCGCCAGGTCGGCCTCTACCGAGCGGCGACGATCCGCCGCCTGCGCGAGAGCGCCCGCCCCTCCTTCCCGCCCTCGCGCCGCGACGCCGTCATCCTCGGCGGCACGATCTTCGACCTGCTCGAGAACGAACGCGGCCCCGAGGCCTGCGAGCGCCTCGTCGCCAAGCTCCTCCCCCAGGGCCCCGAGGTGCAGCTCGAAGACGCCTTCGACGCCCGCTTCCGCGAGATCGAGGACGCCTGGCGCGACTACCTGCGCGAGATGGTCCGCGGCCCGGTCGCGGTCTGAAGCTAGTTCACCTGGGTCAGCAGCCAGAGCAGCAGGAAGCCTGCGACCGCGACGACGATCAGCCAGAACAGCAGCCTCGCCGGCGAGGGGCCGGGCGATTCGCCGCGGGCGAGGCGCCGTTCGCCTTCCAGCTCGGCGACCTCGTCGCGCTCGTCCTCGATCATCACGTCGGCGAGCACCTCGCGGGCGCGCTGGGCGTCGTTGCGGTTGACCATCAGGTCGCGCGGACCGCTGGAGAGGAAGTCGGGGTTGTCGAAGCCGAGGCTCCGCTTCAGCACGCTGGGGATGCCGACCTCCGAGAGCAGGCCCTGCAGCATCTCCCCTTCGATCTCGTTGCGGGCGAAGGCGACCTTGACGAGATCGCCGTCGCCGCCCCCTCCGCCGCCGCCGCCCTCGTCGTCCCCCCCGGAGCCACCGCCACCCCCGTGGGCGGGGCGCTGTTTCTCGCCAGCGGGAGGCTTATGCGACGTCGAGATCGACATCGGCGATCTTCAGGTCGGCGAGGTCGTAGGCCTTCACGTCCGGCGCCTCTTCGTCCTCCAGCGAGACGATCACGTAGACCTGTTCGGGCCACATCCGGGCCTCGTTGACGTCGGTCTGGGAGGGGTAGGCGCCGCTGCGGGTGTGGGAGTGGTAGATCCCGATCAGCTCGTCGCCGGCATCTTCGATCTCCTTCAGCGCATCGAACTGGCCCTGCGGGTCCATCTCGTAGCGCAGCGGGCTGTGGGCGGCGTTCTCGACCCGCACCACGCGCGTCGCCTCGCCGTCGCGGCCGCCGATCATCCCGCAGCACTCGTCCGGCAGGTCCTCACGCGCGTGGGCGACCATCTCGTCGATCAGGGACTGGGAGATCCTCACGCGGCGAGGCTAGCGGAAGGTCACCTACGGCGCCGCGGATCCGGCTGGACCTCGTCCTTGCCGGGACCGCCGAAGAGGACGTCCCTGCCCCTGCCCCCGCAGATCAGATCCGGGCCGG
>DATMBY010000045.1:0-4976 GCA_035558995.1 Solirubrobacterales bacterium
CGTGCAGGCCGCGGCGCACGGCGGCCTCGCGCAGCGCCATGTTGTGGGCCTTGGAGCCGGTGAAGTGCTGCAGCAGGTTGCCGAAGGCGGCGGGCGCGACGACCCGCAGGTCGACCGAGATGCCGTTGTGGGTCTGGGCGCGGACGCCGTTGGGACCGGGGGTGCCGGCGGCGGCGATCAGCGGGTGCGAGGCGAGGTGCTCGGCCAGCGCCTCGGGCTCCTCGGCGGTGGCGATCAGGTCGATGTCCTTGCAGGTCTCCCCCCAGCGGCGGACCGAGCCGGCGACCTCGACCCGGTTGGCGGCCGGGTGCTCGCGCATCGCCTCGGCCAGCTCCTCGGCGATCGGCTTCACCTTCGAGAGCAGCAGGCGGCCGGGACCCTCGCCGGGCTCGCCGAGGCGCTCGAGCGCCGCGAGGATGTTCTCCTCGGCCTTCGCCCCAAGGCCTTTGACGTCGCGGATCTTTTCTTCCTCGCCCGCGGCTTTGAGGTCCTCCATCGAGGAGATCTCCAGCTCCTCGAAGAGGCGGCGGGCGGTTTTCGGGCCGACGCCGGGGACGCGGGTGACCTCGATCAGGGTCGGCGGGAACTTCGCCTTCAGCTTCACCGCTGCCGGGATCTCACCGGTCTCGATCAGCGCGTCGATCTTTTCGGCCAGCGTCTTGCCGACGCCGGGGACCTTCGTCGCCTCCCCCCGCGCCGCCAGCTCGGCGACCGAGACCGGGCTCTCGCGGATCGCCTTGGCGGCGGTGCTGTAGGCGAGGACCCGGTATTTGACCGCCCCGTCGAGCTCGTAGAGGATGCCCAGCTCTTCCAGGGCGGCGGCGATCTCCGCGTTCGTCACCTGCCAAGGAATACCATCGCGGGACTTGTGGGTAGGGGAGGCAAACGCCTTTTTCCGACCTTGACCAGTGTCGCTATACTTTCTGAAGTATTGAGCTGAAGCGAAACCGCAACCGGGAGAACCGATCGTGACTGGCAAATTGACGGACGTAACCGACGCCACCTTCAAAGCTGACGTGCTGGATGCCGAGGGCCCTGTCCTCGTCGACTTCTGGGCGCCCTGGTGCGGTCCGTGCCGCGTCGTCCACCCTGTCCTCGAGGAGATCGACGGGGAGCGCGACGACCTCAAGATCGTCTCGATCAACGTCGACGAGAACCAGCAGACGGCGGCCAACTACGAAGTCCTCTCGATTCCGACGATGATCCTCTTCAAGGACGGCGCGATCGCGAAGAAAGTCGTCGGGGCGATGCCGAAGCGCCGCCTCGAGGCCGAGCTGGAGCCGGCGCTCGCCTAACGGCAGGCGCCCCCCCGATGCCCTTCGTTCACGTCCACTGGTACGAGGGCCGCTCCGACGAGCAGAAGGCGGAGATCGCCAGACGCATCGAAGAGGCCCTCGTCGAGGTGGCCGGCGTCTCCCCGGATCACTGCTGGGTGAAGTTCGACGACTCTTCCAAAGCCGACTTCATCATCGGCGAGAAGCCGAGCGAGTAACCACTCCGAGGTTCGCCCCGCTATAGCGGGGCGAAGTCCGTAACCGCTACGCGCGAGAAACGCCGATGCTGAGGTCGCGGCCGTCGATCTTTGCGGCGGTGCCATCGGTGCCGTCGTAGGAGACGGAGGTGGCTAGGACCTCGCCCGCTAGGTAGTCCTGGTGGGCCTGGGCGGCAGCGAGGAGGTCGGGGTCGCCGGCGAGGCTGAGCTCGATGCGGTCGGTGATCTCGAGGCCGGCGGCTTTGCGGGCGTTCTGGACGGCGTGGACGATCTCGCGGGCCAGGCCCTCGCGGCGGAGTTCGTCGTCGAGCTCGAGCTGGAGGGCGACGGCGTGGCCGGCCTCGGCCTCCACCTCGTAGCCCTCGAGGGGCTGGAGGGCGAGGGTGATGTCGTCGGGACCGAGGGTGTGGTCGGTGCCATCGATCGCGATCCCGATCTCGCCGCCTTCGGCGAGGACTTGGGCGACGTGGGCGGCGTCGAGGGCCTCGACGGCAGCGGCGACCTGGGGCATGTTCTTGCCGAAACGGGGGCCGAGGGCGCGGTAGTTGGGCTTGGCGCTGTAGCTGACCAGCTCGGACTCGTCGGTGACGAAGTCGAGCTCCTTGACGTTGAGCTCGGAGGTGACGAGGTCGGCGCGGGCTTCGATCGCCGCCCGCTCGGCGTCGTTGGCGACGATCACGGCGCGGCGCAGCGGCTGGCGCACCTTCGCCTTCGCCTGGGCGCGGGCCGCACGGCCGAGCTCGACGGTGAGGCGGACCGCCTCCATCCCCTGCTCGAGCTCGGGGTCGGCGAGAGTCTCGTCGACCTCCGGGAAGTCGCGCAGGTGGACCGACGGCGCGGCCCCGTCGCCGGCGAGGTTGCGGTGGATCTCGTCGGCGAGGAAGGGGATGAACGGCGCCAGCATCGCCACCGTCTCCAGCAGGCAGTGACGCAGGGTCGCGAAGGGGGCCCGGTCGCCTTCCCAGAAGCGCCGGCGGCTGAGCCGCACGTACCAGTTGGATAGCTCCTCGACGTAGTTGGCGATCGCCCGCCCGGCGGCGGTGCAGTCGTAGTCGTCCATCCGCTCGCGCACGGTCGCGGTCGTCGCCTGCAACCGCGAGAGCGCCCAACGGTCGAGGTCGTTGCTAGGCGCCTTAGTGTCCTCCTGGTTCACTAAAGCGCCATCGAAGTCCGCCGGCCCCAGCTCCTCCGCGTTCGCGTAGAGGACCCAGAACGAGTAGGTGTTCCAGAGGGTGAGCAGGAACTGGCGGACCGACTCGCCGACGGTGTCGACGCTGAAGCGGTAGCCGGCCCAGGGCTGCTGGGCGGTGAGGTAGTACCAGCGGAAGGCGTCGGCGCCGTGGGCGTTCAGCACGTCCCAGGGGTCGACGACGTTGCCGCGGCTCTTCGACATCTTCTGCCCCTCGGGGTCGAGGATGAGGCCGAGGCAGACGCAGTTCTTGTAGCTCGAGGTATCGAAGAGCAGGGTCGACTCGGCGAGCAGGGTGTAGAACCAGCCGCGGGTCTGGTCCTGGGCCTCGCAGATGTAGTCGGCCGGGAAGCGCTCCTCGAACTCCTCCTTGCCCTCGAACGGGTAGTGGAACTGTGCGAAGGGCATCGCGCCGCTGTCGTACCAGGTGTCGATCACCGAGAGGACGCGGCGCATCTCGCCGCCGCAGCGCTCGCAGTCGAGCGAGACGCCGTCGATGTAGGGGCGGTGCAGATCCTCCGGGACCGTGCCGCGCGCGCGCTCGCGCAGGTCCTCGACCGAGCCGGCGCAGAAGCGCTCGTCGCAGCCATCGGCGGTGCACTCCCAGATAGGCAGCGGCGTACCCCAGTAGCGGTCGCGGGAGAGCGCCCAGTCGACGTTGTTCTCCAGCCATTTGCCGAAGCGCCCGTGCTTGACGTGCTCGGGGTGCCAGCCGATCTCCTCGTTGTTGGCGAGCAGCTGGTCCCGCGCCTGCGAGGTGGCGATGTACCAGCTCGACTTCGCGTAGTAGAGGAGCGGCGTGCCACAGCGCCAGCAGTGCGGGTAGGAGTGCTCGTAGACCTGCTCGCGGAAGAGCAGCCCACGCGAATCGAGGTCGGCGATCAGTGCTTTGGTGACGTCGGTGTCCTTGACGAACTGGCCCTCGAAGCCGGCGACGCGCGCGGTGAATTTGCCGTCGAGGTCGACCGGGTTGTAGAGGGTGCCGGCGTCGGTGGGATCGAAGATGCCGTTCTCGGCGGCGACTTTGTAGTCGTCCTCGCCGAAGGCGGGGGCGATGTGGACGAGGCCAGTGCCGTCGTCGGTGGTGACGAAGGCGCCGGGGAGGATGCGGAAGGCGTTGGCGGGGCCGTCGTCGGAGAGGGCGAAGACTGGGCCGCGGTAGCCGCGGCCGACGAGGTCGGAGCCCGGGAAGCGATCGACCACCTCAGCCCCCTCCCCCAGCACCTTCTCGACCAGCGGCTCGGCGAGGATCACAACCTCGCCGTCGATGCGAGCACGCACGTAGGTCACCTCCGGCGCCACCGCGACGGCGACGTTGCCGGGGAGGGTCCAAGGCGTCGTCGTCCAGACCAGCAGGGAGGCGTCGTCGTCCAGCAGCGGAAAGCGCACATATATGGACGGGTCTTTGACGTCCTCGTAACCCAGCGCCACCTCGTGCGAGGACAGCGCGGTGCCGCAGCGGGGGCAGTAGGGGACGACCTTGTGGCCCTCGTAGAGGCGGCCGTCGTCCCAGAGCCGGCGCAGCGACCACCAGACCGACTCGATGTAGTCGTCCTCGAGGGTGACGTAGGGGTCGTCGAGGTCGATCCAGAAGCCGATCCGCTCGGTCAGCCTGTTCCAGTCCTCGACGTACTCGAAGACCGATTCGCGGCAGCGCTGGTTGAACTCGGCGATCCCGAACTCCTCGATCTCCTGCTTGGAGGAGATCCCGAGCTGCTTTTCGACCTCGAGCTCGACCGGCAGCCCGTGGCAGTCCCAGCCGGCCTTGCGCGGAACCCGGTACCCGCACATCGTCTTGTAGCGCGGGTAGACGTCCTTGAAGACGCGGGCGAGGACGTGGTGGGAGCCGGGTCGGCCGTTGGCCGTCGGCGGGCCCTCGTAGAAGCTCCAGACCGGCGCCCCGTCGCGCTGGGCGAGCGAGCGCTCGAAGACCTTCTCCTCGCGCCAGCGCGCGAGCACCCGCTCCTCCAGCTCGGGAAAGGACTGCTTGGGATTTACGGGTTCGAATCCGGGCACGAACTCAGGAGTGTATGAACGTCAACGAATCGCTGAACGTCAAGGCAGCGCTGAACGTGAAGGAGGCGCTGAACACGCCTCTCAACTCACCAGACGAGGACGAACTCGCTCGGGTCCTTCGGGTTGGCGTAGACCGGCAGGACCAGCCCGGGCTCCATCCGGGTGGCGGCGAAGACGGGCATGATCTCCCGCCGCTTCGCCTCGCGCCTGCCGTGCCCGGGGACGTCGAGCTCGAGCCGCAGGCTCATCCGCGGCATCTCGTTGACCGTCACGTGGCTG
>DATMBY010000046.1:0-9263 GCA_035558995.1 Solirubrobacterales bacterium
GTCCTCGACCCCGGCGCGGACGTTGCCGCCCAGCACCAGCGAGGAGGCGAGCAGCTTCCACTGGTCGCGGGAGATGCCGATCACCTGCCACTGGTTCTCGCCCTCCGCTCCGCCGGGGATCTGCTCGGACATGAAGGCCACGTTGCCAACCTCGACCCGCTGGTCGACATGGGGCTGCTGGAGCCGCCGCTGCAGATCTCGCTGGTGATGGGGGTGACCGGCGGCATCCGCCCGACGCCGCGCAACGTCACCCTGATGTCCGACCAGATCCCCGGCGGCCCGGAGGGCCCGAACCAGTGGCAGGTGATCGGCATCTCCCGCGACCAGTGGAAGCTGCTCGCCTCCTCGCTGGTCCTCGGCGGCAACGTCCGCGCCGGAGTCGAGGACAACCTCTACCTGCCGAACGGCGAGATGTGCCGCTCCAACGGCGACCTGATCGCGAAGGCGCGGCAGATGGCCGAAGACGTCGGTCGGCGGGCCGCCGGCGTCGCCGAGGCGCGGGAGCTGCTGGGCGTCCCCAAACGGGCAGCGGCCTAGGCGGACCGCCCGATGGCGGATCTCCCCCTCTCAGACGTCAAGGTCCTCGACCTCACCCGCCTGCTGCCGGGCGGCTTCTGTTCGCTGCTGCTCGCCGACCTCGGCGCCGAGGTGCTGAAGGTCGAGGACACCGGCATGGGCGACTACATCCGCTGGGCGCCGCCCTACTACGGCACGGACGAGCAGCAGGCGCTGGGGACGCGCTCCTCGCTCTACCTCTCGCTCAACCGCGGCAAGCGCTCGGTCCGGCTCGACCTCAAGCAGGAGCAGGGGAGGGAGGCGCTGCTGCGCCTGGTCGCCGCCCACGACGTTGTCCTCGACGGCTTCCGCCCCGGCGTCCTCGACAAGCTCGGCGTCGGCTACGAGCGGATGCGCGAGGCGAACCCCCGCGTCGTCTACTGCGCGATCACCGGCTACGGCCAGGACGGCCCCTACGCGCAGCGCGCCGGCCACGACATGAACTACCTCGGGCTCGTCGGCCTGCTCGGCCTGACCGGCGCCAAGGACGGCCCGCCGGTGCAGTCGGCCGGCCAGATCGCCGACCTCGGCGGCGGCGCCCTGATGGCCGCCTTCGGGGTGATGGCGGCGCTGCACGAGCGCGAGCGCTCCGGCGAGGGGCAGATGGTCGACGTCTCGATGGCCGACGGCGCCCTCTCCTGGCTGGCGATGGTCGCCGGCCGCTACTTCTGCGACGAGGAGGTGCCGCGGCGCGGCGAGCAGATGCTCGCCGGCGGCATCGTCTGTTACCTCCCCTACGAGGCCGCCGACGGCTGGGTCACCTGCGGGGCGCTGGAGCCGAAGTTCTGGGCCGCCTTCTGCGAGGGCGTCGACCGTCCCGACCTGATCGAGAAGCAGTTCGAGTCGCCGGGATCGGAGGCCTGGGCGGAGGTCGCCGCCATCTTCCGCTCCCGCACCCGAGCCAAGTGGAAGGCCTTCAACGACGAGCGCGACTGCTGCATCGAGCCGGTCCTCGACCTCGACGAGGCACTCGACTCCGAGCTCGTGCGGGAGCGGGGGATGGTGGTAGAGGTCGAGCAGCCCGAGCTGGGGACGGTCCGCCAGCTCGGCAACCCGGTGAAGATGTCCCGTACCCCCGCCGACCCCACCCGCCCGGCCCCAGCCTTCGGCGAGCACACCGAGGAGGTCCTGCGCGAGGCCGGCTACTCCGCCGAGGAGGTAGCGGCGATGCTCGAGTCCGGCGCCGCCGCCGGTCCCGCCGCGACGCCGCAGGGGGAGTTCCGAGCATGAGCACCAACAGCACCAACAGCACCAACCGCCGACGGGACGAAAGTACCCCTATAGGGAGGGAAATCGTCCCGTCGGCGGGGGATGGCCTCCTGCGGATGCGCGAGCTGGCCGAGGCCTCCGGGGTGCCGGCGCCGACGATCAAGCACTACCTGCGCGAGGGCCTGCTGCCGGAGCCGGTCAAGACCAGCCGCAACATGGCCTACTACCCGCCCGAGTTCGTCGACCGGATCAAGCTGATCAAGCGCCTGCAGGAGGAGCGCTACCTGCCGCTGAAGGCGATCAAGAACGTCCTCGACGAGGACCCCGACCGGGCCAATGCGATGCTGGAGCTCGGCGACCAGATCCTCGACCGCGCCCTCGCCGGCGAGCGCTCCCGCACCAGCGCCGCCGAGGTCCGCAAGCGCTACGGCCTCCCCAAGGAGGTCCTCGACCGCCTCGCCGAGCTCGAGGTGCTGACCCCGAACAGCCGCGGCTACTCGCCCTCCGACGTGACGATCATCGAGGCGATCGGCCGCTTCCGCGCCGGCGGCTACGACGAGCAGATCGGCTTCACCGTCTACGACACCCTCCGCTACAAAAACGCGCTGCAGGAGCTGGCCCGGCAGGAGGTCGACGTGGTGATGGAACGCCTCGCCGGCGAGGTGCCGCCCGAGCGCGTGGTCGAGATGCTCGAAGCCGGCGCCCAGCCGCTGAAGGACCTGATCGCGGCCCTGCACACGAAGCTGATGGTCGCCGAGCTCGAGCGCCGGCGTTAAACCCCCGGTTCGTCGTTAGTAGACGCCGCGAGCCCCCGGCCCGACCTGCGCCTTCTCCTCCTCGATGTCCATCAGCAGCGTCGTCGCCCCGCTCTCGCGGGCGACCCGCTCGGCCTCCTCGAAGGCCTCATCGACGCCCTCGGCACCGGCCGCGGCCCGTGCCCGCGCCAGGGTCAGCATCGCCACCGGGTAGCTCCAGAGCATCCCGCGCTCGCGGGCGACGCGGGCCGCCTCCTCGGCCACTTCGAGCGCCTCCTCCTCGCGGCCGACCAGGACCAGCGCCCGCGCCCGCAGCTGTCCGCGCCAGCCCTCCATCTCGCCCCCGTTGTCCATCGCCTCCCTGTAGAGGCGCTCGGACTCTTCGATCGATTCCAGCGCCGCCTCGTATTCCTCGGCGATCAGCTGCGTCCAGGCGAGGTTCGAAAGCGCGAGGCTGCGGGAGAAGACGTCGCCGAGGCGGTCGGTCAGCTCGACGTTGCGGCGGGCGATCGCCAGCGCGGCCTCTGGGTCACGGCGGATGATCAGGCTCGCCTGGTTGCTGCGGATCCAGCTCGCGGTCTCCGGGTCGTCGTCCTCCAAGGCGCTCTGCAGGGCGCGCTCGAAGAGCTCCTCGGCCTCCTCGAATTCGAGTCGCTCGCGGCGCACCATGCCCTTCCCCATCAGCCCCCAGGCGATCGGGCTGCCGAGGACTATGTTGGCGCCGACGCTGCTGTCGTCGCCGACGATCTCCAGCATCTCGTCGAGGATCCGCTCGAAGCCCTCGAAATCGCCGCAGCAGAGGTAGGCGTAGGCACCGGCGCCGCGCACCGCCGCCCGCAGGTGGCGGTCGCCGGAGCGGTCGGCCAGCGCGATCGTCTCGCGCACCGCCTCGAGCCAGTCGGGGCCGTAGTGCTCGAGCCCGGGCCGCACCGCGGTCGCCACCTTCAGCAGCGCCAGCGAGTGCAGATCCTCGTTGCGGGTCGCGATCTCCTCGGCCTCGGCGGCGAGCCGCTCCTGCTCCTCCCGGCTCATCCCGATCCGCCAGGCGTACTGCAGCTGCAGCAGGCGCGAGTGGACCGCCAGCGCCGCCGTCTCCTCGTCCTCGGGCAGCTCGGCGACCAGCTCCATCACCTGGCGCCAGAGCCGGAGGGCGTCGTGGGGGCGGCTGTGGCCGGCCCAGTAGGCGGCGCGGGCCGACCAGCGCGCCGCCTCGAGCGTCTCTCCGCCCTGGCGCAGGTGGTCGGCGATCAGGGCCGAGAGCTCGTCGTAGCGCTCCGGCGCCTCCAGCTCGATCAGCGCCCGCGCCGCGGCGGCGTGGGTCGCCGCCCGCTGCTCGGTCAGCTGGGTGCCGTAGGCGACCTCGCGGGTGAGCGGATGGCGGAAGGCGAATAGCCGCTCCGGGTAGAGCTGGGCTTCGTAGAGGAAGCCGCCCTCGACCAGCGACCGCAGCGCCCCCTCCATCTCTTCTGGGTCAAGGCCGGCGGCCATCGCCAGCGCCTCCTCGCCCACCTCCTTGCCGAGGACCGAGGCGACCTGCAGCAGCTGCTTGGAATCGGCGTCGAGGCGGTCGATCCGCGCCGCCAGAACCGCCTGCACGGTCACCGGCACCCCGGCGTCCTCGATCGGGCGGGCGAGGCGGTAGGCGCCGCGCTCGCCCTCCAGGTAGCCGGCCTCCGCCAGCTCGCGGACGATCTCCTCGATGAAGAACGGGTTGCCGCCGGTGCGCTCGTGGATCGGCTCGTCGAGCCCGTCGAGCGAGGGATCCTCGCCGGCGAGGTCGCGCAGCAGCTCGCGGGTGTCCTCGCGCCGCAGCGGCGCCAGCTCCAGCGCCTCGAAGCAGGCCGAGGCGGCCCAGGGCGGCGAGTACTCGGGGCGGTAGTTGAAGAGGACGAGCGTCCTCGTGCCGCCGAACCCCTCGATCAGCCCGTTCAGCATCGCCTGGCTGCCCTCGTCCACCCAGTGCAGGTCCTCGAAGACGAGCATCAGGGTCTGCCGCCGCGAGGGCTTGCCGACGAGGCGGCAGAGGACTTCGGCGAGCGAGCGCTGCCGCGCCTCCGGGCTCATCTGCGGGACCGGCCGCTCGGGGTCGGGGACGCCGAGGAAGTCGAACATCAGCGGCAGGTCCTCGGCGAAGGCGGGGTCGAGCAGCAGCGAGCGGCCGGCGATCTTCTCCCGCGCCTGCTGCTCGGGCTCGTTGTCGGCGATGCCGAAGAAGGAGCGCAGCATCTGCAGGATCGGCATGAAGGGGATCGACTTGCCGTGGGCCTGGCCCTGCGCCTGGAAGACCTCGACGCCCTCGCTGCGGCAGCGCTCGAGGAACTCGAGGTAGAGCCGGCTCTTGCCGATCCCCGGCTCGGCGACGACGCCGACCGCGGCGGCCTCGCCGGCTTTGGCTCGGCCCAGCGCCTCCTCAAGCCGCGCCAGCTCGCGCTCGCGGCCGACGAAGCGGGAGAAGCCGCGCTCGCGGGCGAGGTCGAGGCGGGAGCGCGCCTCGCCGACCCCCGCCAGCTCGAAGACCTGGACCGGCCGGCTCGCGCCCTTGATCTCGAACTCGCCGAGGTCGCGGAGGTCGAGGTAGCCGCGGGCGAGCTTGGCGGTGTGTTCGGTCAGGTAGGCCTTGCCCGGCTCGGCCAGCGACTCCATCCGCTGGGCGAGGCCGACGGTGTGGCCGATCGCGGTGTAGGAGCCGCCGCCCTCGCCGATCGCCCCGGCGACCACCTCGCCGGAGTTGATGCCGATGCGGGTCGAGAAGTTGAGCCCCTTGGCGCGGCGCAGCTCGGCCGCGTACTCGGCGACGTCGTCGAGCATCTGCAGGGCGGCGTAACAGGCGCGGCGCGCGTGGTCCTCGTGGGCGACCGGGGCGCCGAAGATCGCCATGATCCCGTCGCCGGTGAACTTGTCGACGGTGCCCTCGAAGCGGGTGACCGTGTCGGCGAGGATCGAGAAGAAGCGCTGCATGATCTTGCGCCACTCCTCGGGATCCTCCTGCTCGGCGAGGTCCATCGAGCCGCTGACGTCGGCGAACAGGACGGTGACCTGCTTGCGCTCTGCCTCGTCCTTGCTGGTCTCGTGCACGACAGCACAAAGGTTACGCCGTTGCCTCTGTAGCCTCAGTGCGATGCGTACGGTCCTCGTCACGGGAGCTTCGACCGGGATCGGCCGCGCCACCGCGCTGCGCCTTGACGGCTCCGGCTGGCGGGTCTTCGCCGGCGTTCGCAAGCCCGAGGACGGGGAGAGCCTGCGGGGGGAGGGATCCGAGCGGCTGACGCCGCTCATCCTCGACGTCACCGACCCCGGGCAGATCGCCGCCGCAGCCGAGCAGATCGACCGCGAGCGCCCGGACGGGCTCGACGGGCTCGTCAACAACGCCGGGGTCGCCGTGCCGGGGCCGCTGGAGACGATCCCGCTGGAGGACCTGCGCCACCAGCTCGAGGTCAATCTCGTCGCCTACGTGGCAGTTACGCAGGCGATGCTGCCGCAGATCCGCAAGGCCGAAGGCCGGATCGTGTTCCTCGCCTCGATCGGCGGTCGCATCGCCTTTCCCTTCGGCGGGCCCTACCACGCCTCCAAGTTCGCGACCGAGGCGATCGGCGACGTCTTCCGCCAGGAGCTGCGCCCCTGGGGGATCGAGGTGGCGATCATCGAGCCGGGCTCGATCGACACCCCGATCTGGGGACGCGGTCAGGACAAGGCGGAGGAGATCGAAGCGAAGTCGCCGCAGACGAACCTGCTCTACGGCGCCGCGCTGGAGAAGTTCAAGAAGGTGATCGAAGACACCGCCGAACGGGGGATCCCACCGGAGAAGGTGGCGAAGGCGATCGCCCACGCGCTCGAATCGAGCCGTCCGAAGACGCGCTACCTGGTCGGCCTCGACGCCCAGATCCAGGCCCGGATCCAGCCTTTCATCCCGACGCGCCTCCTCGACCGCATCGTCGCCCGCCAGTTGAACCTCTGACCGGCGCATCTCGGCGTCCTCGGTCGCTCGCGTGCCAAGCACGCCACGCGACCCCCTGCCGTAGGCGGGGGTGTGAGCGCCGCGCGAGTTCCTTGATCTGCTTGGTCAAGCCTCCTGAGCCGTACATATACTTGGGTCGATTGACTGGTCAATCAACGAAGGGCACGCGTGCGCGCAGCTGCTGTACAGCTGAACTCCAACGGGGACAAGGACAGGAACCTGGCGACGGCCGAGCGCCTGGTGCGCGCGGCTGCCGCTGACGGGGCCGAATTCGTCGCTCTGCCGGAGAAGTGGAACCTGCTTGGCGGCGGGGAGGAACTCGTCGCCGGAGCCGAGCCGCTCGACGGCCCCAGCCTCGGCGCCGCCCGCGGCTGGGCGCGCGACCTCGGCATCCACCTGCTCGCCGGCAGCATCTCCGAGCGCGGCGGCGAGGGGGAGAAGGCCTCGAACACCTCGGTCCTGATCGATCCCCAGGGCGAGGACGTAGCCGTCTACCGCAAGATCCACATGTTCGACGTCGACGCCGGCGGCGTCTCCTACCGCGAGTCGGAGTTCGAGCGGCCCGGTGCCGAACCGGTCGTCGCCCAGGCCGGTGAGCTCACCGCCGGCCTCACCGTCTGTTACGACCTCCGCTTCCCCGAGCTCTTCCGCATCCTCGCCCTGCGGGGCGCGCGGCTGATCGCCGTTCCCTCGGCCTTCACCCTCGCCACCGGCCGCGACCACTGGGAAGTGCTGCTGCGGGCGCGGGCGATCGAGAACCAGCTCTTCGTCCTCGCCCCGAACCAGGTCGGCGAGGCGCCGCCGCACTACAGCTCCTTCGGCCGCTCGCTGATCGTCGACCCCTGGGGAGTCGTCCTCGCCACCGCCCCCGACGAGGAGTGCTTCGTCGCCGCCGAGCTCGACTTCGCCGCCCTGGAGCGGGTGCGCGAGCAGCTGCCCTCGCTCGCCAACCGCCAGCCGGGGGCCTACGCCTGGCCGCATCCGACGAAGGACCGCGGCTGATGGCGCAGGCACCGCCCGCCGACAAACGACGCCTGATCCTCGACGCCGCGATCCGCGTCTTCGCCCGCCAGGGCTTCCACGCGACCCGAGTTTCCGACATCGCCGACGAGGCCGGGGTCGCCTACGGGCTCGTCTACCACTACTTCAAATCCAAGGACGAGGTCCTGAACGAACTCTTCGTCGAGCGCTGGTCGCTGCTGCTGGCGGCGATCGACGAGGCCGACAAGACCGCCGCCAGCCCGCGCCAGAAGCTGGGCGCGGTGGCGACCTTCATCTTCGACTCCTACCGCCACGACCCGGAGCTGATGAAGGTGATCATCGTCGAGGTCACGCGGGCGGCGAACTCCTTCGGCAAGACCCACCTCGAGCAGATCCAGCGCGCCTACGAGTCGATCGCCAAGATCGTCGCCGACGGCCAGGCCAGCGGCGCCTTCCGCGGCGACGTGGCGCCGATGTTCGCCTCGATGGCCTTCTACGGAGCGATCGAGCAGCTGCTCTCCGGCTGGATCTTCGGCACGATCCCGGCCTCGGACGCAGACTTCGACCAGGCGCGGGATCTTCTTGTCACCACCATCTGCGACGGCCTCGAGCCCCGCGGATAGGGTTTACTCCTCAACTCGCATGGGGAAGGACTTGAGCTAGTGGACAACGAGCTGGTCAAACGTCTCGTCTGGAGCGGCATCCTTGCCGGGACCGGCGCGCTCGCGAGCATCGTCGCCGCCCGCGCCGCCTCGCTGATCTACCGCCGTATCTACAACGAGGATCCGCCCGAGTAGGAGCCAGCCATGCAGGAGCCACCCGTCAACCCACCCCCGATCCCGCCCCAGGGACCGCCGCCCCCGCCCGAGCAGCGCTCGATCGCCGACCTCGTCGTCGAGGTCTCCGAGAACGCCTCGACGCTGGTCCGCGAGGAGATCGAGCTTGCCAAGGCGGAGGTCTCCGAGAAAGTCAGCAAGCTCGCCCGCGGGGCGGGGATCGGCATCGCCGCCGGCGCCTTCGCCTTTCTGGCGCTGATCATGATCCTCCACGGGATCGCCTGGGTGCTGGGCGAAGAACTCTTCAGCGGCAACATCTGGGCCGGCTACTTCGTCACCGCCGCGATCTTCCTCCTGCTCGCCGCCCTGGCCGGCTGGATCGCCTCGAAAGCATTGAAAGCGGGGGCGCCACCGGTGCCCGAGCAGGCGATCGAAGAGGCGAAGCTGACCAAGGAGATGCTGGAAAGGGAGGTCAAGTGACCACCGGTGCCCCCGGCCGCTCCCCGGCCGAGATCCGCCGCGACATCGACCTCAAGCGCCGCCAGCTCGGCACCTCGGTCGACGCCCTGCGCGGCCGCGTCAACGAACTGACCGACTGGCGCCGCCAGGCCGAGGACCACAAACAGCAGCTGATCGTCGGCGCCGCGGCCGTCGGCTTCTTCATCGGAGCGCGCGCAATGCTGCGCCGCCGCAAGAACCGCTAGCGCTTAAACGATCAGCTCGGTGTGGACCGAGCCGACGCCGAGCAGGCCGGGGCCCACGTGGGCGCCCAGAACAGGGCCGACCTCGGAGATGAAGGCGGGCTCGCAGCCGAAGATCTCGTAGCAGTCTTCGATCATCACGTCGGCGGTCTCTTTGTCCTGGATGTACTGGACGACCCAGCCGTCGGCGCCGGAGTCGTGCCGCTGGCGCATGTAGTCGCGCAGCCGCTCGAGCGAGCGGGCGCGGGTGCGGACGCGCTCGATCGGGGTGATCTCCTCTTCGAGGGTGAGGATCGGCTTGATCTTCAGGGCGCTGCCGATCCAGGCGCGG
>DATMBY010000047.1:0-2174 GCA_035558995.1 Solirubrobacterales bacterium
ACGGCACCAGCATCAGGTCGAAGAAGAGGACGAAGAGCAGCAGGTCCTGGGCGAGGAAGGCGCCGAGCGTGGCCGTCTCTGCGACCAGCATCAGGAAGTAGAAGGCCTTCGGCCGCTCCTGTTCGCGGAAGGCGGCGAAGGCGACGCCGCCGACCCAGAGCACCGCGGTGAGCAGGATCAGGAAGAGGTTGAGGCCGTCGATCCCGAGGCTGTAGTCGACGCCCAGCCCGGAGATCCAGGACTCGTCGACCGCGTACTGCAGGACCGAGCTGCCGCTTTCGAAGCCGAGCGCGGCGGCGACCGCCAGCCCCAGCGTCACCACGGCCCCCAGCGTCGCCCACCAGCCGACCGCCCGGGAAGGGAGGAAGAGGCCGACGAGGCCGAAGGCGAGCGGTGCCCAGAGGATCGCGCTGCTCATGAGCTGCTCAGCAGGAAGTAGAGGGCGAGCCCGGCGAAGCCGGCGATCAGCAGCAGCGCGTAGCTGCGGACGAACCCGTTCTGGACGGCGCGGACGACGCCGCCGGCGCCGCGCACCCCGCCCTCGGTGCCGCTGACGAGGCCGTCGACGACGAAGCGCTCGAAGACGCGATTGGCGAAGCGGCCGATCGCCAGCGCCGGACGGACGACGAGGAAGTCGATCGCCTCGTCGAAGTACCACTTGTTGGCGAAGAGGGTGTGCAGCGGCCGCAGGCTGGTTTCGAGCCGGCGCGGCAGCTCGGGCCTCGCCACGTAGAGGACGTAGGCGATGCCGATCCCGAGCAGGGCGATGACGCCGCCGATCCCGAGGCCCTCCCAGTCGGCCAAAGTCGAGGGCTCGATCGCCGCCAGCGGCGAGCCCTCCCAGACCGGGTCGAGGAACCCGGTGACGACGTCGTCGACTCCGGGGATCTGGATCAGGCCGGCGAAGAGCGCGCCGAAGGCGAGGACGCCCATCGCCACCCGCATCGGCGCCGACTGCTCGGCGATGTGGTGCTCGGGTCCGGGGAAGCCGACGTCGGTGTCCTCCGGCTCGCCGGTCGCCGGGTTCTTCGGCGCCTCGTGGGCGACGTGGCCGGTCTCGATCAGCTCCCGCGCCTCGCCGCACGGCTCTCCGTGCAGGACCCGGAAGACGAGGCGGAAGCTGTAGACCGCGGTCAGCAGGGCCCCGCCGTAGCCGAGCACGGTGAAGATCAGGTACATGCCGCCGCGCGCCGCGGCGTAGGCGAGGATCTCGTCCTTGGAGAAGAAGCCGGAGCTGCCGGGGAAGGCGGCGAGGGCGAGGGCGCCGCAGACGAAGGTGAACGAGGTGAACCGCATCGCCCTGCCGAAGCCGGACATGCGGTCGATGTTCTGGTCGTTGGCCATCGCGGCGATGATCGAGCCGGCGGCCATGAACAGCAGCGCCTTGAAGAAGGCGTGGGTCATCAGGTGGAACATGCCGGCGCTGTAGGCGCCGATCGAGACGCCCATGATCATGTAGCCGATCTGGCTCATCGTCGAGTAGGCGATCGCCCGCTTCAGGTCGGTCATCACCAGCGCCATCGTCGCCGCTACCAGGAGCGTCGCCAGGCCGGTGAAGGCGGCGATGTCGGCGGCGGTGGGGGCGAGTTCGAAGAGGACGTGGGTCCGGGCGATCAGGTAGACGCCGGCGGTGACCATCGTCGCCGCGTGGATCAGCGAGGAGACCGGCGTCGGTCCCTCCATCGCGTCCGGCAGCCAGGTGTGGAGCGGCAGCTGCGCGGACTTGGCGAAGGCGCCGACGAGGAGCAGCAGGCAGATCGCGGTGATCGACCACTCGTTCGTGGTGAAGGCCTGCGGCGCTTTCTCGAACACCGTCCCGTAGTCGAAGCTTCCGAGTTCGCGGAAGATCAGGAAGGCGGCGAGGACGAGGCCGATGTCGCCGACGACGTTGATCACGAAGGCCTTCATCCCCGCCCGCGTCGCCGTCTCGCGCCGGTACCAGAAGCTGATCAGCGCGTAGGAGGCGAAGCCGACGAAGGCCCAGCCGACGATCAGCAGGACGAAGTTGCCGGCAAGGACGAGCAGCAGCATCGAGAAGACGAAGAAGTTGAGGTAGCTGAAGAAGCGGTGGTAGCCCTCGTCGGACTGCATGTAGCCGTAGGAGTAGAGGTGGATCAGGGTCGAGACGCCGCTGACGACGAGGACCATGAAGATCGAGAGCGGGTCGACGAAGA
>DATMBY010000048.1:0-2171 GCA_035558995.1 Solirubrobacterales bacterium
ACGCTCCGCCCGCAAGGGCTCGCGAGCAAGATCCAAGTTCTGGTTGCCTTCGATGACGGCGTCAAGGCCGAACTCGCGACCATCTCCTGCAAGCCCAAAGGGGGTGGACCCGAGACCGGCGGCGCGGGCTGGACCGTCGAAACGGAGGACCGCGAAAGCGAAAAAGTCATGTTCGGTGAGGAGGGCTGGCTGTACCTGCGCCGGGACTCCAATGACATCCTCGGGCAGCACACCGGAAAGGTCAGGTTCGAGAGGGAGCAGCTAGAGGAATGGGGAGCTGTCCTCGAAGGCCGGATGAGGGAGAGCGAGCGACTCGGTGCCGTCTGGGCATGTGTGATCGCGCCGGACAAGGAGTCGGTGTACCCCGAGTTCCTCCCCCAGGGGATCGCTCCCGTTACCCGGCGCCCGGTGCATGAATTCCTCGAGATCGCCGCTGACGTGTCAGCCCCTGTTCTGTATCCGCTTGAAGAGCTATCAGCGGCCAAGCGTGTCTTCGACGTGTATCCGAAGACCGATACCCATTGGCACTACCGGGGGGCCTATGTCGCCTACCTGACTTTTTGCCAGGCAGCGAGGACGCAAGGAATCGATCTGGAGCCACTGAGCGAGGCCGACATCAGTTGGGTGGACGGTCGCACCGAGGGGGATCTGGGCAGCAAGGTCCGTCCCGAACCTCTCGCCGGCGCCACGATCGGAGTCCTCCTGAAGGGGCAGCGGGGACATCTCACTTCCGACAATGGCGTCACTAACCACGGGCGGGTCTTGTGCTTCGAACGAGATCTGCCCGGCCCGCGGTGCGTGGTTTTCGGCGAGTCCTTCACCCCGTTCATGCTCCCGTTCCTGAAAGAGACCTTCCAGCGGCTGGTCTTCGTGCATACGAGCATGTTTGCGAGTGGCATCCTCGAGCAGGAGCGTCCCGACGTAATTCTCAGTCTGCCAACCGAGCGCTTTCTCATTCGCGTCCCGGACGACGCGAACGCTGACGCCGAACTACGGGCAACCGTGCTGCAGAAGGGCGGGGACCTGCCGTGGCCGACCCTGGCCTAGGGGTGCCGATCCCCTTCAACCGCCCCTTCGTCTCCGGCCGGGAGCTGGGCTACCTGGAGCAGGCGATCGCGGCGCGCGACCTGGCCGGCGGCGGTGAGTTCACGCGGCGCTGCCAGGAGTGGCTGCGGGAGGCGACCGGGTCGCCGCTGGCGCTGCTTTCGCACTCGGCGACGGGGGCGCTGGAGGCGGCGATGATGCTGGCGGAGCTGGGGCCGGGGGACGAGGCGATCATGCCCTCGTTCGGCTATCCGACGATGGCGACGGCGGTGGTGCGGCAGGGGGCGACCCCGGTCTTCGTCGAGATCGATCCGACGACCCTGAACGTCGACCCCGAGCGGGTGGCGGCGGCGGTGGGTGAGCGGACGAAGGCGGTCGTCGCCGTCCACTACGGCGGCGTCGCCTGCGAGATGGAGCGGCTGGGGGAGATCGCCGCCTCGCACGAGCTGACCCTGGTCGAGGACGCCGCCCACTGCCTCCTGGCCGAGCAGGACGGGCGGGCGCTGGGGACGATCGGCGACCTCGGCGCGATCAGCTTCCACGAGACCAAGAACGTGACCTGCGGCGAGGGCGGGGTCCTGCTGGTCAACGACCCGGCCCTGGCCGAGCGGGCGCAGGTGATCTGGGACAAGGGCACCAACCGCTCGCAGTTCATCCGCGGCGAGGTCGACCGCTACACCTGGGTCGACGTCGGCTCCTCCTTCGGCGCCAGCGACCTCACCGCCGCCTTCCTCCTCGCCCAGCTGGAGGCCGCCGCGGAGGTGACGGCGCGGCGGCGGGCGATCTGGGACCGCTACCACGCCGCCTTCGAGAGGCTCGAGCGCGAGGGCCGGGCGCAGCGGCCGGCTACGCCGCCGGGCAGCCTCCACAACGGCCACGTCTACTACCTGGTGCTGCCGAGCGAGGAGGTTCGCTCCACCTTCATCGCCCGCCTGCGCGAACAAGGGATCGCGACCGTCTTCCACTTCGTCCCCCTCCACAGCTCCCCGGCCGGGGAGCGCTTCGGCCGCGTCGAGGGCCCGCTCGGCCACACCGAGGAGATGGCGGGACGGCTGGTGCGGCTGCCGCTCTTCGCCGAGCTCGGCGACGCCGAGGTCGAGCGCGTGATCGAGGCCGCCCGCGCCGCC
>DATMBY010000049.1:0-2048 GCA_035558995.1 Solirubrobacterales bacterium
GCCAGGTCCGCCTCATGGAAGACTGGTCGTTTCCGCCGCGATTCGATCCCGAATATCTGCCGCCCGCGCAGTCGCGATACTGGTTTCCGAAACGCGAGACGATGCCAGCCGCCGAGCGCGATGCCGCGATCCTCGGCCGGCTGCAGCAGCTGACGCGCTACGCGTGGGACACGTCGCCGTTCTATCGCCGGCACTGGGACGAGGCGGGCTTTCATCCCGATCACCTGCGCTCGCTCGAGGATTTCGAGGCGAAGGTGCCGGTCGTCACGAAGAAGCACCTGCGCGAGGCGCAATCGCGCGTGCCGCCGTTCGGCGACTACCTGTGCATCCCCGAGCGCGACGTGCACCACATTCACGGGACGTCCGGGACGACCGGACGGCCGACGGCGTTCGCCATCACCGAGTACTTGTTGTTATCGAAGCGCACGCCTGAAGGAGCTGGCCTCGGAGAACCGCCGCTATGGCTATCTCCGGCTGCACGCGATGCTGCGCCGGGAGGGGCTGGTGGCGAACCGCAAGCGAACCTACCGGCTCTACACCGAGCGGGGCCTGCAGGTGCGGACGAAGAAGCGGGATGACGTACAGGATCTTTCGCACATTGCCGGGCGAGGCGGCTCCTTTCAGGATAGCTGAGAGGAGCTTGGGATGGACGAGAAGCCAGAGACGAAACCGATGGGCCAGGTGATCCAGATCGATGAGGCTCGGATCAGGGATCACCTCGGCGAGATGGTTCGCGGGACCGTCGAGGAGGCCCTGAATGCGATGCTGGACGCCGAAGCGGACCAGCTATGCGGCGCCGGCCGCTACGAGCGCAGCGAGGCGCGGAAGGACACGCGCGCCGGCAGCTATGAACGACCGCTGGACACGCGCGCCGGCCAGGTCAGCCTGAAGATCCCGAAGCTGCGGCGCCAGACCTTCGAGACGGCAATCATCGAGCGCTACCGGCGGCGGGAGAGTTCGGTCGAGGAGGCGCTGATCGAGATGTATCTCGCCGGCGTCTCGGTGCGGCGGGTGGATGACATCACCGAGGCGCTCTGGGGCACCCGGGTCAGCCCGAGCACGGTCTCCAATCTCAACAAGAAGATCTACGCCAAGATCGAGGCGTGGCGGAACCGGCCGATCGAGGGCGCGCACCCGTACGTCTTCCTCGACGGCATCGTGATGAAGCGCACCTGGGCCGGCGAGGTGCGCAACGTCTCGCTGCTGGTGGCGATCGGCGTCAACGCAGAGGGATACAGGGAGATCCTCGGAATCTGCGAGGGCGCCAAGGAAGACAAGTCCGGCTGGTCAGCGTTCCTGCGGCACCTCGTGGACCGCGGGCTGCGAGACGTGGAGCTGATTGTCTCTGACGCTTGTCGGGGCCTTGTCGAGAGCGCCGCCGAGTACCTGCCGGATGCCCGGTGGCAACGCTGCGTCGTGCATTTCTACCGCAACGTCTTCAGCCACGTGCCGGCAATGAAGGTCCGCGAGGTCAGCCACATGCTCAAGGCGATCCACGCCCAGGAGACCCGGGAAACCGCCGAGGCCAAGGCCTCGGCGGTCGTCGACGAGCTCCGCCGCCAGCGTATGGGGCGCGCTGCGGACCTCGTCGACGCGCACGTCTCGGAGACCCTGACCTATTACGCTTTCCCAGACTGCCACTGGATCAAGCTGAGAACCAACAACCCGCTCGAGCGCATCATGCGCGAAATCCGGCGGCGAACCCGCGTGGTCGGGGCGTTTCCCGATGGCCAGTCTTGCCTAAACCTCGCTGCAGCCAGGCTCCGGCACATCGCCGGCACCCAGTGGTCGACCCGCAAGTACATGAACATGGTGCCGCTCCATGCGGCGCAAAACGAAGCCTACGGAGCCGCCATCGCATGAGCGAAAGTGCGAAAGAGTCTGGACGCTACCTACTCCCCGGACTTCAACCCGATCGAGCAGGCGTTCGCCAAGCTCAAGGCGCTGCTGCGCAAAGCCGCCCAGCGCACCGTCCACGGCTTGTGGACCGTCATCGGCCAGCTGCTCAACTGCTTCGCCCCAACCGAGTGCGCCAACTACCTCGTCAA
>DATMBY010000050.1:0-3405 GCA_035558995.1 Solirubrobacterales bacterium
ATCGGCGAGTGGTGCCTGGGAGACCCCCACAGGCACCCTCCCCCACATCAACGCTCTAAGCGAAAGCTTGGGTGGCGCGGCGGCGCAAGTCTGAGTTGAGCATCCCCGTGACTTCGCTGGGGGCGCTGCCCGCCGAGGGGACCGCGGCGCCGATCAGGCCGTCGGCGCGGAAGCCGTAGAGCGGGGCGACGAAGCCGAGCTCGCGGATCTTGCGGACCAGCTTGACGGCGCTCTGGGTGTCGGCGCCGGGGCCGCAAAGGACGATCGCGGTGGGGTCGAGAGCGCCGAGGGCGCGGCCGAGCCTCTCGTCGCCGAGCTCGTTGGAGAGGACGAGAACTCGGAAGCCGGCGCGGCGCAGGGCGAGGTCGAGGGCCTGGGTGTAGACCTCCTCGGCGTCCTGGCCGTGGCTGGAATCGAGCAGCAGGATCCCCGCCGGGCGCGCGGCGACGGAAGCGAGGCGACGGGCGCCGTGCAGCCAACCGGTCGCCCAACGGGCGGCAAACTCGAGCTCGGCCTCGCGATCGGGGTCGGCGGCGAGCTTGTCGATCGCCGGCAGCAGCAGCTCCTCGACCGTGCGCTCGAGCGAGCGCAGAGCGAGGCTCTCCTCGACCGCGCGGTCGGCGGCACCCTCGTCGAAGCTCTCGAAAGCGGCGAACAGGCTGTCGTCGCTGGCCGGTGCTGCCTGACGCTGGCGCGCCAGCTCGATCGCCGATGAGATGTTGCCGGTCTCCGCCAGGGCGTCGCGCAGCGCCTGCAGCTCCACCAGCTCGTAGTTGCGGTGGTTGCCCTGGGTGCGCTTCGGCGTCGGGTAGCCGTAGCGGCGCTCCCAGCTGCGCAGGGTGTTGGGGCTCACGCCAAGGACTTCGGCGGCGGCGTTGGTGCGGATTCCTGGCATTAGTTTGAGAGTTCGAACGGGTGGACTGCGCGTCTATTCGACAGCGGATGAAGATTCTCCCACCGAATTCCCGGGTTTACACCGGTTATCGGCAAATTTCGCAGGAACTGTTAGCGATCTTGCAAGGCGCCGACGCCGACGGGCTGTCCAACCGCGCGTGCCCGCCACATCGCGGCGTCCGCTTTGTGCAGAAGTTCTTCGGCGTCGGCCCCGTGGTCGGGGCAGGCGACGACCCCGGCCGAGATCGAGATCCGCAGGCCACCCGCCCGCTCGAGGTCGTCGAGCGCCCCGAGCAGCCGCTCGCACATCTGCACCCCTTCGACGGTGCCGATGTTGGGGGCGAGGACGCAGAGCGCGTCCTCCTCGAGGCGGAAGGCTTCGTCGACGATGCGGATGCTGTCGCGGAGGGCAGCGCCGACGATCGAGAGCACCGTCTCCTGACCCCCGGCGACGTCGCCCGGACGGATGCCGGGCCCGGAGGCGTCGAAGACGGCGAGGCCGAAAGGGTGCCCGTAGCGGCGGTTCGTCTCCAGCAGCTGCTCGAGGCGCCGGCGCATGTGGCCGGGGCGGTAGAGGCTGGGAAGTTCTTCGATCTGCTCCTCGACCGAGCCGGAGGCGCTGTCGAGGGGCACGCCCGGTGAGCCCTCGCCGTTGCTGCTCCGCAGGGCGGTTCCGCGCTGACCGCCGCCGTTCGCGGCATCCACGGCAGCCGCGGTCACCGAACCGAACTCGCCGGCGAGTCGCTGGGCTGCTCGCGCGAAATCCTCTCCACTGGTTCCAAGCTCCTCGTGCAAGGTGCCTAGAAGATCGGCCTGCAGCTCCGACACCTTGAGGGCGACGCGGCCCCCCGGCGAACCATCTTCCCTGCGGCGTCTTAATCCCGACTGGTCGGCCACGGAGTGACCTTGGCGTAAGCGGCGGACGCCGGATCTTCGAAAAGCCGCTATTTGCGGCTCGACGGTCGTCCAGGACGGATGTCCGGTGCCGCTTATTCCAGGCTTCTTCGGCCCGCGAGCGCCTTCCCCAGCGTCACCTCGTCGGCGTGCTCGAGGTCGGCGCCGACCGGGAGGCCGCTGGCGAGCCGGGTCACCGTCACCTGCCCGCGCAGCATGTCGGCGATGTGGAGGGCGGTCGCCTCGCCGGTGGTGGTCGGGTTGGTTGCCAGCACCACCTCAGCGATGCCGCCGCGTTCGACCCGCCGCCTCAGCTCGCCGATCTTAAGGTCTTCGGCGTCGACGCCGTCGATCGGGGAGAGCGCTCCCCCGAGCACGTGGTAGAGGCCGCGGTATTCGTGGGTGCGCTCGATCGGGATCACGTCGGCCGGCTCCTCGACCACGCAGATCGTCGCCCGGTCGCGGTTCTGGTCGGCGCAGATCCGGCAGAGCGGGCCCTCGGCGAGGTTGAAGCACTCCTCGCAGAGGCCGACCTTCTCCTTGACTTCGCGGATCGCGTCGCCGAGGGCGAAGGCCTCTTCGTCGGGCGCGCGCAGGAGGTGGAAGGCGAGCCGCTGCGCGGTCCGCTGGCCGATCCCCGGCAACCGCGAGAGCTCGGCGACCAGGCGCGCCAGCGGTGCCGGGCCCTCGCTCAACCGCCCAGCATCCCGCCGAGGCCGCCCATGTCGCCGCCGGCGATGCCGCCCATCTTCGAGCTGGCCAGCTCCTGGGCGGCGCGCAGGCCCTCGTTGACCGCGGCCTGGACCATCTCCTGGAGCAGCTCCGCCTCCTCGGGATCGATCGCCTCGGGATCGATGGCGATCTCCCGCAGGGTCAGGTCGCCACCCATCTTCACCTTGACCATGCCGCCGCCGGCGCTCGCCTCGACGACCTCGTCTTTCAGTTTCTCCTGCGCCTCCAGCATCTCGGCCTGCATCTGCTGGGCCTGTTTCATCAGGCCCTGAATGTCAAACCCTCCGGGACCGCCTCCACGTGCCACCTAACTGACCTCCTCCGCGTCGAACTCGCTTTCCAGCGTTTTCAGGATTTGATCCTCGTCGATCTCCCCGCTGCCCGGCGCCGGCGTATCCGGCGGCGCCTCTCCCTCCAGCAGCACGTAAGTGGGGCGCAGCCCCGTCCCCGTCACCGCAGCAAACGCCGCCGCAACGGTGTCGCGCTTCTCCGGGCTGTCCACGTTCTTTTTCAAGAACTTCATATCCGCAGGGAACCCCACCTCAAGCCCGCTATCGCCGAAGCTGACGGGGCGGGCACCCTCGAGAGCGCTCGCCAGAGCCGGAGCGGTCTCCCCCAGCTTCTGGAGGACGGCTGGCCAAAGCCGCTGGATCTCCTCTAGGGACAAGGCGTCCTGGCCGGCGGGTCCTGTCTCCGATTTGGTACCACCATCCCTGCGCTGCAGTTGCTGCTCGGGATGGTCCCCCAAATCCGCGCCACCCGCTGGAGGGGCGGGATTGCTGGACGGCTCACCCTCGGCCTCTTCCTCTTCCGCTGAAGCAGGGTCGTCCTGAGGTGCGGACTCTCCCGCGGGTGGCACGGTAGGGGGGACCATCTCTGAGGAAG
>DATMBY010000051.1:0-7660 GCA_035558995.1 Solirubrobacterales bacterium
TGACGATCTTCAACGGCCCGCGACAGGACGGGCTCCCGACCGCCGTCCTCCACGCCCGCACCACGGTCCCCGGCACCCAGACCTACGCGATCGTCGTCCCGATCGAAAGGCGCCGCGGCGGCTTCCGCTACCGCGCCCGCATCGACCTCCCTCCGATCGCCGCCGGCTTCGGGGCGATCACCCATCTCGACGTCCAGATCGGCCGCCGCTACGGCGCTGCCGGCAGCCGCCGCAGCTACGTCTCCGCCCGCTGCAGCGACAACATCCTCCAGACCCACGGCCGCTTCAGCTTCGAAGACGGCACGATCATCGACGGCTCGGTCGAAAAATACTGCCGCTCCAAATAGCGCCAGCTGGCCCACCCCGAGCAGCCGACCTTCCTATACTTGCCCGTCCCCGGGCCGTTAGCTCAGTTGGTAGAGCAGGAGACTCTTAATCTCAAGGTCGTAGGTTCGAGCCCTACACGGCCCATCGCAGCAGGGCGCAGCCGCCCGCCGCTATTCGCCCAGCCCGCCGCCGGTCAAGCCACCGCCGCTGAGCGGGTTTTCCAGGCTTTCGGAGGGTTTGCCCCCGTTGGCTTTTTCGGCCTTTTCCGCGGCCTTCGCGCTTTTCACGAAGGTGTGGGCGACTTTCTCCGATTCATCGAGGAAATTTTCGATGGCTTCGCGTTCGGATTTGCTGTTCGCCTTCTGCAGAGCTTCCGCGCGAAGCTTTTCGGCTGCCTTGAAGTCTCCCGTGAGGTAGGTGTAGCGGGCGAGGGTGGCGAGGGAGTTCAGGGTCGGCCGGGCTTCGGTGGAGATCTTCTGCGCTTCGGTCGCGGCCCCCAGCCGCGTTTCGGCCTCCGGGTAGCTGGTCGCGATTTCGGCCAGCTGGAACAGCATCGGCGCCACCACCTGGGCGAGGCCGGGGCTCGGTTCCTTCGTGGCGTCCAGGTATTCGGTCCAGGCCTGGTCGGCCTTCTGGTAGGACTCCAAGGCCTCGGTCGAGACCGAGTTTTCGCCGGTCTGTTCGTTTTGGGTCACCCCGGCGTTGCCGGCGTTGATGTTGGCGCGGGTGAGCGACGCCAGCAGGTCCGGGTTTTCCGGATCTTTCTTCAGTTTGACTTCGAGCCGTTCGGCCTGTTCTTCGTAGATCTGGGCGGCGTCGGTCGAGCTGCCGCTGCTGTTGCCGAAGATTTCGCCGATGTTGACCGGGCCGACGGTGAGGAAGAGGCTGGCGCCCATCAGGACCGCGAGGACGCCGTAGACGACCTTGACCAGGCCGCGGCGGCGACCGCTTCGCAGGTCGAACAGCATCTTGTGCTCTTGCTTGCCTGAAGCCACTCCGTCTCTCCCTCTACTCCTGCGGAGAGGGCTGCGCCACGCCTCCGCTGTGTCCCGGACGTCCCAGGACCCGAGCGAGGAGGATACTCAGCTCATACAGAACAAGCAGCGGAACCATCTCGATGAGCATGGTCACCGGGTCCACTCCAGGCAGCGCGGCGGCGACGATCGCAATCACCAGATAGGCGTAGCGGCGGTTCTGGGTGAGCTGCTCGACCCGCACGATCCCCAGCCGGGTGACGGCGATGATCGCCAGCGGCAGCTGGAAGATCAGCCCGCAGGCGAGCTCGGTCATCGAGAAGAAGCTGTAGTAGTCGCGCGCGCGCAGCTGGATGTTGAACTGGCCGTCGTTGAAGTCGAGGAGGAAGTTGAGCGCGGCCGGCATCACGACGAAGTAGGCGAAGGCGATGCCGGCGATGAAGAGGAACGGGAAGAGGAGCAGGATCGGCAGGATCACCCGCCGCTCGGTCTGGCTGAAGGCGGGGAGCACGTAGGCGTAGAGCTGCCAGAGGACGATCGGCAGCGAGAGGATCAGGGCGCCGTAGGCGGAGACGGTGAGGGTGGTCGTGAAGGGCTCGGTGGGGCCGAGGGTGAGCAGCTGGTCGTGGTCGGACGGCAGCGGGCCCTGGGCGATTTCCAGCAGCAGGTGGTTCTGCCAGAAGCAGATCGCGAGGGCGGCGGCGAGGGCGGCGAGGCAGACGAGCAGCCGGGTCCGCAGCTCGTCCAGGTGCTCTACGAGGGTGAGGCGATCTTCGTGGGAGACCGCCCTGACGCGACGGGCCATCCTGGCGCCGCCCTAGCTGGTCTTGTTGCGGACGATCTCCGCGTCGGCCGGGTCGCCGTGAACCTTGGTCGACTCCGACTGCGGGAGGCTCGGCGCCTCGTCCTCGTCCTCGTGGTCCTTGTCGTTCTCGCCGCTGATCGAGCCTTTGAACTCGCGGATGCCGCGGCCGAGGCTCTGGCCTAGCTCCGGGAGCCGTTTCGGGCCGAAGACGAGGAGGGCGATGACGAGGACGATCGCGATCTCTGGAAGTCCAATGTTTCCTGGCATCTTGCCCATGGTAACGGGGTGGCTCGGCATCCGGATCACTTTCGTGCGCTGCTGTGGGGTTTCTGACGCGGGAATGGGGCGAATTACGGATCACCGCAACGCGCTCGAGGTCGATATTGAGAAGGTGGCCGACCACAGCCCCGAAGAGACCTTGGACCTGACGCTCCACGTCTGTCCCGCCTGCAGCTCGGCGCTGGTGCAGCCGGTGGCCTGGGAGCAGGACGGTGATCGCCGCGGCTGGCTCGTCTCGCGTCGCTGCCCGGAGTGCGGATGGGCCGGCGAGAGCGTCCACAACGAGGTCGAGATCGACGCCTTCGACGAGCAGCTCGACCTCGGCGCCCAGGAGCTGGCGGACCAGCTGCGCTCGATGGAGCACGCGAACATGAGCGAGTCGGCGGGCACCTTCATCAGCGCCCTGCACCGGGACCTGATCGGCGCCGACGACTTCGCCCGCTGAGTGGGTCCGGCCGGGGCCGGGTATAGGCCGCCGGTGATCGCTTCCGGGAATCTGGATCGAACCGTCGCCGTGGTGACGGGCGCCTCGAGCGGAATCGGCGCCGCGACCGCCCGATCGCTGGCCGGGCGAGGGGCCGCGGTGGCGCTGGTGGCAAGGCGGGCCGACCGGCTCGAGCAGCTGGCGGGTGAGATCGCCGACGCCGGCGGCACGGCGCTGCCGCTCGAGGCCGACGTCAGCGAACAGGCGCAGGCGCACTCGGCGGTCGAGCGCGCGGTCGAGGAGCTGGGACGGCTGGACGTGCTGGTCAACAACGCCGGGGTGATGCTGTTGGGGCCGATCGTCGAGGCTCCGCAGGAGGAATGGGAGCGGATGGTCCAGGTCAACCTGCTCGGCCTCCTCTACACCGCCCACGCCGCCCTCCCCCACCTCCTGGCCGCCGCCGAGGAGGAGCCGCGCCGGGTCGCCGACATGGTCAACATCTCCTCGGTCGCCGGCCGGATGGCGCGCAAAGGCAGCGGCGTCTACAACGCGACCAAGCACGGGGTCGGCGCCTTCAGCGAGTCCCTGCGCCAGGAGGTGGCCGGGCGGCACGTGCGCGTCTCCCTGGTCGAGCCGGGCGCGGTCGACACCGAGCTGCAGAGCCACAACCGGCCGGAGATCGAGAAAGAGATCCGCGGCCGGTTCGAGAACATGGACATCCTTCAGTCCGAGGACATCGCCGACGCGATCGCCTACGTCGTCACCCGCCCCCGCCACGTCGCCGTCAACGAGATCCTCGTCCGGCCCACTCAGCAGGAGCAGTGACCAGCCGCCCGCCCCAACTGGGGCGGGCTGGCGGGCCCCCTAGTTGCCTCCTGGTTCACGAGGCGCCTAGCTGTAGCGCTGGACGACGCCGTCGGCGACGAGGGCGAGGAGGTGGTGCTGTTCGGGGGGGAAGTCGGCGCGATCGAGCGCGGCCTTGGCGTCGGCGACCATCTGCAGGGCGCGGGCGCGAACCCGCTCGAGGGCGCCGGTGGCGGCGATGCGGTCGCAGAGGGCCTCGGCGGCGTCGGCGTCGAGGGACCGCAGGTCGACCTCGCGGATGCTCGGATCGCTCTTCGCCGCCTCGATCAGCGGCAGGGTGACGGTCCCGTCGAGGAGGTCGGTTCCGCGCGCCTTGCCGGTCCGCTCCGGCGGGCCGCTGACGTCGAGGACGTCGTCGAGCAGCTGGAAGGCGAGGCCGATGCCGGCGCCGAACTCGCGCAGCCGCTCCTCCTCGCGGCCGAGCAGGCAGGCGCACTCGAAGAGGCGCGCGGTCTTCAGCCGACAGCGATAGAGGTAGCGCTCCTCGTCGAGGCCGAGGTCGAAGGCGTCGCGGCGCTGGGCGAGCTCGCCGCGGGCGAGGGCGACGGAGGCGTCGGCGAGGAGGGCGACGGAGCGGGCATCGCCGGCGTCGGCGAGGAGGGCGAAGGCGCGGGAGAAGAGGAGGTCGCCGGTGGCGACGGCGCGGTCGCGGCCGGAGGTGGCGGCGACGGTCGGCAGCCCGCGGCGCAGGGGCGCATCGTCGAGGACGTCGTCATGGACGAGGGTCGCCATGTGGACCAGCTCGGTCGCGGCGGCGGCGCGCACGGCGGCCCCGTCCCCGTCCGGCCCGGCGCAGAGCAGGACCAGCATGGGCCGCAGCCGCTTACCCCCGGCCGCGAGGGTGGCGGCGGCGTCAGCGCCCAGGGTCTCGCCGTGCCCGCCGATCGCCGATCGCAGCAGATCCTCGACCTCGCCCAGGCGCGCCGGCAGCCAACGGCTGGAGGCATCGAGAACTGCCGTCACCGGGGGCGGGACGGAAGATCGGCGGGTCATCGTTCCGAGATTGGGGCCCCCATAGGGGACCGAACTTCGGAGTGGGCGACCGCGATCACGCCCGGGTGCCGCTGTGGATCGCGATGATCCCGCCCGCCAGCACCGTGTAGCGGATCCCCTCGAAGCCGGCGGCATCCATCTTCTCGGCGAGGCCGTGTGGGCTGGGGAAGCTGCGGACCGACTCCGGCAGGTAGGAGTAGGCCTCGGGGTTGCTGGAGACGGCGCCGAGCAGCGGCACGATGCGGTCGAACCAGAGCGAGTAGAAGAGCGAGAGCGGCGGCCGGGTCGGCTGGGTGATCTCGAGGATGACCGCGCGGCCGCCTGGCTTGAGGACCCGGGCCATCTCGCGCAGGCCGCGGTCGAGGTCGGCGAGGTTGCGGACGCCGAAGCCGACCGTGACGGCGTCGAAGCGCTCGCCGTCGTAGGGGAGCTCCAGGGCGTCGGCCCACTCGAAGCGGACGCCGGGGACGCTGCGCTCGGCCGCCTTCTCGCGCGCCAGGTCGAGCATCGGCTCGGAGAAGTCGCAGCCGACGACGTGGCCGCCGGGGCTGACGCGGCTGGAAAGCTCGAGCGCCAGGTCACCGGTCCCGCAGCAGACGTCCAGCGCCGAGTCCCCTGGCTCCAGCCCGGCCTGTGCCGCGGCACGGTTGCGCCAGCGGTGGTGCAGCCCGGCGGTCATCAGCGAGTTGAGCGCGTCGTAGCGCCCGGCCACCCGGTCGAACATGCGGTTGACCTGGCCGGCGAAGTCCGGCGATTGGCGGTTGTCGTTGATGGTGTCCATGGGATTCAGGCCGCCGGGGCCCGTCCCCACCGCCCGGCTAATCCAGCGAGGAGAGGAAGTCCGCCAGCTGTTCGATCTTCTTCGGCGGCAGTTCGCGGAACGAGGGCATGATGCCCGGGCCGATTTCCACCGAACGGATGATCGCAGCCCGCGGGATCCGCGAGGCGATGTGGGTGAGTTCGGGGCCCGGGCCGTTGTTGCCGTTCTCGCCGAGCTTGTGGCAGGCCAGGCAGCCGGAGCCGGCGACGACCTCCTTGCCGGGCTCGTACTGCTTGGAGACTTTCATGTCGACCTCGGTCGGAGCGCCGCCGGTGGCGCCCAGGTAGGTCAGGTACCCCATCGCGATGATCGTGATGATCCCGGCCGTGGTCGCGATCGGACGGCGCTCGGGGCGGCGCTCCGGCCCGCGGTCGTAGAACGGGAGCAGGAGCAGCAGGGCCATGCAGATGGTGGGGATGCCGATCGTCGCGATCGGGACCAGCTCCGGCGGTTTGATCACGCGCAGGAGCTCGAAGAGGAAGAAGAAGTACCACTCGGGGCGCGGCACGTAGGTGGTCGAGGTCGGGTCCGCCTTCGGGCCCTGCTCGGCGCCGAGGATGATCGACATCGCGATGATCACGGCGACGACGATCAGTGCCATCACCGAGTCCTTCATCACCGCGTAGGGGAAGAACGGCTTCCCCTTCTTCTTCAGGAGCTCGTACTCCTCGAGATAGGCCTGCTTGTCCTGAGGTTTCATACGGCCCCGTTCCCCTCGCCGCTGACGGGAGATCCGTTGACGCGGTTGCCGTTGACGCGGCCGTTGCCGTTGGTGCCGGCGTCGAGCTCGGAGACCGGGGAGGCGACTTTCGGCCGCTCCGCCTTGACCCACGGTGGCGCCGTGGTGCCGAGCTTGACCACGAGGTACATGTGGGCGCCGATCAGGGCAATGATCGCTCCGGGCACCAGAAGCATGTGGATCGCGTAGAAGCGCGAGAGGGTGGTCGCCCCCAGCTCAGGCCCGGCGCGCAGGAAGTCGCTCAGGTACGGGCCCACGACCGGGCCGGTGCCGTTGATGTTGATGCCGACGATCGAGGCCCAGAAGGAGCGCTGGTCGAAGGGGAGCAGGTAGCCGGTGAAGGCCATGGTCATCGTCAGGATCAGCAGCACCACGCCGATCACCCAGTTGAGCTCCCGCGGGTACTTGTAGGCGCCGAAGAAGAAGGTCCTCCCCATGTGGAGGAAGATCAGGATCACCATCACGCTCGAGCCCCACTTGTGCATCCCGTGCACCAGCTGCCCGAGCGGGACCTCGTTGTTGATGTGGGAGATCGAGTGGTAGGCCTGGGTCGCGGAGGGGGTGTAGAACATCGCCAGGAAGACGCCGGTGGTGGCCTGGACGATGAAGGCGAAGAGGGTCGCGGAGCCGAGCGTGTAGAACCAGTTGGTCCCCTTCGGCACCTTGCGGAAGAGCATCCCGGTGAGGAAGCCGCTGGCGGCGAGCCGCTGGTCGACCCAGCCGAGGGCGTCGATCGGCGCCTCTTTGCCGCGCTCGAGCAGCTTGTCGCCGGCGCTGCGACGCTCCGGCGACCCGTCCTTCAGGTCGGACGGAGCCTGGCCCTTGGGCGTGCCTCCAGTGCCGGGCTTGCCCGGTTTGCGCAGCGGCGGCGGGACGACGGCGTCCGGGATCTTCGGTTTCGGGAAGCTCGGCATCAGGGCGGTGGGAAGGTAGAGGGTCGCGGCGGGTAGAGGTATTCCCAGATCCCGCCCGTGAACTCTCCGGGGTCGCGGGCGCGGACCGGCTCCATCTGCGAGGTGACGCTGTAGCGCGGGCCGAGCTCGACCTGGCCCTTGCGGACGCGGGTCTGGAACTGGTCGAGCGGGCGCACCGGCGGGCCGCCGATCCGCTTGCCCTGGAAGTCGTAGACGCCGCCGTGGCAGGGGCAGATGAAGTTGCCGGCCGCCTCGACGAAACGGACGGGGCAGCCCAGGTGGGCGCAGCGGTTGGAGACGGCGACGAACTTGCCCGGTTCTTCGTCCAGCTCTTGCGAGCTTTTGCGCACGTAGGCGGTGGTCTTGCCGGCGTCGCCGATCCCCTCGGTTTCGGTGAAGACGACCTGGCGGTAGGTGTCCTCGACGAAGTCGGAGACCGGGCCGACCGCCTCCCAGCGCTCCTTGCCGCGGTGGAAGATCGGGGCGATCGCGAAGCCGACGGCCGGCAGCACAATCCCGGC
>DATMBY010000052.1:0-2231 GCA_035558995.1 Solirubrobacterales bacterium
ACCCCCGCCTGCTCGACCTTGCGGTCGGGGCGGACCAGCTTTGGCCCGACCGCGGCGACGTCCGGGAGGGAGGCGTGGAGGACCAGCTGCGAGAGCCATGCCGGGTCGACGACCTCGGTGTCGGCGGCGAGGAAGAGCAGATACTCGCCCGAGGCCTGTCGCGCGCCCTCGTTGTGGGCCTCGGCACGGCTTCCCTCGGCGACCACGATCGTCTCCAGGTCGGGGTAGGCCGTCTTCTCCAGCGAGCGCCGCAGCCGCTCCAGCTCGGGGCTGCCCTCGCGGCCGCGGACGACGATGCTCACCCGCGGCTGCGGCGCCGCGCCGTTGGCCGGCGTCAGCACCGCCCGGTGGGGGATCGCCGGGTGCGGCTCGGCCCGCGCCGGCAGCCCCAGCCGCTCCAGGTGCTGGGAGACCGCCCGCGCCTGCAGCTCCTCGACCCCGCTCTTCTGCTCGGTGCCGGCGGCGATGCTGCCGGGGATGGCGCGCCAGTGGTAGAGGATCTGCGGGATGTGGTGGATGCGGTCGGTCCGCTCGGAGACCCGCAGCATGAACTCGAAGTCCTGGATCTTGTCGAAGGCCGAGTCGAAGCAGCCGGCGTCCTTCGCGACCGCGGAGCGGACGACCAACAGGTGGCCGATGTACATCGCGCCCAGCGCGTAGACCGGCGACCAGTCGGGCTTCAGGAACGGGTCGGCGCGGACGCCGCCGATCGTCAGCTTGTCGGAGTCGGAGTAGACAGCGTCGAGCTTGGGATCGTCGGCCAGCTCCTGCGCGACCCGCAGCAGCGCGTCGGCGGTGAGCGTGTCGTCGTGATCGAGGAAGCCGACGAACTCGCCCTCGACCAGCTCCATGCCGGCGTTGGTGGCGGCGGAGATGCCGGAGTTCTCGGCCAGCTGCAGGTACTTGATCCGGGAGTGGGCGCCGTCGTAGGCGCTCAGCGCTCGCGCCAGCTCGGGGTCGCCGGAGGCGTCGTCGACGACGATCAGCTCCCACTCCGGGTAGTACTGGCCGAGCACCGAGTCGACCGCCTCGCGCAGGTACTTGAGGTCGGTCTTGTAGGTCGGCATCACCAGGGAGATCAGCGGCCGCTGCGGCAGCGCTTCCAGTTCCTGCAGCGCCGCTTCGCGCCGCGCCCGCGGCGTCTGCAGGCGCAGCTGGCGGCCACGCCGGAGCAGCTCGCGGAGCCGGCGCAGGAAGGCGATCGCCCAGGGGGGGAGGATGCCTTTCAGCAGGCGCAGGTCGCGTCGCATCAGCGGCCGAGGAGCTTCTTCAGGGTCGGCTTCAGGCCCCGCACGGGCTTGGTCAGCCTCCAGCTGAGGCTCTGCTCGTAGGTGCGGGCGACCTCGGCGATCTCCTGTTCGAGCTCGCCGATGCGGTAGGTCTTGCGGACGAGCTCGCGGTGCAGCGCCTCGCGCTGCTCGCGGAGCGCCGTCAGCTCGTCCCGCGGCTGATCGGTGGCGGCGACCATGAACTCCCAATCCTAGGCGAGGTACGGCTGCGATCCGCGGGCGAGGTAGGGTTCGGGCGCGATGGAGGCCCTGAAGGGATTGATCCTCTCCGGCGGCGCCGGAACCCGGCTGCGCCCGATCACCCACACCTCGGCCAAGCAGCTCGTCCCCGTCGCCAACAAGCCCGTGCTCTTCTACGGGATCGAGGCGCTGGTCGACGCCGGGGTGAAGGAGATCGGGATCATCATCGCCCCCGAGACCGGCGAGGAGATCCGCGAGGCCGCCGGCGACGGCTCCCAGTTCGGGGCCGAGATCACCTACATCGTCCAGGACAAGCCCGCCGGCCTCGCCCACGCCGTTCTCACCGCGGAGGAATTCATCGGCAGCTCGCCCTTCGTCATGTACCTGGGGGACAACCTCCTGCGCGACGGCCTCCGCGGCCTGGTGGCGACCTTCGAGGAGCACGGCCCGGACGCGCTGATCCTCCTCACCCCGGTCGACGACCCGCAGTCCTACGGCGTCGCCGAGCTCGACGACCAGGACCACATCGTCCGCCTGATCGAGAAGCCGAAAGACCCGCCCTCGAACCTGGCGCTGGTCGGCGTCTACCTCTTCAGCAGCCTGATCTTCGAGGCGGCCCGCTCGCTCGAGCCCTCCTGGCGCGGAGAGCTCGAGATCACCGAGGCGATCCAGAAGCTGATCGACGACGGCCGCAGCGTCCGCTCCGAGGTCGTACGCGGCTGGTGGAAGGACACCGGCCAGCTCGCCGACATGCTCGAGGCC
>DATMBY010000053.1:0-2207 GCA_035558995.1 Solirubrobacterales bacterium
TCGTCACCGGCTGGGGCGACGTCGACGGCCGCGCCACCTGCATCGCCGCCTACGACTTCACCGTGATGGCCGGCTCGATGGGGATGACCGGCGAGCTGAAGGTTACCCGCCTGCGCGAGATGGCGCTGCAGAAGCGGATGCCGTTCGTCTGGCTGCTCGACAGTGCCGGAGCCCGCATCCAGGAGGCGGCGGGCTCGCTCTTCGCCGGCTCCGGCCACCTCTTCCGCGAGGAGGTCGAAATGTCGGGGGTGATCCCGATGGTGGCGGCAATGATGGGCCCTTGCGCCGCCGGCACCGCCTACATCCCGGCGCTCTCGGACTTCGTCCCGATGGTCTCCGGCCAGGGCGCGATGGCGCTCGCCGGCCCGCACCTGACCAAAGCCGTGACCGGCGAGGAGATCTCGATGGAGGACCTCGGCGGCGCCAAGGTCCACTGCCGCAAGTCGGGGGTGGGGGACCTCGAGGTCGCCGACGACGAGGAGTGCATCGCCGCCGTCCGCAAGTACCTCTCCTACTTCCCCGGCAACTGCGACGAGCGGCCGCCGGTCGTCGACGTCTCAGACCCGATCGAGCGCGCTTCGGAGAAGCTGATGGAGATCGTCCCGGAGTCGCCGCGGCAGCCCTACGACATGTACGACGTGATCCGCGAGATCGTCGACGACGGCGACTGGTTCGACCTGAAGCCGAAGTTCGCCAAGAACGTGATCACCTGCTTCGCCCGCTTCGGCGGCCAGCCGGCCGGGATCGTCGCCAACCAGCCCAAGCAGCTGGCCGGCACCCTCGACAACGACTCCGCCGACAAGGCCGCCCGCTTCATCAACCTCTGCGACGCCTTCAACATCCCGCTCGTCTTCCTCCAGGACGTCCCCGGCTTCATGGTCGGCTCGAAAGTCGAGCACGCCGGGATCATCCGCCACGGGGCGAAGATGCTCTACGCGGTCAGCCGCGCCACCGTGCCGAAGGTGACCGTCGTCGTCCGCAAGGCCTACGGCGCCGGCTACTACGTGATGTGCGGCAAGGCCTACGAGCCCGACCTGATCGTCGCCTGGCCAGGGGCCGAGATCTCGGTGATGGGCGCCGAGGGCGCGGTCGAAATCATCGGCCGCTCGGCGATCGAGGCCTCCGACGATCCCGAGGCGACGCGCGAGGCGATGCTGAACGCGGTCCGAGCCCAGATCGACCCCTACATCGCTGCCGGCAATGCCGTGATCGACGACATCATCGACCCGCGCGAGACCCGCCAGACGATCGCGAAAGCCCTGCAGATGGCGCGGAACAAGCACGTCGAGAAGCCGAAGAAACGACACGGGGTGATGCCCGTATGAGGCGTGTCGATTTAGGTGCCCACAGGAGTCAAAAAATCGACATAGGAGGTTGATGTGAGCTCTTTCGACGATCCGGTGATCATCAGCTGCTCGATCAGCGGCGTGATCGCCAACCGCGACCAGTGCCCGGCGATCCCCTACACGCCGGAGGAGTACGCGGCTGAGGCGCGGCGCGCGGTCGACGAGGGCGCCTCGCAGATCCACATCCACGCCCGCAAACCCGACGGCACGCCCTCCTACGAGGTCGAGGACTTCCAGGCGATCACCGAGGCGATCCTGGCCGAGGTCGGCGACGTGATCGTCAACTACTCGACCGGGGCGATCGGGATCCCGATCGAGAAGCGGATCGAGTACCTGCGCGCCTGCAGGCCCGATGTCGCCGCGCTCAACATGAGCTCGATGAACTACGCCAAGTACTCCAAGCGGCGCAAGGACTTCGTCTTCAAGGCCGTCTTCGAGAACAGCTTCGACACGATCATCGAGTTCCTCACCGCGATGAAAGAGCTGGGGATAAAGCCCGAGCACGAGTGCTTCGACTCCGGCCACGTCGCCAACCTCGACCCGCTGCTCGACATGGGGCTGCTGGAGCCGCCGCTGCAGATCTCCCTGGTGATGGGGGTGACCGGCGGCATCCGCCCGACCCCGCGCAACGTCACCCTGATGTCCGACCAGATCCCCGGCGGCCCGGAGGGGCCGAACCAGTGGCAGGTGATCGGGATCTCCCGCGACCAGTGGAAGCTGCTCGCCTCCTCGCTGGTGCTGGGCGGCAACGTCCGCGCCGGGGTCGAGGACAACCTCTACCTGCCGAACGGCGAGATGTGCAAGTCCAACGGCGAGCTGATCGCCAAGGCGCGCCAGATGGCCGAGGACATCGGCCGCCGC
>DATMBY010000054.1:0-2774 GCA_035558995.1 Solirubrobacterales bacterium
AAGCCACTGCTGAGAGGCCTGGAGCTTCGCCTTCGTCCCCCACGTCGGCCGCGACGTCCCGCGGCAGCCGCTTGGAGACGATCTTGGTCACCCCGTCGCCGCCCATGCTGACGCCGTAGAGGACGTCGGCGGCGTCCATCGTCCGTTTCTGGTGGGTGACGATGACGAACTGGGCCCGGTCGGAGAAGCGCCGGATCAGCTGCAGGAAGCGGTCGATGTTGGCGTCGTCAAGGGCGGCCTCGACCTCGTCGAGGATGTAGAAGGGGCAGGGCCGGGCGCGGAAGACGGCGAAGACGAAGGCCAGCGCGACGAGGCTCTTCTCGCCGCCGGAGAGCAGCTGCAGCTTGCGGGTCGACTTGCCGGCCGGGGTGACCTCGATCTCGACCCCGAGCTCGTCGCGCTCCTCTTCCTCCTCCTCGGGCTCCGGCTCCGGCTCGGCGTCGGTCGGCGCCTCCTGCTCGCCGGCTGGCCGCTCTTCGTCGCGCACCGGGCGGAGGCTGACGCGGCGCAGGCGCCCGCGGCCGCCGGGGAAGAGGTGCTCGACCATCTCCTCGAAGTTCTTCGCCGTCGCCTCGAAGGTCTGCTCGAAGGCGCGCTCGATCTCCTCGTCGATGTCGCGGATCAGCGACTCCAGCTCCCGCATCGATCTCTCGATGTCCTCGCGCTGCACCTGCAGGCTCTCGACGTGCTCGCGGGCTTCGTCGTACTCCTGCTCGGCCAGCGGGTTGACCGGCCCGATCTGCGCCCGGCGGCGCTCCAGCCGCTCCAGTTTGCGGTCGATCTCGCTCCGGGCCTCGTCGCTCAGTGCCTCCTCGGCGGGCGGGATCTCCTCCCCCAGCCGCTCGGCGATCGAGGCCAGCTCACGCTCGGCCTCGGCGCGGCGGTCGCCGAGGTGGGCGGCCTCGACCTCGGCCTGGGTCAGCTCGTCGGAGGTCTTCCTCATCTCCGCCTGCAGCTCGAACTCCTGCTGGGAGCAGGCGCGCAGCTCCTCGGCAATCTCGTCGCCGTCGTCCTTGCCGCCCATCACCTTCTGCTCGATCCGCTCGACCCGCTCGCGGATCGCCGCCCCGGCGCCTTCCGCGGCTTTCAGCGCGCTGCGGACGTCGTCGAGCAGGGTCTCCCCCGCCGCCAGGCGCGCCCGCATCGCCTCGCGGTGGCGCTCGCCGAGCAGGCCCTCGGCCCGTTTGGCGTGGCGGGAGGCGCGCTCGGCGCCGGCACGGACATCGCCCAACGCTTTCTCACGTGCGGCCTCGGCGGCATCGGCGGAACGGGCAACCCCGAGGCCCTCGCCAGCCGTCCGCAGTCCGGCGTCGATCTCGCCCAGCTCCTCTTCCAGCTTCCGCGCCCGCTCGCCGGGGGCCGACCCCGGCCCGACGTCGAGGGTCAGCGGACCCAGTTCGACCCGCAGCCGCTCCAGCCCGGCCTCCACCTCGGCCTCGCGGCTGGAGAGGTTGGCGACCCGGACGGCGACCCGCTCCTGGTCGCCCCGCAGCTTCGTCAGCAGGCCCCAGGCCTGGGTGCGCTCGCGGTCGCGGGCGGCAAAGCGCTCCTCGGCCGCGGCCCGCCGCCCGGAGACCTTGCTCAGCCGTTCCTCCAGCTTCGCCCGCACCCCGCGCGCCTTCGCCGCCGCCTTTTCGGCCGCGGCGGCGCGGTCGGCGCCGAAGCGCAGTTCCTCGGAGACCAGCTGCGCCCGCAGCCCCAGCTCCTCGCGCTCGATCCGCGCCCCCAGCTCGGCCGCCTGCGCCTGGCGCTTCAGCGGCCGCAGCCGCGCCCGCGCCTCGCGCTCGACGTCGAGGGCGCGGTCGAGGTTGTCGCGCGCCGAGCGAAGCTTCAGCTCGGCCCGGCGGCGGCGCTTGCGGTGCTTGCCGAGGCCGGCCGCCTCCTCGACCAGGAGCCGCCGCTCGCGCGGCTTGGAGTGGACGATCGTCTCGACCCGGCCCTGGCTGATCACCGAGTGCATCTCGCGGCCGAGGTTGGTGTCGGAGAGGACGTCGGTGACGTCGGCGAGGCGGCAGCGGGCGCCGTTGAGGCGGTAGCCGCTGTCGCCGGAGCGGTCGAGGCGGCGTTCGACGGCGATTTCGGAGAACTCGGTGGCGGCGCGGCCGTCGGAGTTGTCGATCGTCACCTCGACCTCGGCCGCCTTGCGCTGGGTGATCCCTTTGCCGCCGGCGGAGATCACGTCCTGCATCGAGGCGCCGCGGATCGCTCCGGGGCTCTGCTCGCCGAGCGCCCAGAGGACGGCGTCGGTGATGTTGCTCTTGCCGGAGCCGTTGGGGCCGACGATGACGCTGACGCCGGGAGAGAACTCCAGCGTCGTGCGCTCGGGGAAGGACTTGAAGCCCTTCATCGAGATCGACCTCAGGTACATGCGCACGCACCTCTCATCGCCCGAATGCTCCCGGTCTGCTCGGACGCGACGGTCGCTCGATTAACCCCCAAGATGCGCCAAAGCCTCCTCGGCGGCAAGCTGCTCGGCCGCCTTCTTGCTCCGCCCTTTCCCCGTCCCGACCCGCTCGGAGTCGACGATCGCGGCCACCTCGAAGGTTCGCCGGTGCGGGGGACCCGTCGCCGCGATCACCTCGTAGGTTACGCGGGCCCCGCGCTGGGCCAAAAGCTCCTGCAAAGCGGACTTGAAATCGATCCGCGTCTCCGAGGCGAGCTCGATCCGCGGCTCGAACGCGTCGGCGACCGCCTCGGCGGTGCGCTCGAAGCCGAAGGCGACGTAACAGGCGCCGATCAGGGCCTCGGTCGCCTCCGGCAGCGGCCGGCCGCCT
>DATMBY010000055.1:0-9926 GCA_035558995.1 Solirubrobacterales bacterium
CATGTCCAAGCTCAACCAAAAACTTCGCAGTCCCTTCGGCTCCGCTCTTCTCGGGGGCCTGGTCGTCGCGGTGCTCGGCTGGATCGCGATCGCTGCCGGCGCGATCCAGTCCGACGGCGGCACGACGACGACCGTCGCGGCGCCGATCACGGCGCCGGTCGACAGCAAGTCTTCAGATGAATCCGCCAACGTCGTCAACCAGATCTACAAGACCGATGGCCAAGGGGTCGCCTTCATCGAATCCCAGCTCGAACCGACCGAAACCGAAAGCCTCAACCCGTTCGGGGAAGTCGAACCCGAATCCGGCGGGGTGGCCACCGGCTCGGGCTTCGTGATCGACGGCGAAGGTCACATTCTCACCAACAACCACGTCGTCGAAGGCGCCAGCAAGGTGACGGTCAAACTCGGCGACTCCGAAAAGACCTACGAGGCCGAGGTGGTGGGGGCCGACCCCGGCACCGACATCGCCCTGCTCCAGGTCCACGCGCCCTCGGGCGAGCTGCACCCGCTGACGCTCGGCAAGTCGGCCGCGATGGAAGTCGGGGACCCGGTGGTAGCGATCGGCAACCCCTTCGGCCTCGACCGGACCGTGACCAGCGGCATCGTCTCCGCCCTGCAGCGGCAGATCGAAGCCCCCAACGGCTTCGCGATCTCCCATGTGATCCAGACCGACGCCGCGATCAATCCCGGCAACTCCGGCGGGCCGCTGATCAACGCTTCCGGCGAAGTGATCGGGATCAACGCCCAGATCGCCACCGGCGGCGGCAGCAACGGCAACGTCGGCATCGGCTTCGCGATCCCGATCGACACCGTCCGGGCCGAGATCGACCAGCTGAAGACGAAGGGCGAAGTCGAACACGCCTTCATCGGGATCAGCGGCGGCACCATCACCAGCGAACTGGCGAAGGCGATCAACCTGCCGGTTGACGAAGGGGTGATCGTCCAGTCCGTGGTCAAGGACGGACCGGCCGACAAGGCCGGGGTCGAAGCGGGCGGGACCACCGCGACGATCAACGGCGAAGAAGTCCGGCTCGGCGGCGACATCATCACCGAGGTCGACGGCAAGAAGCTGAAGAGCATGGAACAGCTCGTCGAAATCATCCAGGGACACAAGCCCGGGGACGAGTTGGAGCTGACGATCGTCCGCGACGGGGATGAGAAGACGGTGAACGTCATCCTCGGGAATCAGCCGGAGGGCGGCGGCGGCGAATAGCGGTTCGGGTTAGGACGACTCCTACCCCCTCCTCACTCAACTTGCTCGGGTGGGGCGGGGGTTGTCGTCCGTGGGCGTTTCTGCCCGAGAAGTAGAAGCCGTTCGGAGGGGGTAGGAGTCGTCCTTCGCGTACGCTGGTGAAGATGCGCGTCAAGTTCTGCGGGATCACCAACATCGACGATGCGGCGGAGGCTGTGCGGCTTGGGGCTTGGGCTGTGGGGCTCATTCACTTCCATGGCAGCCCTAGAGATGTAGATCGGGCTGTGGCGGCGGAGGTGGCTGCTGCCTTCCGGCGCAAGTGCGAGGTGGTGGGGGTGTTCGTCAATCCCACCCTGGACGAGGTGGCGCGGGCGGTCGAGGACGAGGGGCTGACGATGGTGCAGCTGAACGGCGCCGAGGGGGCCTCGTTCTGCGCCGAGGTGAAACGGCGGACCGGGTTGAAGGTGGCGAAGGCCGTCCACGTCGCCAGCGCCGCCGACATCCACGGCGCCGAGGCCTTCCGCACCGACTTCCACCTCTTCGACCGGCGCGGCAAGGGGATGTGGGGCGGGACCGGCGAGAGCTTCGACTGGGAGCTGCTGCGAAACCACCGCTCCGAGGTGCCGGCGATCCTGGCCGGGGGCCTGCGGCCGGATAACGTCGCCCACGCGATCGACGTCACCCGCCCCTACGCGGTCGACGTCGCCAGCGGCGTCGAGCTGGAGCCGGGCCGCAAGGACCACGCGGCGATGGAGGCCTTCTTCGAGGCCGCGAACCCGGTCGGCGCCAGCGCATGAGCGCGATCGAGGAGAGGTTCGGCCCCTACGGGGGCCGCTACGTGCCGGAGACCCTGATCCCGGCCCTTGACGAGCTCACCGCCGCCTGGGCGGAGGCGCGCGAGGACGAGGAGTTCATGGGGCGGCTGCGGCAGCTGCGTCGAGACTTCATCGGCCGCCCGACGCCGCTCTACCTGGCCCAGCGCCTATCCGAGCGGGTCGGCTCGCGGGTCTACCTGAAGCGCGAGGACCTCGCCCACACCGGCGCCCACAAGATCAACAACGCGGTCGGCCAGGCGCTGCTGGCGGCGCGGATGGGGAAGCCGCGGGTGATCGCCGAGACCGGCGCCGGCCAGCACGGGGTCGCGACCGCGACCGCCTGCGCCCTGCTCGGGCTCGAATGCGTCGTCTACATGGGCACCGAGGACATCCGCCGCCAGGCGCCCAACGTCGAGCGGATGAAGCTGCTGGGGGCCGAGGTGGCGCCGGTCGAGGCGGGGGCGCGGACGCTGAAGGAGGCGGTCAGCGCCGCGATCCGCGACTGGGTCGCCAACGTCGCCACCACCCACTACGTGATCGGCTCCGCGGTGGGGCCGGCGCCCTATCCGGCCCTGGTGCGGGACCTGCAGCGGGTGATCGGCGAGGAGGCGCGCGAGCAGGCGCTGGCGGCCGAGGACTCGCTGCCCGCCCGGGTGATCGCCTGCGTCGGCGGCGGCTCCAACGCGATCGGGATCTTCACGCCGTTCGTCGGCGACGCCGAGGTGGCGCTGGTCGGCGTCGAGGCGGCGGGGGAGGGGCTCGACACGCAGCGGCACGGGGCCTCGCTGCAGGGCGGCGTCAAAGGCGTCCTCCACGGCTCGCTCTCCTCGGTGATCGCCGACGAGGAGGGGCAGATCCTCGAGGCGCACTCGATCTCCGCCGGGCTCGACTACCCGGGCGTCGGCCCCGAGCACGCCCAGCTCCGCGACAGCGGCCGGGCCAGCTACGTCGCGGTCACCGACGACCCGGCGCTCGCCGCCTTCCAGGAGCTGGCGCGGCTGGAGGGGATCATCCCGGCCTTGGAGTCCTCCCACGCGATCGCCTGGCTGGCGGAGAACCCGCTGCAGGGCGACGGCTTCGACGTCCTCTGCCTCTCGGGCCGCGGCGACAAGGACATGGCCGAGGCCACGGCTCGTTTGAAACCGCCTAGTGAGGTCTTGCCGTGAGCGGCGGTGGGGAAGCCGGGTGAGGGTCGGCGGACAACAGCGGGGAGGGTCCGGCGACCCTCACCCGGCTTCCCGTGACGCTTCCGGCGAGGAACGGATTGCGGCGGCTTTTGCTCTCGCGCGAGAGGAAGGGCGAGCGGCGCTGATGCCCTACATGATGGCCGGGTACCCCGACCGGGAGACCGGGCTGGCCGTCGCGGAGGCCTATGTGGATGCCGGCGCCGACCTGATCGAGCTGGGGGTGCCGTTCTCTGACCCGCTCGCCGACGGGCCGACGATCCATGCAGCCGCGACCAAGGCGCTGGAAGAGGGGGCGACCCTGTCGACCGCGCTCGAGGTCTGCCGGGCGATCGGCGAGCGCGCGCCGGTCGTCTTCATGGCCTACGCCAACATGGTCCTCGCCCACGGCGGCTCGCGCGAGTTCGCCGAGATGGCGCGGGCGGCGGGCGCCGCCGGGGTGATCGTCCCCGACCTGCCGCTGGAGGAGGCGGGGGAGGTGCGCGAGAGCTTCGAGGCCGAGGGGCTGGCGCTGGTGCCGCTGCTGGCGCCGACGACGCCGGCCGAGCGGCGGCGGCGGATCTGCGAGGCGGCGAGCGGCTTCGTCTACGTTGTCTCCACCGTCGGCACCACGGGAGAGCGAGCGGAGATCCCGGCGGCGCTGACCGAGCTGGTCGAGGCGACGAAGGCCGACGCCGAGGTGCCGGTCGCGGTCGGCTTCGGGATCGGCACCCCCGAGCAGGCGGCCCAGGTCGGAGGCATCGCCGACGGGGTGATCATCGGCAGCCGGCTCGTCCGCGCCGCCGGCGAGGGCGGCTCGCCCGAGGGCGCCGCCGACGCGGTGGCTTCGTTCCTAGGCCAGACCCGCGACGCGCTCGCGGCCGGATGACGTGCCTGGCACTTCGCATCTCGGCGTCCTCGGTCGCTCGCGTGCAGAGCACGCCACGCTTCCTGCGTCCTTGAGCTGCTCGGCCAGGCCCGCCCCCGGCCGGCCATTTCATTAGGATTCCGCGCGATATGGGAATGGTCGTAACCCTCTTCCTTGCGATCGCCGCGATGGTGGTCGGCTACGCAGCCTTCGGACAGGGCGGCGGCGTCGCCGGCATGATCTTCTTCGCTGTGCTCCTGATCGGTGCGGCGATCAGGACCCTGCAGCCGCAGAAGACCGACGCTTAGCTCTAAGCGCGAGTCGCAATCACCTGGAGGTATTCGGGCTCGACGACGAGCGCGTCCTGGTCGCCGACGCTGAGCTTCGCCAGCACGGCTTCGAGGTCGCTTCGGAGGGCCTGCTCGCCCTCAGGGCCTACGGCCTCGAAGGCCGCCTGGATTGGGCCGAAGTAGTCGCGGAAGAAGTCGATGTAGTGCTCGGGAGAGCGGAAGGCCTGGCGGGACTTCAGCCGCTCGGTGCGCAGATCGGTGACGGAGTCGCCGAACAGCTCCCGCACGTGGTCCTCGGCTCCCCACAGCACCGGTGGGGCGCCGGGCGGCGGTCCACCGGTGTGTTTGACGATCGTCGCGAAGAAGTCCTGCAGGCCGCCGTCGGGGCACCAGCTGGCCACGCCGATCCGGCCGCCGGGCTTGGTCACCCGCAGCAGCTCCCCGGCCGCTCGCTGGTGGTCGGGGGCGAACATCACGCCGAAGACGGACATGGTGACGTCGAACTCGCCGTCCCCGAACGGCAGGCTCTGCGCGTCGGCCTCGACGAACTCGACCTCCAGCCGCTCCGCCTCCGCCCGTTCGCGGCCGCGCTCCAGCAGCGCCGGCACGAAGTCGGCGCCGGTCACGTTGCCCCAGGTGCGGCGGGCCGCAGCAAGCGCGCAGTTGCCGCTGCCGCAGGCGACGTCGAGCACCCGTTCGTCGGGAAGCAGCCGCATGGAGTCGGCGAGCCTCTCGGAGACCGGGACGACGAGGGGGGCGACCTCGGCGAAATCGCCCTTCGCCCACATCGCCTGCTGGGTACGGGTGGCTGACTGGAAATCGGGCGCGTCGTTCATGCGCCCCACCCTCTCACGTGAAGAAGCGTTTGGCTATCTCCAGCATCCCCAGGTCAACGCGCTTGACCTTGACCGCTTCCTCCAGCGGCACCGCGACCATCTGCGTACCGTGGATCGCCGCCATCTTGCCGAACTCGCCGGCTTTCGCCAGCTCGTAGGCGTGGGCGCCGAAGCGCGAGGCGAGGACGCGGTCGGTCGAGGTCGGGGTGCCGCCGCGCTGGACGTGGCCGAGGACGGTGACGCGGGCTTCGTACCCGGTCCGCTTCTCCAGCTCGCTGGCGAGGGCGGCGCCGATGCCGCCGAGCCGCGGGTAGCCGTACTCGTCGCTGTCCTGGACCGGCTGGATCAGGTGTTCCTCGCCGCTCTCGAAGGCCAGCTTCGCCCCCTCGGCGACGACGATGATCGAGAAGTCCTTGCCCCGGTCGTGGCGGCGGGTGACGTCGCGGCAGATCTCCTCCACGGTGGTCGGCTGCTCGGGGATGACGATGCAGTCGGCGCCGCCGGCGAGCCCGGCGTAGGCGGCGATCCAGCCGGTGGTGCGGCCCATCACCTCGACGACCATGATCCGGTCGTGTGACTGGGCGGTGGTGTGGAGGCGGTCGATGGCGTCGGTGACGATCTGCACCGCGGTGTCGAAGCCGAACGTGAAGTCGGTGCCGCCGACGTCGTTGTCGATCGTCTTCGGGACGCCGACCAGCGGCAGGCCGCGGTCGGCGTGGAGCTGGCGGGTGATCTCCATCGTGTGCTCGCCGCCGATCGCGACCACGGCGTCGAGCCGCTGCTCGGCGAAGGCCGCGGCGACCTTGTCGACGGCGCCCTCGCGGATCGGCTCGAAACTCGAGGTGCTGAGGATCGTCCCGCCCTGGTGGAGGATCCCGGAGACGCGCCGCATGTCGAGCGGCACGTAGTCGTCCTCGGCGAGGCCGCGGTAGCCGCGCCGGATCCCGATCGCCTCGTCGCCGCGCTGGATCGCCGAGCGGGCGACCGCTCGGATCGCGGCGTTCAGCCCCGGACAGTCCCCTCCTGCGGTCAGAACCCCTATGCGCATCCGAGCGAGTTTAGGATCGGTCGCCTTGAAGCGCCTCCTCGCGATTCTGCTCGTCCCCGTGGCGCTGGCCGTGCTGGTTGGCGGCTGCGGCGAAGAGGGGGCGGCGGCGGGAGCGACGGTGCGCGTCTACGTCAGCGCGCCGCTGCGGGGGCCGGAAGCGGCGGCGGGGCAGCGCCTGTGCGACGAAGCGCGCGAGCAGGCGACGCATGGCAGGGGCGGCGAGGGACAAGAGCTGCGGGTTGTCTGCCTCGACGCCTCGGGCAAGGGGGGTGCCTGGACGCTGGCGCAGGTGGGCGCGAACGCGCGGCGGGCGACGGAGGACTCGGCGACGGTCGCCTACCTCGGCGAGCCGGAGCCGGGCGCGCGCGAGCAGTCGCGCCCGATCGTCGAAGCGGCCGGGATCGCAGAGCTCGGCGGGCTGTCGGGCCGCGTGGCGGTGACGAAGGTTGCGAAGGCGATGGAAGAAGGCGACGCGAGCCAGCCGCGGGACGCCGTCTTCGACGCCTACGGCCGCTGATGGAGGAGTTGCGGCCGCGGATCTCGGTCGTGGTCCCCACCCGCGGACGGCCGGAGCTGCTGGCAAATTGCGTGGCGGCGCTGGAGGCGCAGACGGTGGCCGTGGAGATCGTGGTGGTCGAGGACGTGGAGGGACGAGGGCCGGCTTGGGCACGGAACGAGGGCGTGCGACGGGCGCGCGGCGAGGTCGTCTGCTTCACCGACGACGACTGCCGGCCGTCGGCTGGATGGGCTGAGGCGCTGACGGCGTCCCTGTTCAGCGGGTTAGGGCAGGTGACCACCGGGCCGGTGCTGATGGACCAGGGGTCGACGGCAGCCGACCGCGCCTGGGAGGCGATCGTCGCTTACCTGCAAGAACAGGCGTGCGTGCCGGGAACCGCCTCACCCGGCTTCGCGGTCACGGCAAACCTCGGCGTCCGGCGAGAGCTGCTGGAGCGTTTGTCGTTCGACGAGTCCTTCCCCGGGGCCGCAGGCGAGGACCGCGATTGGGGAGAGCGAGCGGCCCGAGCGGGCGCAGCGGCCCAGCTCATCCCAAGCGCGATCGTCCTCCATCGCAGCGGTATGCGCGTCCTGGAGTTCCTGCGCCAGCAGTACCGCTACGGACAGGGAGCGACTCGATATCGGCAGGCCGCGGCGAGTCGCCACCCCGGCTCTCCGGCCTTCTACTTTGGTCTCCTGGGCAGCGCCTTCCGCGCCGGCCTCACGCCCGGCCTCCTCGCCGCCGCCGCCCAGCTCGCCACTTTCGCCGGAGCGATCGCCGAGACCGCAAAAAAGCATCCTCAAGAGGCGTTTTTGCGGCCTCGCGGTTAGCGCTCGAGGAGGGGCTCGCCGCTGAGGCCCTCCAGCGGAACGTCGCAGAGGGCGGCGACGGTGGCGGGGATGTCGGTGACGCGGGCGGGGCGGGTGAGATCGCGGGCGCGGCCGCTGCGGGGGGCGAGGATCGCCCAGGCGTCGCCGTCGGTGTGGTTGCCGGTGCGGCCGCTGCCGTAGCCCTGGCGGTGGACGCTGCCGAAGCGGGGGGAGTGGATGGCGGGGAGGACGACGGAGGAGGTCGGCCGCCAGCGGACGACGAGGTCCGGCAGGCGACCGGCGGCGTCTCCCTGCCAGCGCTCGGCGACCTCGTCGACGGCGACGACGGCCGGCTCGCCATCGGGGTCGCGGAAGCCGAGCAGGCCCTCGCGGATCCGTTCCGTCAGCTCCGCCGCCTCGGCCTCGTCGACGATCCCGTCGCGCTCGCGGCCTCGGCGGTTGAGGCTGACGTAGCCCTGGTTGTCGGCCGGATGGGCGAAGGCGCGGGTGGCGGACCAGTCGACGCCGCGCAGCTCCAGCCGCGCCGTCAGCTCCAGCGCTAAGCGGTCGGGCATCGCGGCGGCTATCCGCGAGCGCAGGCGCCCGGAGAGCGCGGCGCGCAGGCGCCAGATCCCCCCCGAGTCGGAGTCCCCGCCTGCCTCGTCCGTTCCTTCCCCGAGGACGGCGTTCAGCATCCCCGGCAGGAGGTCGGCGCGGCTGGTGTTCTCGTCCATCCCGAGGACCGAGCAGACGATCACGTCGCACCCGTCGGGGAGCGCATCGAGGACGCGCCCGAGCTGAGCGTCGACCTCTTCGTAAATCTCGGCAAGGGTGGAGTCGAGTCGTGCTCGCTCCTGTGCCGGGACCGCCTCCTCGTCGAGGTAGGGCGGGACGGCCCAGAGGCGGTGCCCCGCCAGGTGCGGGGCGGCGAAGACGATCCAGGCGAGGTCGAAGGGGCGCGCCCGCAGGCGCTCGACCGCCAGGTCGGCGACCCGGCGCGGAGCCTGCAGGAAGCGCTCGCGCAGCCGGCGCAGCTCGCGCGGGGTCTGGGCGCCGAAGACCTCGGTCACGTCGGGCGGCCTGCCGTGGCGGCGCCGGGGCGCGCGATCGCCGCTGTCGGGGACGGACCAGCGCTCGAGCACGACCCGCTCCCGCATCCCCCAGCCGCAGACCAGCTCGCCCTGCGCGTCGTGCGGGCGGTGGCACTCGTAGGGGTCGATCGCGAGCGTGCTGCGGCCGGCGCGGCCGAGGCGGTCCCAGATCGGCGGCGGCGCCTCGAAGCTGGCCGCCAGCCGCACGCGCTGATCCGCGGCGGCCCACTGAAAGGGGTAGTAGAGCCCGTGCTCGCCGACCTCGACCCCGCGGTAGAGGTCCTGGTAGGCGCTGGCGGGGAAGTGCGCGGCGGGAGTCTCCAGCTTCAGGTGCGTCCCCTGCCGGCGCAGCCCCGCCAGGTTCGGCAGCCGCCCCTCGCCTTCCAGGCGCGCGAGCAGCGAGGCGCTGGCGGCGTCGAACTGGATCACGGCGATCATCGCGACGCTCCCGCGAGCGGGGCCACCGTCACCTCGGCGCCGCCGAGCGCGGCCGAGCGGCGGGCTGCTTCGACCACCGCCATCGCCACCGCTCCGTCGTCGGCCGTGGCGACCATGGGCGCTTGTCCCCGGTTTGCGGGGACAGCGGGTTTGAGCGCTTCGAGCTGGCGCCTCAGCGAGAGGGCCAGGGGGTCGGGTCGCCCTATGCGAGAGGAGAGGCGGGTGCGAAGGCCGCCCCAGGAGGACTTCGCGAGCAGCTTCCCGGCGCGGTCCCGGACCGCGACGACCTCGCGGTGCCCGCGGTCGGTGGCGCAGGCGATGCGGGCGCGGCCGCGGGTCAGCTCGAGCTCCAGGCTCGCCCGCTCGGGCTCGATCCGCGCGCTCCGCACGGCGATCGGCGCGGCGCCGCTGAGGTGGCAGGCGAGGTCGATCAGGTGCAGGCCGGCGTCGAGCAGCGCCTCGTCGTCGGCCTGGTGCGCGCCCCAGTCGTCGCGCCGGAAGCGCAGCTCGAGGTCGAGCTCGAGCCAGCCCTCGGCCGGGACCGCGCCGCGCAGCTCGGTGCCCTGGAGGAAGCGGCGGTTGAAGGCGACGAAGGGCTGCGGGTCCAGCGCCGCCAGCCGCTGTGCCGCCACCAGGTCCGGGGCCGGGGGCTTCTCGACCAGCGAGCGGACCCCGGCCCTCGCCGCCTCTTCGGCCAAGGCGAGGTGGTGGGCGGCAGGTGCGGCAACGAGCAGCAGGTCGATCGGCACCGCGGCCAGCAGCTCGGTGGCGGCGGCGAAGGCGGGCGCCTCGCCGCCGCCACCGCGCGCCCAGAGCGTGGCGCATTCTCCCCGTCGCTTGGCGTCGGGATCGGCGAAGCCGGCGATCATCAGCTCCTCGC
>DATMBY010000056.1:0-2086 GCA_035558995.1 Solirubrobacterales bacterium
CTCAGGGCGCTCTTCCCGGGCCGGTTCTCGAAGAAGGGGGTGTCGACCATGCCGGGCTCGATGAGGGTGACGCGGATGCCGTGGTTGTCGTGCATCTGCCGCAGTTCCTGCCGCAGCGCCTCGCCGATCGCGGTCGCCGCCCACTTCGTCGCCGAGTAGAGCGAGCCGGGCAGCACCCGCCGGCCAGCGATCGAGCTGGTGACGAGGAAGTGGCCGTCGCCGCGCTCGAGCAGGTGGGGGAGGGTGGCGCGGATCGTCAGCGCCACCCCGTAGACGTTGGTGAGGACCATCGAGCGCCAGTGCTCCGGGCTCTCCTCGAGGAAGCCGCGGGCGGCGCCGAAACCGGCGTTGGCGAAGACGGCGTCGATGCGGCCGAAGCGCTCCAGCGCGGCCGCTGCCATCGCCTCGACCTGATCCCACTCGGTGACGTCGCAGCGCACGGCGGTCGCCCGCTCCTCGCCGCCGAGCTCGCCGGCCAGCTCCCGCAGCTCGTCCTCGCGCCGCGCCGCCAGCACCAGCCGGTAGCCGGAGGCGGCGGCCCGCGCGGTGGCGGCGCCGATGCCGCTGCTGGCGCCGGTGATCAGGAGGACTGGATCGTCGGCCATGGGCCGGATTCTCGCAGTTGCGATAATCCGGTTGCCTGTGGACCCTCAGCGGAAGCGGAAGATCCGGCTCGTCGTCGCCCTCAGCGTTGCCGTGCTGCTCGCGGTGGCGCTGATCTACACCTCGTTCTCGGCTGCGACCGGGGCGAAGGAGCCCTCGGAACTGGTGAATGCCGCACCCGGGACCAGCGCCCAGCTGACCGGAAAGGTCGTCGACGGCTCGATCAAGCGCGACGGCAACGGCATCGCCTTCCGCGTCGTCGATCGCGACGGCAAAGGGCCGAGCCTGCCCGTCACCTATGAGGGGACCGTTCCCGACCCCTTCCGCGGCGGCCGCGAGATCGTCCTCACCGGGGCGCTCGCGGGCAGCGGCACCTTCGTCGGCGAACCGGAAACCCTGATCACGAAGTGCCCGTCGAAGTTCACGACCAAATCTGATGGCTAGCCTCGGCAGCGCCCTGCTGGGCCTTGCCTTCCTCGCCGCCCTCGCGGCCGGCGCCATCGCCTTGACGGGCCGCAACGGCGACGAGCCCCGGCTGCGGATCTCGCGTTGGGTCGTCTACGGCTTCTGCGGGCTGCTCACCGCCTGCGTGGTGATCATCGAGCTCGCCTTCGCCGGCGATGACTTCTCCTTCAACATCGTCCAGCAGCACTCCTCGATCGAGACGCCGCCCGGGTACAAGCTGGCGGCGATGTGGTCGAGCCAGGAGGGCTCGCTGCTGCTCTGGGCCTGGGTGCTCTCGATCGCCGCCAGCGCCGCCCTCTACGCAACCCGCAACAAGCTGCGCGAGCTGGTCCCCTGGGCGACGGCGGTGATGATGGGGGTCGCCGCCTTCTTCACCGGCCTGATGCTGTTCGCTCCCGACGTCGATCCGTTCGCCAAAGCGGCCACGCAGATGGGCAAGACGCCGCCAGACGGCGTCGGCCTCAACCCGCTGCTCCAGCACCCGAGCATGATGATCCACCCGCCGATGCTCTACTCGGGCTACGTCGCCTTCACGGTCCCCTTTGCCTTCGCGATCGGGGCGCTTGTCACCCGCCGCATCGACGCCGAGTGGATCCGGCTCACGCGCCCGTTCACGCTTGCCGCCTGGTTCTTCCTCGGCATCGGCATCCTGCTGGGCGCCCGCTGGTCCTACACCGAGCTCGGCTGGGGCGGCTACTGGGCCTGGGACCCGGTGGAGAACGCCTCGCTGATGCCGTGGCTGATCGGCACGGCGTTCCTGCACTCGGTGATGATCCAGGAGAAGCGCGGAATGCTGAAGGTGTGGAATGTCTCGCTCGTGGCCTGGACGTTCCTGGGCACGGGGATCATGCTCGGGGCGCTCTGGTCCTACACCGAGCTCGGCTGGGGCGGCTACTGGGCCTGGGATCCGGTGGAGAACGCCTCCTTCCTCCCGTGGCTCATCAACACCGCCTTCCTGCACTCGATAATGGTGCAGGAGAAGAGGGGGATGCTGCGCAAGTGGAACGTGACGCTCGTC
>DATMBY010000057.1:0-15119 GCA_035558995.1 Solirubrobacterales bacterium
GACCGCCGCGTCGAGGATGTCCCCCTGCAGGTCGTACTCGCCGCGGATGAAGATGAAGGCGTCCTGGGCGCCGGCCGCCAGCGCAGCGATCGCGATGCCCTCGATCAGCTGGTGCGGGTTCTTCTGCATCAGCTCTCGGTCCTTGAAGGCGCCCGGCTCGGACTCGTCCGCGTTGCAGCAGAGGTACTTGCGCATCTCTCCGCGCGGCAGGAAGGAGGCCTTTTTGCCCATCGAGAAGCCGGCGCCGCCGCGCCCGCGCAGACCGGAGTCTTCGAGCTCCTTGAGGATCACGTTGGCCTCCAGCTCGCGGTAGGCCTTCTCCAGGGTCGCGTAGCCGCCGTACGCCCTGTAGCCCTCCAGGGTGCGCAGCTTCGGGTCCTCTGCGTGCTCGAGCAGGACGCGGGTCTCAGGCATCGCCGCCGCCTCGCTGCGCCGCCGCGTCGCCCGCCAGCGGCCGCTCCTCCAGCGCCTTGTCCGGCAGCACCTCGCCGCCCGCCGCCAGCTGCTCGATCGCGGTCTTCGCCTCCGCCGCCTCCAGGGGGCCGTAATAGCGCTCGTCGATCGAGGCCATCGGCGCGATGTCGCAGGCGCCGAGGCACTCGAAGCCGGTGACGAAGACGTCGTCGTTGCCCTCGGCGGCGGCGCGGAAGGCGTCGAGCAGCTGATCGCCGCCGCGCATCCAGCAGCTGATGTTGGTGCAGACCTCGATCCGGTGGGTCCCGACCGGTTCGGTGTGCAGGAGGTCGTAGAAGCTGGCGACCGACTCCAGGTAGGCCGGCGTCACCCGCATCACCGCGGCGGCTTGGCGGATCCCCTCCGGCGTGCACCAGCCGTAGCGCTCCTGCACCGCCCACAACGCCGGGATCGAGGCCGAGCGGCGGTCGGGGTAGCGGCCCATCAGGGTCTCGATCCGCTCCTGCAGCTCCGGCGGGCAGTCGACCTCGTGCAGCTCCGGGATCTCCTCCTCGGCGCGGCCGGGCACGCGGCCCTCGCGCACGGCGGGGTCGACCGGCAGGTTCGGGTTGAAGGCGCCGGGGCCGTCGACGGGGCTCATCGGTCGACGCCTCCGAGGATCGGGTCGAGCATGCCGAGGCTGGCGATCATGTCGGCGACGTAGGTCCCGACCGCCATCTCGCGGAAGGCCTGCAGGTTGACGAAGGAGGGGTCGCGGTAGTGGACCCGCGCCGGCTTCGCCGAGCCGTCGGCGAGGACGAAGCAGCCGAGCTCCCCGCGCGGCGACTCGATCGAGTAGTAGACCTCGCCTGGATCGACGCGGAAGCCCTCGGTGACGAGCTTGAAGTGGTGGATCAGCGACTCCATCGAGGTCGAGAGCTCCGAGCGCGGCGGCAGCACGTACTTGCGGTCGTCGGCGATGAAGGGGCCCTCGGGGAGCGCGTCGAGCGCCTGGGAGATGATCCGGCTGCTCTCGACCATCTCCGCCACCCGCACCCGGTAGCGGTCGTAGTTGTCGCCGACGGTCCCGACCGGGATCTTGAAGTCCATCCCCGGATAGGCGAGGTAGTCGAAGGCCTTGCGCAGGTCCCAGGGCTCGCCGGCGGCCCGCAGCAGCGGCCCGGTCACGCCCAGCTCCAGCAGCCGCTCGCGGGGGACGATGCCGACGCCTTTGGTCCGCGAGAGGAAGACCTCGTTGCGGTCGAGCAGGTCCTCGTACTGGCCGACCCGGACCGGCATTTCCTCGGCGAAGGCGCGGCACTTGGCCTCGAAGCCGACGGGGATGTCCTCGATCACGCCGCCGACCTGGAAGTAGCGGGTGTGCATCCGCTGGCCGGTCGCCATCTCGAAGAGGTCGAGGATCTTGTCGCGCTCGCGGAAGCAGTACCAGAGCATCGAGATCGCCCCGAGGTCGAGCGCGGTGGTGCCGAGCCAGACGAGGTGGGAGTGGATCCGGTTGAGCTCGAGGAAGATCGTCCGCAGGTACTTGGCGCGGGGCGGGATCTCGAGGTCGATCAGCCGCTCCACCGCGCCGCAGAAGGTCTCCATCTGGAAGAAGTAGGAGACGTAGTCCATCCGCTCGACGAAGGGGATGACCTTCCAGTAGCTCTTGTCCTCGCAGGACTTTTCGATCCCGGTGTGGACGTAGCCGATCACCGGCCGCAGCTCGCGCACCATCTCGCCTTCAAGGTCGACGACGAGGCGAAGGACACCGTGGGTCGCCGGATGGTGCGGCCCGACGTTGACGGTCATGATCTCGCGGCCGCGGTCCGGCCTCTCGAGCATGTCGGTGCTCAGCCCCACTTCTGCCAGGCGCTCAGCCATATCGCTCTTCCGAGTAGGTGAAGGTGACGGGCTCGCCGCCGACCGGGAAGTCGCGGCGCTGCGGCCAGCCGACGTAGTCGTCGGGCATCAGGATCCGGGTCAGGTTCGGGTGGCCGCGGAAGACGATGCCGAAGAAGTCGAAGACTTCCCGCTCCTGGGCGTCGGCGGTGGGGAAGAGCTCGACGCAGGAGTCGATCTCGGGCAGCTCCTCGCTGCCGGGATCGGCCAGCATCGCTTTGACGCGGACGCGCTCGACTCGGTCGCGGTTGATCAGCTCGTAGTGGACGGCGAAGCGGGGTTCGTTCGGCAGGTAGTCGGCGGCGTGGAGGCTGGAGAGGAAGTCGTAGCGGTGGCCCGGCTGCTCCTTCAGCCAGCGCAGCACGTCGAGCACCCGGTCGGGGTCGACGTTGAGCGCCGCCTGGGTGCGGTCATAGGAGGTTGCCAGCACGGCACCGGGGCAGTCGCGCTCGATTTCACCCCGGATCAGCTCGAGTCCGGGGGCGTCAGGCAACGGAGGGCTCCCCGGTCTCTTCGCGCACCCGTTCGACCGAGCGTTTCGCCTCCGCGTAGGCCGCGGCGGCCTCCGGGCTCGGCTCGCTGCGCGGGCCGCCGCGCGCCCACTCCTCGGTCCCGTAGGCGTCGTAGCGACGGCGCCAGCCCTGGTCGGGGTTGCCGAGGATCTTGCGCTGCAGCTTGGTGAAGCCGTAGAGGACCGCCTCCGGCCGCGGCGGGCAGCCGGGCACGTAGATGTCGACCGGCATGAACTTGTCGGCGCCCTGGACGACGGCGTAGTTGGCGAACATCCCGGCCGAGGAGGAGCAGGCGCCCATCGCCATCACCCACTTCGGCTCCAGCATCTGGTCGTAGAGGCGGCGGACGACCGGCGCCATTTTGATGCTGACCCGGCCCGAGAGGATGATCAGGTCGGCCTGGCGCGGGGAGGCGCGCAGCGCCTCGGCGCCGAAGCGGGCGAGGTCGTAGCGGGCGGTGACGATCGAGATCGGCGCCTCGATCGCGCAGCAGGCGAGGCCGAAGGTGAGCGGGAAGATCGAGTTCGCCCGCGCCCAGTTCTGGACTTTCTCGAAGGTCGTAGTGACGACCCGCTCTTCGACGTAGCGCTCGAGGTCCTCGCCCTCGAGGTCGCCGCGGAGCATGTCGCGGGCGGACAGCTGCTTCTCGCGCAGGGAGCGGCGCTCTACCTCCAATCCAGGGCCCCCTTCCGCCAGACGTAGACGAAGGCGACGAGCAGGAGGCCGACGAAGGTGACGATCTCCCCGAGGACGAGGAAGCTGTCGGCGCCCTTCAGGATCACCCCGATCGGGTAGAGGAAGACGACCTCGATGTCGAAGAGGATGAAGAGCATCGCGATCAGGTAGAAGCTGATTCCGAAGCGCAGGCCGGTGCTCGGTTCGACCGGGATCCCCGACTCGTACGGCTCGCCCTGGCGGCGGCTGGCGGCGGTCTCGCGCGGCGGCTTCTTCGGGCCGAGCAGGTGGTTCAGCATCGCGAAGATGCCGCCGACCGTGAGGCCGAGGAAGGCGAAGACGAGGATCGGGAGGTAGGTCTTGAGCACGGGGGAGGTGGGGTCCGTCAGCGCTGTTATACACCGACATTGTGACAACTTGCTACATAGTGCTTTTTCGCATCAGCAAGCCGAATCCCGACCCCTCTAGGCGGATATAGAGCATGATCGGCCTCCACATCGCAGTGGGCGTGCTTTTGATCGCCCTCAACCTCGCCGCCGGCCTCGTCGGCGGCGTCGCCTGGTACCGCAATCGGCCCTCGATCCCCTTCTGGTACCTGCTTCGCTCCGCCCAGGTAGCCGTCTTCTTCCAGGCCCTCCTCGGCGGCCTCCTCGTCGTCACCGACCACGAACCGAAGGAAGGCCTCCACTACCTCTACGGGATCCTCCCCCTCGTCGTCTCCTTCATCGCCGAGGGCGCCCGCCTCGACGCCGCCCAGCGCGAGGTCGGCGACCTCGACCCCGAGTCCCTCACCACCGACGAACAGGAGTCCCTGGCCCTCGCCATCGTCCGCCGCGAGATGGGCATCATGGCCGTCAGCTGCGGCGTGATCTTCTTCCTCGGGCTGCGGGCGGCCGGAACTAGCGGCCTCTAAACGAGCCTGGGGGAGAGATTGCGCCGCTGGGTGCCTTGGGACTCCATGGCGACTGCTACTCGACCATCGGATACCATATGGCCGATGGCGCGCACCCAGACGCTGGTCCAGCTGACCGAGGGCCTGCTGCGGCGGCTCGATGAGCGGGCCGCTCGGGAGGGTCGCTCGCGCTCGGCGCTGATCCGCGAGGCAATCGAGGCCTACTTGTACGACGAGGAGCGCGAGCGGATCACGCGGGAAATCGTCGAGGGCTACGAACGGATCCCCACCACCGACGAGGAGATGGAAATCGCGGAACGGGAAGCTCGAGAAGCCATTCGGGAAGAGCCATGGTGAATCGGGGAGACATCTGCTGGACCGAAAATCCCGAGGAGGGTCGCCGCCCAGCTTTGATTCTCACTCGTAGCGAGGCAATCCCGGTCTTGCGGAAGGTCACCGTCGCCTTTTTGAGTACCAGAATTCGCGACATCCCTACCGAGGTTCGCCTCGGTGTAGAGGATGGGCTGCCGAAAGAGTGTGTCGTCAGCCTCGAGAACCTCAGGCATATTTCGCGCGCAGTCCTTGGCGAGCCGATTACGACTCTTTCCGGTCCCCGCATGCACGAGGTCTGCCGGGCGCTCGCGATCGCGACTGGCTGCGACTGATCAGCTCTCACCGAAGTGGCCGGTACTGGCCGCCGTGGAAGACGAGCGGATCGCCCTCTTTGGCCTCCGCCGCTCGCACTTCGCCGGTGACGATCACGTGGTCGCCGGCGGAGATGACGTCGCGGAGGTCGCAGGCGATCCAGATCAGGGCGTCGTCGATCGCGGGGAGGTCGTCGCGCTCGCTCCAGGCGACACCGCTCCACTTCTCGGCAACGGGGGCCTTGGTGGCGAAGGCGCGGGCGATCGGCTCCTGGCCTGCGTGCAGCACGCTGATGCCGAAGCTGTCGGCGGCCTGGACGGCGAGCAGGGTGCGGGAGCCGCGGTCGAGGCAGGCGAGCATCATCATCGGCTCGATCGAGAGCGAGCAGACCGCGTTGGCGGTCGCTCCGGCCACTCCCTCGGGGCCGCTGGAGGTGACGATCGTGACCCCGGTCGGGAGCCCCGACATGGCGGCGCGGAAGGCGTCTGGATCGGGCGTCGGCATCGTCAAGGAGCTAGATCGGCTCCAGACAATATGATGCCCGCCGCATGCGTCCCACGCTGATCATCGGATTTCTGCTCGCCGCCGTCCTCGGCCTCTCGGCCTGCGGCTTCGGCGAAGAAAAGCTCGCGGTCTCCGAAAGCGACCCCAACTACAACGGGGCCGTCCTCTTCGCGACCCACTGCTCCGGCTGCCACACGCTCAGCGCCGCCGGCACCCAGGGCAGCGGCAACCGCGGCGAGCGCACCCAGGGCCCGAACCTGAACCAGCGGGAAGAGTCCTTCGACGACGCCCTCTACGCGATCCAGAACGGCGGCTTCTCCGGCGCGATCATGCCCCAGAACATCGTCGTCGGCGACGAAGCCAAGGCCGTCGCCAAATTCGTCGCCAAGTACGCCGGGTCAGAAGCCGAACAGTCGCCGCGGCCCGGCGAAACCAAAGCTCCCTAAAGCGGGACCTCCCATGTTGGACCTGAAGGCGATCCGCTCCGAACCCGAGCGGTTCCGCGGGGCGCTTGCGCGGCGCGGTGCCGCCGCGCAGGTCGACGAGCTGCTGGCGCTCGACGCAAGGCGCCGGGAGCTGCTGCCCGAGGTCGAGGGCGCCCAGGCCGAGCGGAAGACCCTCTCGAAGCAGATCGGGGAACGCAAACAGGCCGGCGAAGAGGCCGAGGCCGAGGGGCTGATGGCGACGGTGGGGGAGCTGAAGGAGCGGATCGAGTCGGGCAAGGAGGAGCTGGAGCGGGTCGACGCCAAGCTCGGCGAGCTTGCCCTCACCCTGCCCAACCTTCCCGACCCCGACGCGCCCGAAGGGGACACCGAGGAGGACGCGGTTGTCGTCCGCGAGGTCGGCGAGCGCCCCGAGTTCGACTTCGAGCCGCGCGACCACCTCGAGATCGGCACCGCGCTCGGCCTGATCGACATGGAGGCGGGGGCGAGGCTCTCCGGCTCGCGCTTCGCCTACCTGAAGGGCGACCTCGTCCTGCTCGAGCTGGCCCTGGTCCGCTTCGCGATCGAGCTGGTCCGCGGCGAGGGCCACGAGCCGGTCGTGCCGCCGGTCCTGGTCCGCGAAGAGGCGCTGGAGGGGACCGGCTTCCTCCCCGGCGACCGCGACCAGATCTACGAGGTCCCCAAGGACGAGCTCTTCCTCACCGGCACCTCCGAGGTCGCCCTCGCCGGCCTCCATGCCGACGAGATCCTCGACGCCGGGGCGCTGCCGCTCCGCTACTGCGCCTTCTCCACCTGCTTCCGGCGCGAGGCCGGCGCCGCCGGCCGCGACACCCGCGGCATCTTCCGCGTCCACCAGTTCGACAAGGTCGAGATGTTCTCGTTCGTCGAGCCCGGCGCCTCGGGCGAGGAGCACGAACGGCTGCTGTCGATCGAGGAGCGGATCCTCGGTGAGCTCGAGATCCCCTACCGCGTGGTCAACGTCGCCGTCGGCGACCTCGGCGCCCCGGCGGCTAAGAAGTACGACTGCGAGGCCTGGATCCCGAGCCAGGGCCGCTATCGCGAGCTCACCTCCTGCTCGAACACGACCGACTACCAGGCGCGGCGGCTCGGAGCCCGCTACCGCCCCGCCGAGGGCGAGGCGCCGCAACCGGTCCACACCCTCAACGGCACCGCCTGCGCGGTCGGCCGCACGATCATCGCCCTGATCGAGAACCGCCAGGAGCGCGACGGGAGTTTCACGCTACCTAATACTTTGCATCCGTACGGGGCGCCTGAAAGAATCGCGCCACGATGAGCACGGGCGTCCGCGAGGCGAAGCGAGTTGTGCTCTGCGACGACCACGAGATCGTCCGCGAGGCGATCAAGTCTCGTATGGCGAATTCGCCCATCGTCGAGATCGTCGGCGAGGCCGGAAACGGCCGCGACGTCGTCAACGTCGTCAAAGAGCTGGAACCCGACGTCCTCATCATCGACGTCGAGCTGCCCAAGCGCGACGGCATCGAGGCGACCAAGGAGGTCCTCAAAGTCCGGCCGCGGACGAAGGTGATCATCTTCACCGCCCACGCTCAGCCGGACCTGCTGGCGCTGGCTTTGCGCGCCGGGGCCTCCGGCTACGTGCTGAAGTCGGCGCCGGCCGAGGACATCGCCAAAGCGGTGAAAGCGGTGACCGGCGGCGGCACCTTCCTCGGCGGCGACTTCGCCGGCGGCAAGCCCTCCGAGGTCGAGAAACTGCTCGAGCTCTCGCCGCGCGAGCGCCAGATCCTCGAGCTGCTCGCCGAGGGCCTGCGGGTGAAAGAAATCGCCGACCGCCTGCAGCTGAGCCCGGCGACCGTGCACACCCACGTGCGCAACGCGATCGCCAAGCTCGAGGTCGACACCCGCACCGAGGCGGTGGCGCTTGCCGTGCGCTTCAGCTACCTCGGTGCCGGCGGCGGCTCCCTCTAAAAGCGCATAAGCGCTGCGCGCTTACGCCTTCTTCTCGAGGCTCAGCGCGCAGCCGTTGATGCAGTAGCGCTTGCCGCCTTTGTCGCCCGGGCCGTCGTCGAAGACGTGGCCGAGGTGGGCGTCGCAGTGCTTGCAGACGACCTCGGTGCGGCGCATGAAGAGGCTGTTGTCGGGCCGCAGCTCGACGTGCTCGAGGTTCGCCGGCTCGGTGAAGCTGGGCCAGCCGGTACCCGAGTCGAACTTCGTGTCGGAGGAGAAGAGCTCGGTGCCGCAGCAGACGCAGCGGTACATCCCCTCGGTCTTCTCGTCGACGTACGGGCCGGTGAAGGCGCGCTCGGTGCCGGCCTTGCGGGTGACCTCGAACTGCTCCGGCGTCAGCTGCTCGCGCCACTCCTGCTCTGACTTCTGGACTTTCGTCGTCATCTTTCTCCTTTCGTCTCTAAACAGCGTACGCCCCGGGTGGTACGGGGGACACCCTCCGCTGAGCGCCATCCGACTTTCGGCACACCCCGCTGTGGCGAAAGTCGGATGCGGTGTGGCGGCCCTAGGATGGCGGCGTGCTCGACGCCTTCTACGAGCCCGACGGCGACCGCTTCCGGGCCACCGAGCTGACCCGCGGCCCGTGGGATCCCGGCGCTCAGCACGCCGGACCGCCGGCGGCGCTCCTCGGCCACGCGATCGAGGGGCTGCCGGAGGCTGAGGAGTTCCAGGTCGGCCGGGTCACCTTCGAGATCCTCCGCTCGGTGCCGATCGCGCCGGTGCGGCTGCAGGCGCGGGTGGCGCGGCCGGGCCGGCGCGTGCAGATGGTCGAGGCGGAGCTGAGCGATCTCGACGGCGAGGTGCTGATGCTGGCCCGCGGCTGGCGGATCCGCAAGGCGAAGCTGGAGCTGCCGGGCGAGGCCCTAGTCGCAAGCCAGCCCCCGTCGCCTCCCGAGGAGGGGAGCCCGGCCGAGTTCTTCCCGACGGCGCAGGAGCATGGCTACCACTCGGCGATGGAGGTGCGCTTCGTCGCCGGCGGCTTCCTCGAGCCGGGGCCGGCGACCGCCTGGCTGCGGATGCGCCAGCCGCTGGTCGCGGGAGAGGAGCCGACGCCGCTGCAGCGCACCCTCGTCGCCGCCGACGTCGGCAACGGCATCAGCGCCGCGCTCGACTTCCGCCGCTACCTGTTCATCAACGTCGATCTCACCGTCCACCTCGAGCGGATGCCGAAGGGGGAGTGGATCGGGGTGGACGCGGCGACCCTGCCGCGGCCGAAGGGCGTCGGCACGGCGGAGTCGACGCTGTTCGACGGCGACGGCCGGATCGGTCGCGCCCTGCAGACCCTGCTGATCAGCGAGCGGTAGAGGCGCCCCGCGCCGCTAGGTTGCCGGGTGCAGGCGGACGAAGATCATCAGCGCCGAGGCGAGGCAGACGGCGGCGGCGAAGAAGAAGGCGCCCTCGTAGCTGCTGAGGGCGGCGACGGCCCCGGCGATCGGGGCGCCGAGGCCGACCCCGGCGTCGAAGAAGGCCGTGTAGGTGCCCATCGCCGCCCCCCGCGCCTGCTCGGTGACGCGGCCGAGGGCGATCAGCATCAGCGAGGGGTTGAGCAGCGAGAAGGCAGCGCCCATCGCCATCCCGCCGGCGATCGCGACGGGGAGGCTGTGGGCGACCGCGATCAGCAGCAGGCCGAGCGCCTCGCCGACGGTGGCGGTGATCGCCATCGGCGCCGCGCCCATCCGGTCGGGCAGGTCGCCGAAGACGAGCCGCGTGAGGACGATCATTGCCGCGAAGGCGGCGAAGACGGTGGCGCCGTGGCCCACCCCGCGCGCTTCCAGGTGGAGGACGATGAAGGTGGCGACGGCGGCGTAGCCGAAGGAGGCGAGGCCGATCGCGAAGCCCGGGCCGACCGCCTCCGGGGCGATCAGCGGGTGGGGCTCGGCGTGGGCGACGGGGACGAAGGGGTCGCGGGCGGCGAGCGCGATCAGGCTGCCGAGGATCGGCAGCGTCCCGGCGCAGATCCAGACGGCGGTGTAGCCGCCGAGGTTCAGCAGCCCCTCGCCGACCAGGGGGCCGACGCTGAGCCCGCCCCAGACGGCGAGCCCGTAGAGGCCGAGCACCCGGCCCCGTCGCTCCTCCGGCGCCAGGTCGACGATCCAGGCCGAGCCCGCGGTGTAGACGGCGCCCTCGCCGGCACCGAGGACGAGGCGGGCGAAGACCAGCCCGGCCAGCCCCAGGCTCGGCAGGTAGAGGAAGCCGCTCAGCGCCACCAGCGCGGTGCCGACCAGAACCGTCGGCTTGCGCCCGCGCGTGTCGGCGAGCCGGCCGGCGACCGGCCGCAGCAGCAGCCCGGTGACCGCGTAGGCGCCGATCACGATCCCGACCGCGACGTCGCCGGAGTCGAGCGGGCCGTGGATGTAGCGGGGGAGGACCGGCAGCACCGAGCCGACGGCGACGAGCCCGCAGAAGGTGGCGGCGAAGACGGCGGCGAAGCTGACGCCCGGTCGCCGCTGCGGTGCCGGGGCGGCGCTCACGCGAGCAGGCCGCTGAGGTCCTCGAGCACGAAGTCGGGCGCTGGGTCGGCGGCCGCGGCATCCTCCCGCGAGGTGGTGCCGCTGAGGACGAGGATCGTCTCCAGGCTTGCGGCGCGCCCGCCGGCGATATCGGAGGAGATCCGGTCCCCCACCATTGCCACTCGCAGGTCCCGTGGTTCCTTGGTCGGCTCCTTCACGACTAAAGAACCACGCAACGACTCGATCGCCATCTCGAACAGGTGGCACTCCGGCTTGCCGGCGATCTCGGCCCGCCGGCCGGTGGCGGTCTCGACCGCGGCCAGGATCGCGCCGGTGCCGGGCAGCTCGCCGCCGGGATAGGGCATCGTCGGGTCGCGGCTGGTGGCGAAGAGGGCGGCGCCGCGGTCGAGCGCCCGCTTCGCCGCCAGCAGCTCGTCGTAATCGAAGCCGCGGTGGCCGGAGACGACGACGACGTCGGCGAACCAGGCCTCTTCGCCCTCGACCACCCGCGCCCCGCTTGCCGAGACCATCTCCTTCAGCGCCTCGGCGCCGATCACGAAGGCGGTGCCGGTGCCGCCGGCCGCCGCGGCCTCGCCCGCCAGGCGCGCCGCAACCGTCCCGGCGGTAACCACCTGCTCCTCGCCGACCTCGACCCCCAGCTCGCCCAGGCGCTCGGCGTAGGCGGCGGGCGGGCGGCCCGGGTTGTTGGTGACGAAGACGATCCGCTTGCCGGCCTCGAGCAGCGCCCGCAGTGCGTCCGGCGACCCCGGAACCGGCTCGCGGCCGATCCAGACGACGCCGTCGAGGTCGACCAGGAGTCCGTCGAAGCGGTCGGCGAGGGGCACGGCCGCACCCTATTTGCCGGCTCGATACGGTGCGGGGCAGTGAGCGCCAACGGACCAGTCGTCGTCGCCACCGACATCCACCGCCGCTACGGCGAGGGGGACACCGCCGTCGATGCCCTCGACGGGGTCAACACCAGCTTCGAGCGCGACCGCTTCACCGCGATCATGGGGCCCTCGGGCTCCGGCAAGTCGACGCTGATGCACATCCTCGCCGGCCTCGACAAACCGACCTCCGGCACGGTCGAGCTCGACGGGGTCGACATCACCGCCCTCGACGATGGCGAGCTGACCGAGCTCCGCCGCGACAAGCTCGGCTTCGTCTTCCAGTTCTTCAACCTGCTGCCGGTCCTGACGGCGGAGGAGAACCTCGTCCTGCCGCTCTCGATCGCCGGCCGCAAGCCCGACAAGGCCTGGGTCGACCAGCTGGTTCGAACCGTCGGCCTCGAGGACCGCCGCACCCACCGTCCCTCCGAGCTCTCCGGCGGCCAACAGCAGCGCGTCGCCGTCGCCCGCGCCCTGGTCAGCAAGCCCTCCGTCGTCTTCGCCGACGAGCCGACCGGCAACCTCGACTCGAAGGCGAGCGCCGACGTGATGCAGCTGCTGCGCCAGGCGGTCGACGAGTTCGACCAGACGGTGGTGATGGTCACCCACGACCCGGTCGCCGCCGCCCACGCCGACCGGCTGATCACGCTGCAGGACGGGAGGATCGTCAGCGACGCCGCCCCCGGCTCGGCCGACGACGTGATCGAGCTGCAGAAGCAGCTTGACTAGCCTCGGCCTCAAGAGCCTCTGGGCTCGCAAGGTCCGGGCCCTGCTGACCGCCTTCGCCGTCTTCCTCGGCGTCGCCTTCGTCGCCGGCTCCTACGTCCTCACCGACACGATCTTCGCCGCCTTCGACGAAATCTTCAACGAGTCGCTGAAGGGCACCAGCGTCGTCATCACCGCCGAGAACCCGGTCGAGCAGGAAAGTGGCGAAACCCCGACGATCAGCGCCTCGCTGCTGCCGCGGGTGGAGAAGACGCCGGGGGTAAGCCGGGCTGCCGGAGCAATCTTCTCCCTCGGGGCCTTCTTCAACGGGGACAACGAAAAGATCGGCAACAAATTCGGGCCGAAGTTCATCTCCTCGACCCTCCCCGATGGGCTCGAGTCGCTGACCTACGTAGAGGGTCATCTGCCGCGGGGACCGACCGAAGCCTCGCTGGAAAAAGCGGCCGCCGACGACGCCGGCCTGCAGATCGGCGACAAGATCAAGCTGATCAGCCAGGGCAAGCTGGAAACCTTCCGCCTGGTCGGCCTGACCCAGCTCGGCAGCACCTCGTTCGGCGCGGCGAGTATCGCGCAGGTGACGCTGCCGGTCGCCCAGCGCCTGACCAACAAGCGGGGTCGGTTCGACCAGATTTCAGTTGCGGCCGATGACGGCGTCTCCTCCGAGACGCTGAAAAAGCGGATCGCGAGGGAGATGCCTTCGGGGGTCCGGGTCGAGACGGCAAAGGAAAACGCCGACCGCTCCTCGGAAGAGATCCGTGAAGGCCTCGGCTTCCTGCAGACCTTCCTGCTCGTCTTCGGCTTTATCGCCGTCTTCGTCGGCTCCTTTCTGATCTTCAACACCTTCTCGATCACGGTAGCCCAGCGAATCAGCGAGTTCGGGATGCTGCGCACGCTCGGCGCTTCCCGCCCCCAGATCCTCGCCACGGTGATGGTCGAGGCGCTGGCGATCGGATTGCTGGGCGCCCTACTCGGCATCGGCGGGGGCTTCCTCATCGCCAAGGGAATCAATGCCCTCTTCGAGGCCTTCGGGATCGACCTGCCGACCACGAGCCTGGTCCTCGAGACCCGAACGGTCGTGGTCGCCCTCCTCGTCGGCATCGTCGTCACCGCCGTCTCCTCGCTGATCCCGGCGCTGCGTTCGACCCAGGTCCCGCCGATCGCCGCCCTGCACTCCTTCCGGCCGGCGCCGACGCGGCGGCGGCGCCTGCTCAACCTGGCGCTCTCGCTCCTGCTCGGGGCGGTCGGCCTGGCGATGGTCGTGGCCGGTCTCTTCGGCAGCGGCGGCGCCGGCACGCGGGCCGGCCTGATCGGAGGCGGCGCCGTCGCGATCGTCTTCGGGGTCTCGATCTTCAGCCCCCGTCTGGTGCCGCCGCTGGCCGCTCTCGCCGGCTGGCCGCTGGAGCGGCTGCGGCGCCTTACCGGCCGCCTCGCCCGCGAGAACGCGCAGCGCAACCCTAGTCGCACCGCGGTGACCGCGGCGGCGCTGATGATCGGCCTCGCCCTGGTCGCCTTCGTCACCGTCTTCGCAGCCGGCCTCAAGAGCACCGTCGCCCAGGTGGTCGACGAAAACTTTGCCGGCGGGCTGATCGTCCAGAACACCGACGGCTTCTCGCCGATCCCCAACGGCGCTGCGGTGGCAGCCGAGCAGGTGCCTGGAGTGAAGGCGGTGGCGACGCTGCGAGGAGCCGAAGCGAAGGTGATCGAAGGCGGCACGCCGGCCGCCAAGACCAAAGTCAACGCCGCCTCACCTGACATCGGCGAAGCCGTCAGCGTCGAATGGAAGCAGGGCGGTCCCAGTGTCCTGCGCAACCTCCGCGACGGCGAAGCGGTCGTCTCGGACGATTTCGCCGGCTCCCGCGGGCTGGAGGTCGGCGATAGCTTCCAGCTCCTGACCCAGACCCGAGCGCGGCCTCGCTTCCGGGTCGCCGGAGAGTTCGACTCCAAGCTCGGGGTCTTCGGCGACGTCCTCGTCACCCAGGCGGTGATGGCGCGCGACTTCCGCCAGACCCAGGACCTGATCGACTTCGTCGAGCTCGACGAAGGGGCCGACGCGGAACAGGTGCAGACGCTGCTGACCAGAGGCGTCGAAGTCGCCTTCCCCGTCGCCGAAGTGCTGAACCAGCAGGAATTGAAGGAAAGCCGCGAAGAACAGATCAACCAGCTGGTGATGCTGGTCATCGCCCTGCTCGTCTTCGCGATCCTTATCTCGCTCTTCGGGATCGCCAACACGCTGGCGCTCTCGATCCACGAACGCGTCCGCGAGCTGGGGATGCTGCGGGCGATCGGGATGTCGCGGCGCCAGGTGCGAACGATGATCCGCTACGAGGCGGTGATCACCGCCCTGATCGGGGCGATCCTCGGGATGGTGCTGGGGATCGTCTTCGCGACCCTGATCGCCCAGCCGCTGAAGGACGAAGGCTTCACGCTCTCCTATCCCGTCGGCACCCTGGCGCTGCTGTTGGTCCTCGCCGCCCTCGCCGGCGTCCTGGCGGCGATCCTGCCGGCCCGCCGAGCCTCCAGGCTCGACGTGCTCGAGTCCCTGCAGTACGAGTAGCGCCTGGGGCTCACCCCAGGCTCATTCTGAGTGCGCCGCAGGCTTCCAGCATCGCCTGCCTCGCCGAGGGGCAGATCGCGGTCAGGTTGGCGAAGGTGTGGACGAGGCCGGAGTGGCGGCGGAGGGCGACCGTGACGCCGGCCTCGCGCAGGCGCTCGGCGTAGGCCTCGCCCTCGTCGCGCAGCGGATCGAACCCGGCGGTGGCGACGTAGGCGGGAGGAAGGTTGCTCAGATCCTCGGCCTGGAGGCCCGAGACGCGCGGGTCGCCGCGGTCGGTTCCCGCCGGCAGGTAGCGGTCCTCGAAGTAGTCCATGTCGCGGCGGGTGAGGAGGAAGCCCTCGCCGAACATTTGGCGGGAGGGCAGCTGGCGGCTGCACTCGGTGATCGGGTAGATCAGCAGCTGCATCGCCGGCGGCGGCATGCCGCCGTTGCGCGCCTGCAGGCAGACCGCTGCCGCCAGGTTGGCGCCGGCGCTGTCGCCGCCAACCGCTACCCGGTCGACTGCCAGCGGGGGATCCCCCGGGTACCCGGTTGCCCAGGCGTAGGCCGCGCA
>DATMBY010000058.1:0-5897 GCA_035558995.1 Solirubrobacterales bacterium
TCGCGCTGATTGCCTGGGCGCTGCTCGGCTTCGGGCTGCTGCTCGGCGCCCGCTGGTCCTACACGGAGCTCGGCTGGGGCGGCTACTGGGCCTGGGACCCGGTCGAGAACGCGGCGCTGATGCCGTGGCTGCTCGGCACCGCCTTCCTGCACTCGATCATGGTCCAGGAGAAGAGGGGGATGCTGAAAGTCTGGAACGCGAGCCTCATCGTCGGCACCTTCTCGATGGCGCTGCTCGGAACCTTCCTCGTCCGCTCCGGCGTCCTGCAGTCGATCCACGCCTTCGGCGACAACACCGTCGGCCCCTACATCCTCGGCCTGATCGCCGTCGTCCTCGTCGGCTCGACGGCGTTGATCGTCAGCCGCCTCGACGACCTTCGCACCGAGAAGCGGATCGACTCGCTCGCCTCGCGCGAGTCGATCTTCCTCGTCAACAACCTGCTCCTGGTCGGGATGACCGCGGTGATCTTCTGGGGCACCTTCTTCCCCCTGATCTCCGAACTCTTCACCGGCGACAAGGCCTCGCTGGCGGCCCCCTGGTTCGACCGCTACACGACGCCGCTGGCGATCGGGCTCGTCCTCTTCACCGGCGTCGGGCCGCTGCTGGCGTGGCGCCGGGTCAGCTGGGAGTCGGCGAAGCGCGTCTTCCGGATCCCGCTCGCGGTCGCCGCCGTGGTGACGGTGGCGCTTTTGGCCTTCACCGACGCTGCCGAGCAGCTCTGGGCGCTGGCGCTCTTCGCCTTCGCCGCCTTCGCCCTGACCGGGCTGGCGCAGGAGTTCTGGAGTGGCACCCAGGCGCGCAAGCAGCTCAGCGGCGAGCCGGGGCCGCAGGCGCTGGTCGGGCTCGTCTCCCGCAACCGCCGCCGCTACGGCGGCTACATCGTCCACATCGGCATCATCGTCCTGCTGATCGGGATCGCCGCCTCCTCCAGCTTCCAGACCAACCGCGACGTCGAGCTGCGCCCCGGCCAGAGCACCACCGTCGACGGCCGCACGATCACCTACGTGAAGCCGACGATGGCGGTCGACGAGGAGAAGTTCACCTTCGGCTCGCTGCTGCGGGTCGATGAAGGGGGAGAGCTGGTCGGCTACCTGCGGCCGAGCCGCCGCTTCTTCCGCCCGACCGGCCAGGAACCGGGTCCGATCGGCACCTACTTCGCCGGCGAGGCGACGAGCGAGGTCGGCCTGCGGGCCGGGCTCGGCAACGACCTCTGGATCGCCGAGCAGCCAAACGTGGTCGACGTCCAGCGCGGGGTGCGGCTGGCCGACCAGGGCTTCAGCGCCTGCGTGCGGGGCGCCCCGGGGACGCCGCCGCAGTGCAAAGCGCTGGGGGCGCTGATGCGGGCCGCGGCCGCCAACCCGTCCCTGCAGCCGGAGGCGTTCCGCCAGATCAGCCAGCTGCAGGGCCTGGCGGCCGAGCGGGTCGCCAAATCCTTCCTCGCCACCACCGCGGCCTCGACCTTCAAGGTGATCGTCAACCCGCTCGTCACCTGGATGTGGATCGGCGGCCTGATCGCCCTGGCCGGGGCGCTGATCGCGCTCTGGCCCTCGCGAGGCAGGCGCCGCGGCGCCCTCGTCCGCACCGAAGCCGACGCCCGCAAGGAAGCGAAGTACCGGGAGATCCGCGACGCCGAGCTCGACCACGCCACCGGCAAGCTCTCCGACGAGGACTTCGCCCTGGTCGACGCCGAGCTGCGGCGCGAAGCGATCGAGATCCTCGAGCGCGAGAACGGCGCCGGGAGCAGGAACGGCGACGGCGACGGCAACGGCGTCCACCGCCGGGAGCCGGAAAAGGTCGAGCAGGGTTAAACTTTCCAGACCGTGTACGTGTTCTTCGCAGCCATCCAGGTGATCATCGCCATCGTCGTGATCTTCCTCGTGCTCCTGCACTCGGGGAAAGACGCCGGGCTCTCCGGTGCCTTCGGCATCGGCGGCGCCGGCGGCAGCGGCATCGGCGGCGGCTCGATGGTCGAGCGGAACCTCGACCGCGCCACGGTCTTCTTCAGCGTCCTCTTCGTGCTGAACACCATCCTCCTCCTCAAGATCTAGGGAACTTTTCAGCGACGCCCGCTGAAAAGTGGCCCCTCCAGGGGCTCGAATTCAGCGCGCACAGAATTCGTCCGGGACAGTCCGCGCTTGCATGTGGCCCCCCTTGACAAATAGGGGATCTATGTAAAACTAGCCGACGACACGGGGGCGATTGACAAGGAGAGGGCTGTGGAGGCGCACGCGGAGCATGTTCATCACCATCACCACCACGACGACGTCGAGGTCAATCCCGCGGAGTGGACCGACGGCAAGCGCTACGCGTGGCTGCTGGGGATCGTCGTCCCGCTCTCGCCCTTCTTCGCCTGGTTCTACTGGTCCCTGACCGACTTCGGCGGGATGTGGTTCCTCGGCCCCGTACTCGTCTTCGTGATCTTCCCGCTGCTCGACATGGCGATCGGCAGGGACTCCGTCAACCCGCCTGACAGCGTCCTCAAGTTCCTCGAGCAGGACCGCTACTACCGCTGGTGCACCTACCTCTTCATCCCGATCCAGTACGCCGGGCTCGTCTTCGCCTGCTGGATGTGGTCGAGCGGCGACCTCAACCTGGTCGAATCGATCGGCCTGGCGCTGACGATGGGCGTGGTCGGCGGGATCGCGATCAACACCGCCCACGAGCTCGGCCACAAGCGGGCCAGCTCGGAGAAGTGGCTGAGCCGCGTCGCCCTCGCCCAGACCGGCTACGGCCACTTCTTCATCGAGCACAACCGCGGTCACCACGTCAAAGTCGCGACCCCGGAGGACCCCGCCAGCTCGCGGCTGGGGGAGAGCTTCTGGGCCTTCCTGCCGCGCACCGTCACCGGCAGCGTCCGCTCGGCCTGGGAGATCGAGACCGCCCGCCTCGACCGCCTCGGGCAGTCGCACTGGGGGCTCCACAACGACATCCTCGGCGCCTGGGCGATGAGCGTCGTCCTCTTCGCCGGCCTGGGAATCGCCTTCGGCGCGGTCGTCCTGCCCTACCTGCTGGCCCAGGCGGTGATCGGGTTCTCGCTGCTGGAGGTCGTCAACTACCTCGAGCACTACGGCCTGCTGCGGCAGAAACGCGAGGACGGGCGCTACGAGCGCTGCCGTCCCGAGCACAGCTGGAACAGCAACAACGTCGCCTCCAACGTGCTGCTCTACCACCTGCAGCGCCACTCCGACCACCACGCCAACCCGACCCGCCGCTACCAGGCGCTGCGCCACGTCGACGAGGCGCCGCAGCTGCCGACCGGCTATGCGGGGATGATCGTCCTCGCCTGGTTCCCGTCGCTCTGGCGCCGGGTGATGGACCCGCGCCTGCTCGACCACTACGACGGCGACGTGACCAGGTGCAACATCCAGCCGCGGCGGCTGGGCCGGGTGCTGGAGCGCTACGGGCGGCCGGCGGCATGAGCGCCTGGCGCTGCCCCAGCTGCGGCTACGTCTTCGACGAGGAGGCGGGCCACCCACGTGAGGGCTTTCCGCCGGGGACGCCGTTCAGCGAGGTCCCGGACGACTGGGCCTGCCCCGACTGCGGCGTCCGCGACAAGATCGATTTCGAACCGGTCTCTGCCGACGCCTGAGTGCCCGCCGCTGGCACGATAGGGGGGATGCCGAGCGGGAGGATGCCCTATCAGGAGGCGGCGCGGGAGCTGCTCCGCCAGACCGTCTTCGACGCCGCCCGTGAGCAGCTGGCCAGCCAGACTTGGTCGGAGATCACGATGGCCGACATCGCCAGCGGCGCCGGTGTCAGCCGTCAGACCCTCTACAACGAGTTCGGCAACCGCAACGAGTTCGGCTTCGCCTTCGTCATCCACGAGGCCGAACGGTTCATGGACGACGTCGAGAAAGCGGTGCTCGAGCACACCGATGACCCCCGCGCCGCCGTCCTGGCGGCGCTCGAGCACTTCCTCCGCACCGCCGGCGAGGACCCGCTGATCTGCATCCTCCTCAGCGACGACGGCACCGGCGGCATGCTGCCCTTCGTCACCACCCAGGGTCTGCCGGTCGTCCAGTGGGCCACCGCGCGGCTGACCTCTGTGATCGAGGATGGCTGGCCGGAGGCGCCGGAGGCGGACGTGAAGCTGCTGGCCGAGGCGCTGGTGCGGCTCGCGATCAGCTATGTGACGACGCCGGGGGAGTCGGCGGAGGAGGCGGCGAGAGCGGCCTCGGAGCTGCTGGGACCGTTCATCGACAAGGCCCTCGGGTCCGGCCCCGCGTGATGCTCTCGCCGCGGCTCGCAGCCCTCGGGGTGCGGCCGCTGCAGATCGAGGACGCCGAGGAGCTCCACGCCCTGGTCGAGCGCAACCGCGAGCACCTGGCGCGGTGGATGCCATGGGCGGCGGACCAGGACCGTGAGGGCACCGAGCGCTTCCTCGCCGAGGCCGAGGAGCAGCACGCCCGCGACGATGGCTTCCAGGCGGCGATCGAACCCGAGGGCGAGATCCTCGGCGTCGTCGGCTTCCACGCGATCGACCGGCTCAACCGCAGCACCAGCCTCGGCTACTGGTTGACCGCCGAGGCGCAGGGGCGGGGGACGATGACCACCGTAGTCAGCGCCCTCCTCGACTACGCCTTCTACGAGTGGGAGCTGCACCGGGTCGAGATCCACTGCGCCCCCGAGAACACCCGCAGCCGGGCGATCCCCGAGCGCCTCGGGTTCCGCGAGGAAGCCCTCCTGCGCGAGGCCGAGCTGGTCGCGGGCCGCTACCTCGACAGCGTCGTCTACGGGCTGTTGGAGACGGAGTGGGGGGCCTGACCCCGCTGACGGGCCTGAGAGGAGCGCGCCACCCCCTACTGCACAAAGGAACCCGGCTGTTTGGGCCGCGGCGGCCTTTGCCTTTTGCGATGACGCGGGTTTAGCGTCGGTGCAAGCAAAGGAGGCTCAAATGAGCGCTCAGGCAAACAAGGAATCGGCTGAAGCCGCCTACCGTGCCTTCGCCGCCGGCGATGCTGCCGGCGCGATGGAGAACATGGACGACGGCGTCGTCTGGACGGCCCGCGGCGACAGCTCCCTCAGCGGTACCTACCGAGGCAAAGAAGAGATCGTGTCCCTCTGGGCCAAACTGGCCGAGAAAGGGCTCAAATCCGACCCCCATGACTTCATCGCCGACGGCGACAAAGTCGTGGTCTTGACCACCGTGACCCTCGACGGCGAAGCCGACGAGGCCGCCGACGTCCTCACCTTCGACGGCGAGGGCAGGCTGATCGCCTTCGACCAGCTCGGCGACCCGGCGGTTGTCAACCGGCTCTACCCGCACTGAAGGTGCGCGAAGAGAGGCCGCGTGCATCCTGCGCGGCCTCTCGCCGAGGCTGGGAAGATGCCCCATGCGCCCGAACCCGCTGTTCGCCTCTGTGGATCCGAACCTGGTGCGCCAGCTCGTGCACGAGCATCCCTGGGGGATCCTGGCGACTGCGACCAGCTCCGGCCTCGCCGCCTCCCACTATCCGCTCCTCCTCGACGAGGAGGCCGAGGACCTCACCCTGCTCACCCACCTCGGCCGCCCCGACGACGAGGTGCTGGAGATCGACCAGGGCGAGATCCTGGTCATCGTCCAGGGCCACCACGGCTACATCTCCCCGAGCTGGTACTCGCCGCAGGAGCGCAAGGTCCCGACCTGGAACTTCACCGTCGCCCACCTCCACGGCACCCCCCAGATTCTCTCCGAAGAGGAGAACCTCCAGGTCCTGATTCGCCTCGTCGACCACTTCGAGCGCCCCCTCGACGACCGCGCCCACCTCGACCCCGAGCAAGCCGCCCCGATCGCCAGAGGCACCGTCGGCCTCCGCATCCCCATCGACCGCTTCGAGCTGAAGCGGAAGCTGAGCCAGAACAAGGACGAGGAGACGAGGCGGAATGTGATCGCGTCGCTGCGCGAGGAGGGGCCGTAC
>DATMBY010000059.1:0-3839 GCA_035558995.1 Solirubrobacterales bacterium
CGGCAGGATCGCCGCCATCACTTCCGGCCCCATCCGGTCGATCGTCTTCTCGGAGACGCCGGTGATCAGCTCGCGGGCGACTTTCAGAACCTCGGCGGTGCGGGCGTCGGTCGTGCCGCGCAGCCGGTAGCGCAGGTGCTCCCAGCCCCAGCCGATCAGCAGCCTGCGCCCGACGATCCCCTGCTTGGCGGCGATGCGGGCGAACTGCATCCCGCTCGACCCCGCCATCAGGGTCTTGTCGAGATCGAAAAATGCAGCGGCCTGACTCATCTACGTCCCTCGAACGGCCGCGAAAACCAAGCAGGTCGGGGGACGCAGGGAGCGAGGAGAGGGGAGCGCACTGTTTGGTGCGTGACCCGGTCCGAGCGACCGAGGACCCCGAGATGCGCCGGTTTGCAGTGGCCGCGCTAGCGCGAGGCCACCTCGATCACGATCGCATCTCCCTGTCCCCCGCCGGAACAAATGGCGGCCACACCCAACCCGCCACCTCTGCGGCCGAGCTCATGAACCAGGGCGCCGACGATGCGGGAGCCGGAGGCGCCGATCGGGTGGCCGAGGGCGATCGCGCCGCCGTTGACGTTGACCTTCTCCTCGTCGACGCCAAGCATCCGCACCGAGTTCAGGGCAACGGAGGCGAAGGCCTCGTTGATCTCCCAGAGGTCGACGTCCTCCGGGCTCTTACCGATCTTTTCCAGCGCCAGCTTCGAAGCGTTGGCCGGCGTTTTCGCCAGGTACGGGAAGTCGTCGGCCACGGTGCCGTAGGAGAGGATCCGCGCCAGCGGGGTCTTGCCTTCCTTTTCGGCCCACTCCTCGGAGGCGACGACGATCGCGCCGGCGCCGTCGTTGACGCCCGGGGCGTTGCCGGCGGTGTGGGTGGCGTCGGGACCGCCGATCGCCTTCAGCCCGGCCAGCGTCTCCAGGGTCGTTTCGGGACGGATCGCCTCGTCGGCCTCGACCGTCGACTCCCCCTTGCGCGACTTGACGGTGACGCCGACGATCTCTTCGGCGAGGCGGCCGGCTTCGGTCGCCTCGTGGGCGAGCCGGTGCGAGCGCTCGGCGAAGCGGTCCATGTCGACGCGGGTGATCTCGAGCTCGTTGCCGACCTCACTCGCCTCGTTGATCATCTGTTTTTCGGTGAAGGGGTTGGTCAGGCCGTCGTGGGTCATCGCGTCGAGCGCCTGCACGTCCCCCATCCGGAACCCGAAGCGGGCGTTCGGCAGCAGGTAGGGCGCCTGGCTCATCGACTCCATCCCGCCGGTGACGGCGACGTTGGAGTCGCCGGCGCGGATCGCCTGGTCGGCGAGGCCGAGCGAGCGCATGCCCGAGGCACAGACCTTGTTGATCGTCTCCGAGGGGACCTCCTTCGGGATCCCGCCCTTGATCTGGGCCTGGCGCGAGGGGATCTGGCCCTGGCCGGCCTGCAGCACCTGACCGAAGACGACCTGCTCGACCTGCTCGGGGGCGACGCCAGAGCGGTCGAGGGCGGCCTCGATCACGGTGCCGCCGAGGTCGGTGGCGTCGAGGGATTTGAGACCGCCGCCCATCTTGCCGAAGGGCGTGCGCGCGGTTCCGAGAATCACTGAGCTGGGCATCTACTGCCTTTCCTTTCCGAAGTTCGCTGGCCTGGCCCCTGTCCGCCAGGTCCAGCGGATGACGATACCGACAGTGCGTAGACTCGCGGCCGATGAAGGTCGGAGTCGAGCAGGGTGAGCTGAAGGACGTCGGGGCCGATCTGCTGGTGGTCGGGCTCTCCAAAGGAGCCGAGCTGCCGGCCGAGATCGACGCAGCCGCGGGTGCCGACGAGGCCAAGGCCGGCTTCAAGAAGCTCTCGCTGCTGCGGCCGGACGGCTTCCCGCCGACGCTGGTAGTCGGCCTCGGCGATCGCGAGGAGCTCGACGCCGAGAAGCTGCGCGTCGCCGCCGCGCTCGCCGCCAAGGAGGCGAAGCGGCTGGGAGCCGCCTCGCTCGCCTGGGCCCTGCCCGAGAGCCGGGATGACGCAGCGGCCGCCGCTGCTCTGGTCACGGGAACGGTCCTTGCCGCCTATCGCTTCGACCGCTTCAAGTCCGAGACCGACGAGGAGGCGCCGCTGGAATCGCTGACGCTGTTGAGCCCGGCCGGGCTCGCCGATGCGGTCGAGACCGCGCGGATCGTCGCCGAGGCCCAGAACCGGGCCCGCGACCTGCAGAACACGCCGGCCAACGTCGCCACCCCGAGCTTCCTCGCGGCGCGGGCCGAGGAGATCGCCGCCGGCTCGGCCTCGCTCTCGGTCGACGTCCTCGGACGTCGCGAGCTCGAGGAGAAGGGAATGGGCGGCATCCTCGCCGTCAGCCAGGGTGGACCGGAGGAGCCGAAGATGATCGTCCTGCGGTACTCCGGCGGCGGCTCGGCTCCCATCCTCGGGCTGATCGGCAAGGGAGTCACCTTCGACACCGGCGGCATCTCCCTCAAGCCCGGCGCCGGGATGCAGGAGATGAAGATGGACATGTCCGGCGCCGCGGCGGTGCTGGAGACGGTCGCCGCGATCGCCGAGCTCGGCCTGCCGCTCGACGTCGTCGCCGTCTGCCCCGCGACCGAGAACATGCCCTCCGGGAAGGCGATCAAGCCCGGAGACGTCATCACCCAGTACAACGGCAAGACGGTCGAGGTCAACAACACCGACGCCGAGGGGCGGCTGATCCTCGCCGACGCCCTCGCTTACGCCGCCGAGCTCGGGGCCGAGCGGCTGGTCGACATCGCCACCCTGACCGGGGCCGTCGAGGTCGCCCTCGGCTCGACCTACGCGGGCCTCGTCGCCAACGACGACGAGCTCGCCGCCGCGGTCACGCGGGCCGGGGAGGCGACCGGGGAGCTGGCCTGGCGGCTGCCGCTCCACCCCGAGTACAAGGAGCTGATGCAGGGCACCGTCGCCGACCTCTCCAACCTGGGGAAAAAGCGCAAGGCCGGCACGATCACCGCCGCCTCCTTCCTCGAGGAGTTCGTCGGCGAGCTGCCCTGGGCGCACCTCGACATCGCCGGCAGCGCCTGGGACATCGGCCGCGAGTACGTCGGCAACGGCGCCAACGGCTTCGGCGTGCGGCTCCTCGTCGCGCTCGCCCAGAGCCACGCCTAGCCCTCCCCGCCGAGGATCATGCAGGTGGCGACACCGTGGGCGAGCAGCTTGCCGCTGTCGGCGGCGGTCAGGGTGGCCTCCGAAGTGGCCTGTTTCCGCCCCCGGTAGAGGACGGTCGCCTCGCAGAGAACGCGCCCGGTGTCGCGGGTCAGCGGCCGCACGAACTTCGCCTCCAGCCCGAGCGAGGTGTAGGCGACGCCGGCCGGCAGGGTGGTGTGGACGGCGCAGCCGAGGGCGCTGTCGAGCAGGGTCGCGGCGTAGCCGCCGTGGACGACGCCGATCGGGTTGTAGTGCTCCTCGCCGGGTTCGCCCTCGAAGACCACCCTCCCCTCCTCCAGCTCGACCGGCCGCAGCCGCATCGTCACCGCGATCGGCGGCGGCGGCATCTGGCCGGTGACGACCGCGGTCATGTACTCCATGCCCGTCATCGTCGCCCCGGCCGCCGCCGTCGGCACCGGGTCCTGCCAGACCAGGGTGCGGCTGCGGGAGCTCTCCGGATTGGCGGCGGCGAACTCTTCCGCCACCTCCGCCGCCGACCCCTCCGGCGCGGTGACCACTCCGTTCTCGATCACTTCGCCTCCAGCCTCCGCCCGGCGCTCTCGCGTCGCGAGGCGCCCCGGCTCGCCGGGTAGTGCAGGTCGGCGCTGATCTCCGCCTCGCTGATCGCGATCCGCGGACCCTTGGGGCGCCGGTGCCTGTGTCGTGGAATCAGCCTCCTCTCGGCCTCCGA
>DATMBY010000060.1:0-19280 GCA_035558995.1 Solirubrobacterales bacterium
GCGGCGGCGACGGCGCTCGCGGGCCGGCCGACCTCGATGTGCTCGACGGACTTCTCGGTGATCTCGCGGACCCGGCCGATCAGGTCCTCCTCCAGCCACTTCGAGCTCTCGCCGGCGAAGGTGGAGATCAGGATGTCGTCGATCCGGTAGTGCTCGATCGCGTTCTTGACCGCGTGGAAGGGATCCGGGCTCATCGGCTGGCCGGTGGCGTCGATCTCGGAGCGGTAGAGCTCGGCCAGGGTCGAGGCGAGGTCGCGCACAACCTGACCTTCGTCGACGTCCTCGGCCCGCGGGCAGATGATCGTGAAGCGGTGCGGGCGGATGTTGGCGCGCTCCTTCAGGCGGTTGACCAGGTCGGGCGCCGCGACCGTCTTGGTCGCCACGACAAGCGTGTGGTTGAGGTCCCAGCGGATCGCGTCGTCCTCGATCCGGACCGGGATGTGGGTCAGCTTGACCGAGGGCTCGAGCTGCTCGCGCGCCCACTCGACGAGATCGCGGCGCATGAAGCCGAAGCGGGTGTCGGCCAGGCAGGAGAGCAGGACCTCACCGGGCCGGTGGGCGCGGACGGCGTCGTCCAGGGCCAGCGAGGACTCCGGGTCCATCACCTCGCCGACCGAGGGGATCCCGAACTCGCTCAGCACCGCCATCGTCACCTCGACCCGGGCGCGGGCCGCTTCGCGCACCTCGCTGGTGTCGATCAGCTGTCCGACCGCAGGCTGGTTCTGCGGCGCGGCGACGACGACGCCGGAGATCTGGTCCTGGCGCTCACGCACCGCCTGCAGCAGCTTGCGCCCGCCGGCCACCTCGTTGAGGAAGATCAGCAGCGGCTTGCGCTCGTCAGCCTGCTCGACGCTCATGAGGAACTGCCCACCACGCTTTTCTCACCGGCGGGCACCTCGGCGCCTTCGCCGGCCATGATCGCGTGCTTGGCGCCCGGGATCCCGAACTCGTAGGGACCGCCGACGACGCGCGGGATCTCGTCGAAGTTGAAGATCGGCGGCGGCGAGGAGACCTGCCACTCGATCGAGTTGGCCCGCCACGGATTGCCGTCGGCCTTGGGGCCGAACCGCCAGCTGACGACCATGTTGTAGACGAAGACGAGCTGGACGGCGCCGAGCATGAAGGCAAAGCAGCTGATCAGCAGGTTCCAGTTGCCGAACTGCTCGGCGTAGTCGGCGACGCGGCGCGGCATCCCGTCCATCCCCACCCAATGCATCGGGATGAACGTCCCCCAGGTTCCGACCAGGGTGCCCCAGAAGTGGACGCGGCCGAGTTTCTCGTCGTACATCCGCCCGGTCATCTTCGGGAACCAGTGGTAGACGCCGGCGAAGATCGTGAAGACCGAGCCGCCGAAGAGCACGAAGTGGATGTGGGCGACGATGAAGTAGGTGTCGGAGACGTGGATGTCGAGCGGGACCATGCCCAGCATCACGCCGGAGATACCGCCGATCGTGAAGGTGACGATGAAGGCGAGCGCGAACAGCATCGCGGTCGAGTAGGTGTGGATCTTGCCGAAGTAGAGCGTGCCCAGCCAGGAGAAGATCTTGATCCCGGTCGGCACCGCGATCAGCAGGGTGGTGAGCATCATCGGCACCCGCAGCCAGGAGAACATCCCGGCGACGAACATGTGGTGGGCCCAGACCGAGTAGCTGAGGACGACGATCCCGATCAGCGCCAGCGCCATCAGGCGGTAGCCGAAGATCGGCTTGCGGGCGTGGGTCGAGATCACCTCGGAGACGATCCCGAATCCCGGCAGCATCATGATGTAGACGGCCGGGTGGGAGTAGAACCAGAAGATGTGCTGGTAGCTGATCACGTCGCCGCCGGCGGCGAAGTCGAAGAAGTTGGTGTGGAGGGCGCGGTCGAAGAGGACCATGAACTGGACGCCGGCGATGAACGGGGTCGCGGCGACAACCAGCAGCGAGGTCGATAGGTTCGCCCAGACCAGCAGCGGCATCCGCCAGAAGGTCATCCCCGGCGCCCGCATGGTGATGATCGTGACCAGGAAGTTGAGCGCGGTCGCGATCGAGGAGGCGCCGGCGAACTGGACGCCGAGGTTGAAGAAGGACTGGCCGAGCGGCGCCCCGGTCGAAAGCGGCGCGTAGCCGGTCCAGCCGGCGTCGAAGGCGCCGCCGGGGCAGAGGAAGCTGCCGATGAAGAGGACCCCGGCCAGCGGCAGCATCCAGAAGCTGAGCGCGTTGAGGCGCGGGAAGGCCATGTCCGGGGCGCCGATCATCAGCGGCAGCACGTAGTTCGCGAGCCCGGCGAAGACCGGGATCACGAAGACGAAGATCATCAGCACCGCGTGGGTCGAGAAGAGGCTGTTGTAGGTCGAGGCTTCGACGATCTGGGTGCCCGGCTGCGCGAGCTCGGCCCGGATCAGCATCGCCATCAGGCCGCCGATGAAGAAGAAGATGAAGGTCGTGACGACGTACTGGACACCGATCACCTTGTGGTCGGTGTTGAATTTGAAGTAGTCCTTCCAGCTCTTGGCGCCGTGCTGGGAGTGGTCGTCGGGGATCGTCGGCATCCCGGCCGCCCAGCGCAGCCAGTAGTCGAAGCAGCCGAAGCCCGCCAGGAAGCCGAGCGGAGCGGTGATCGCGGGGACGATCACATGCGGGTAGCCGGTCTGTTCGGTCTGGTAGGGGTCCAGCCCGGAGATCTTCCGCAGGACGATGACGAGGCCGAAGCCGAAGGCGCCGAAGGCCACGGCCCCGAGCAGCCCACGCCACCAGCCGGGTCTCTTGATCGCGTCAACCATCAGCTCGCTCCATTATGCCTTCTACGCTCCCCCGGCCCCGAGGTCGGGGGCGTTGGTGACGCTGCCTTCCTTGAGGACGTCCATGAGGGGTTCGGGCAGTTCCTGGTCGAGGCCATCGACCCACTTTTCGAACTTGCTCTTGGGCTCGACAACCACTTTCGCCCGCATCGTCGCGTGGCCGAAGCCGCAGAGCTCGGTGCAGACCAGCTGGTAGGCGCCGACCTTGTCCGGGGTGACGATCGCCGTCGTCGTGATTCCGGGGACGTTGTCTTTCTTGATCCGCCACTCGGGCACCCAGAAGGAGTGGATCACGTCCATCGCGTGCATCTTGAACTGGATCTGCTCGCCGACCGGGACGTGCAGTTCCCCCTGGGAATAGGCGTAGTCCTTGCCCGGATAGGCGAAGCTCCAGGCGTACTGCTGTGAGAAGACCGAGACCGTCAGGTGCTTGGAGTTGGGCTCTTCGATCTCGTCGAGCACCTTCCAGCTGTAGCCGCCGGCGAAGAGGACGATGATCGTCGGGATCAGGGTCCAGGCGATCTCGAGGCGGGTGTTGCCGTGGATCGGCTCCCCATCGGATTCGTCCCCCGGCTTCGCTTTGAATTTCCAAAGCGCGTAGAAGAGCATCACCATGACCAGCGAGAAGACGAACGACGAGAGCACGATCATCACGTTCAGCAGGTGATCGATCTTCGGCGCGGCCGTGGAGGCGCCCTGGCCGTTCCAGTTGATCGGCACCATCACCGCCGAGATGACCGCCGTCGAGGCGATCGTCACCAGCAGCATCTTCACTATGGGCAGGCGGCCGTACATTGGGGCGGCGGGCATTCTATTGAAGCGGCGGCGGGAGGCTTTGCGGCCTCAGGTGACGCTTCGCACTAGCTGCCCGGCTGCGGTAGATCCTCCAGCTCGCCGGCGGCCGCGGCGAGGACCCCGCGCGCCACGCCCTCCCAGCTCCAGAGCCGGGCGACGGTCGTGACCAGGCTCTCGCGGGCCCGCTGCCGCTCCGCCTCCGGGAGGGCGAGCCAGCGGTCGATCCGGGCTGCGATCGTCGCCACCGCTCCCTCCTCGACCGGGAAGGAGGTGAGAGCGGCGACCTCCTCCGGTAGCTCGGGGCGCAGCTGCCGGGAGACCTCGAGCATCCCCGAGTGGCCGGCCGAGATCGGCAGGGTCCCGCAGGCCGCGGCCTCGACCGCGACCATCCCGAAGGCCTCCGGGAAGGTGCTCGGCATCACCATCGCCTCGGCGCGGGGAAAGAAGGAGGCCACCTCGCGGTGCTCGAGCCGGCCGACGAACTCCACAGAGCCGGCAGCCGCACGGGCCTGCTCCGCGTAACCGGCGGGCGGGTCGGCGAGGAAGGCCGAGAGGATCGGCAGCGGCCGCTCCTCCCCTCCCTCCAGGGCCCAGCCGTGCCGGGCGACCTCTCGCGCCGCCTCGAGGTCGCCGCCGTCCAGGGCCGCCAGCAGCCGCCGCAGCGCCTCCTCGTAGGCGCCGTAGCCGGCGATCTCGAGCCGGGCCCGCGGATGGACGGCCCGGACCAGGGGCCAGGCCGCGAGCAGGAGATCGACGCCCTTGGAGACGATCAGCTTGCCGACGTAGGCAACCAGCGGCTCGCGCTCGCCGCCGGGACGGAACTCCTCGACGTCGACCCCCGGCGGCCCGAGCCGGGTCTTCTCCCGCAGCCCCGGCAGGTCGGGCATCGCCGCCCAGAGCGACTCGCCGGTGTGGCCGGAGCCGACCAGCACCCCGCGGGCGGCCTCCATCCCCTCGCGGGCGAAGGGCAGGAAGCGCGGGTGTGGCTTCACCGTGTACTCGAGCGCGGAGCCGTGGATCTTCGCCGCGAAGGGGGCGACCCCGGCGCGGGCGAGGATCGCCGGCCCCATCACCAGGTGGTTGGCGAGGGCGAGGTCGACACCCCCCGCTGCCGCGGCCACCTCCCGCACCGCGGCGACGTTGGCGTCGAGGTAGCGGTCGAGCTCCGCTCCGCTCAGCTCCGGGAACGCCTTCACCTCGAACCCCTCGTAGGGGTCTTTGACGTAGACGGGCAGGAGGCCGCCGATCTCGGGGTTGTGGATCTCCACCCCCTCGATCCGGACCTCGCGATCCTGGCAGAGCAGGTGCACCTCGTGCCCGAGCCGGGCCAGCGCCCGCGCCAGGTTGACGTTGTAGATGTTGCTGCCGGTGCCCCGCAGCATGTAGCCGTGAAAGACGAGAACGCGCATCGGAGCCGCGCAAGCTAATAGAGTGCCCGGCGATGAACGAGAAGCAGCTCTACCGCATGCGCGCCGCGGCCTCCGGTCGCGAGGCCCTCGCCCCCACGGAGCCCGGCTCGGTCTACGTCGACCGCGAGACCGGCGAGGAGATGACGCCCGTCGCCAAGGTCCTTCCCCTGGCCCCCTCGGTTTCATCGCTGCCGCGCAGCCCCGAGAACCTCCGCGCCTGCCGCCGCTGCGACCAGCTGATCGGGCTGGACGTCAGCGACTGCCCGTACTGCGGTCTCAGGCAGCAAGCCCTCTAGCGCGTAGACGCGGCCTGACCAAGCAGGTCAAGGACGCAGGGAGCGCCGCGTGCTTCTGCACGCAAGCGACCGAGGACGCCGAGATGCGCCGGTCAGGCCGCGTCTACGGCTTCTTGACGAGCGTCGCGGTGTAAAGGAGCCGCGCGTCGGAGTAGTAGCAGCCGTAGGTCTTGATCTTGCCGACGCCCTGCTGGGGGTGGCCGCTCTGGAGGTCGGGGCGGTCGACGCAGTGTCCTGGCAGGCGACTGCCGCGCCAGTTGTTGCCTTCCCCGGTGAGGGCGAACATCGGCGCCCAGGTGGGAATCGTCAGCGCCACGACCTGGCCCTTGAGGACCGTGAGCGGGTGGTCGAGGGCGAAGATCGGGGTGGTCCCGAAGTAGGGGTCGAGGATCTCGATCGGGCTCTGCCGCACCAGCTTGTACTGCGGCGGCTTCGAGCCTTCGACCGGGCGCAGAATGCCGATCCGGGCCTGCGAGGGGCTGCCGAAGAAGTCGTTGAAGAAGCCGACCTCGTCGGTGGTCGATTTCGATTTCACCGTCGAGGGCTTGGAGAGGGTGATCGACCAGGCGACGATTTTGCCTTCGAAGGGCGCCTCGTAGGGCCGGGCGATCCCGTCGGCAACCGACTGGAAGCCGGTGACGTGGCCCTCGGCACTGCATTCAACCAGCGGGTTGCCGGCAGCGTCGTATTTGCCGGGGCAGGACGGCGGAGGCGTGTTCGGCGTCTGGCCGAGGACGACGACACGCAGGGGCGCCGAGTCGGCCTGCCGGGGCGCGATCGCGACCAGCGCCGCCAGCAGGACGGCAGCGCCGAGCAGCGCCAGGAGGCGCCGGGAGGTCGTCTTGGTCTCTGCGTGGGCCATCGTTGAGGCAAACACCGGGCTCCGAGCCCAGTTGCGGCGCCAATCTTGCCGTCCGGCGCGGCTGGATGCGGCGCTGCGGGGGCGTCTGCACGATCCCGGCCAAGTGCCCAGTAGGGTTCGGCGCCGATGGAGGCTTCCGATCGCAGCGAGGATTTCATCCCGGCGGGGCTGGCCGCGTACGGGATCGAGGCCGACGAGATCGAGCTGGCCGTGATCGGCGCCGCCCACCAGACGTTCTGGCCGCCGATTCTCGAGCTGCTGCAGCTCGACACCGGCCAGGTGCCGCCCGAGCTCGATCCCGACCTCTCGCAGGCGCCGCCGAACCGATGAGCGAGCCGCTCGACCTGACGCTGCGGGAACAGGCGGCGGCGATCGCCGCGGGCGAAGTCGACGCCGGCGAGCTGCTGGAGGCGTGCCTGGGGCGGATCGAGGAGCGGAATCCGGCCCTGAACGCGGTCGTCGAGACCTTTCCGGAGCGCTCGCGGGAGATGCTCGCGGCAGCTCCGCCCGGTTCCCTCCACGGGGTCCCGATCGTGATCAAGGACGAGTGGCCGCTGCCCTGGCGGGCGCAGCGGTTCGGCGCCGCCGAGATGCTGGCGGAGACGGCGCCGGGCGAGTCCGGCCCCTACCGCGCCCTGCGCGACGCCGGGGCGGTGGTCGTCGGGGTCGGCAACATGCACGAGCTCGGGGCGAGCAGCACCGGCAACATCTCCGTCTACGGACCCGCCCGGAACCCCTGGAACCTCGAGCGCTGCCCTGGCGGCTCCTCCAGCGGCCCGGCGGCCGCCGTCGCGGGGCGGCTCGTCGCCGGCGCGGTCGGCGCCGACGGAGTCGGCTCGATCCGCTACCCCGCCACCTACTGCGGGCTCACCGGCCTCAAGCCCACCTTCGGCCGCTCGGCGATGGCCGGGCACCACATGGCAGGGATCTCGACCACGATCGTCTCCGGCGCCCTCTGCGCCGACGCCGCCGACTGCCGCCTGCTCGACGCGGTCCTCTTCGGCGAGGAGCTGCGAGCGGGCAGGCCCGAGGGGCTGCGGATCGGGGTCATCCGCGGCGAGGTCTCCGAGGACGTGGCGCCGCCGGTGCGCGAAGCCTGCGAGGAGGCGATCGAGGAGCTGCGGCGCGAGAGCGGCGGCGAGGTGCGGGAGATCGAGCTGCCCGAACTGGCGGCGGCGACGCTGGCGACGGTCCTGATCGCCAACAGCGAGAGCCTCGGCGGCGTCACCGTCGAGAAGCTCAACGACCTCGACCCGGAGCTGAGCCCGATCGGCCGCGGCCTGCTCAAGTACCGCGTGCTGCTGCCGGCGATCGCGACGATCAAGGCCGGACAGGTGCGGACGATGGCCCGCCGCACCCTGGCGAAGGTCTTCGAGGAAGTCGACGTGATCGCCTGGCCGACCGTACCGGCGGTGGCGCCGCCGCTGGAGGCACCCCTGGTCGAGCTGCCGAGCGGAACCGTCACCGCCGACGAAGCCAACGTCCGCGGCGGCGCCCTCGCCAACCTGACCGGCATCCCGGCGATCAGCGTGCCGGTCGGCTCCTCCGAGGGGCTGCCGATCGGCCTGCAGCTGCAGGCCGCCTGGGGTCGGGACGAGCTGCTGCTCGACGCGGCCGAGGCGCTCGAGCGGGCCAACGGCCGCCGCTGGGTCGAGGCGCTGCCGCCGAGCGCGCGCGGCGCCGAGCCGCTGGAGGCCTAGCGTGCCGGCGATCGAGGTCGAGGGGCTCGAGCGCGCCTTCGGCGAGGTTCTGGCCGTGCGCGGGATCGACCTGCGGGTCGAGGAGGGGGAGATCTACGGCTTCCTCGGCCCCAACGGCGCCGGCAAGACGACGACGGTGCGGATGCTGACGACGCTATTGCTGCCGAGCGGCGGCCGCGCCGGCGTCGCCGGACACGACGTGGTCGCCGAGGCGCGGCAGGTGCGGGCCTCGATCGGCGTCGCCCTGCAGGAAGCGGCGCTCGACCCGCTGATGACCGGCCGCGAGCTGATCCGCCTGCAGGCGACGCTGCAGGGCCTGCCGCCGGCGGCGGGGCGCGAGCGCGCCGACGGGCTGCTGGAACGCGTTGACCTGGCCGGCGCCGCCGACCGCCGCGTCGGCGGCTACTCGGGCGGGATGAAGCGCCGCCTCGACCTCGCCGCCGCCCTCGTCCACGAACCGAGCGTCCTCTTCCTCGACGAGCCGACCACCGGCCTCGACCCCGTCAGCCGGAAGACGATCTGGGAGGAGGTGCGGGCGCTGAACGAAGACGGGACCACCGTGTTCCTCACCACCCAGTACCTCGAGGAGGCCGACCAGCTGGCCGACAACGTCGGGATCATCGACAGCGGCCGGATCGTCGCCGAGGGAACGCCGGAGGCGCTGAAGGCCGAGGTCGGCGATCCGCACGTCGAGCTGCTGGTCGCCGAGGGGGCGGTTGCCGCCGCCGAGCGCGCCTGCGCCGGGCTGGGCAAGCTGCTGCCGCCGAAGGACGGGCGGCGGGTCCTGGTGGAGGTCGAGGAGGGCGCCGCCGCCATCCCCCGCGTCGTCCGCGCCCTCGACGAGGTCGGCGTCGCGGTCGAGTCCCTGGAGCTGGTGCGCCCGACCCTCGACGACGTCTTCGTTGACAAGACCGGCCACCACCTCGAAAAGGAGGAGAGCGAGGGCGGCGAGGAGCCGGTGCCGGCGTGAGCGAGCTGGCGCGGAGCGCGCGGGTGGTACGGGCACTGGGCGCCCGTTCGATCCGCCAGACCTTCCGCCGGCCGCAGCTGATCAGCCCGATCGTCGTCTTCCCCACCCTGCTGCTGGCGGTCCAGACCGGCGGCGCCGGCGCCGGGATCGAACTGCCAGGCTTTCCCCCGGTCCAGAGCTTCCTCCAGTTCATGCTGGCCGGCTCGATGATGCAGTCGATGATGCTGGCCGGCAACAGCGGCGGCATCGCCTTCGCGGTCGACATCGAGATGGGGTTCACCGACCGCCTCTTCGCGGCGCCGATCCCCCGCTTCGCGATCGTCCTCGGGCGGCTGGCGGGGACGGCTGCGCTGGGGCTCTTCGCGTCGCTGTGGTTCCTGGCGATCGGCCTGATCTTCGGCGCCGAAATCGCGGGCGGGGTACCTGGCGCCCTGCTGGCGATCGTGCTCGTCACCGCCTCGGCCCTGGCGGTCGGCGGGATCGGCGCGGCGATCGCCCTGCGCACCGGCAGCGCCAGCGTCGTCCAGGGACTGTTCCCCCTCGTCCTCGTCGTCCTCTTCCTCTCCTCGGCCTTCTTCCCCCAGGAGCTGATGATCGAGCCGGCGAAGACGATCGCCGCGTACAACCCGCTCAGCTTCATCGTCGAAGGGGTGCGCGAGCCGATCATCTCCGGCATCGACGCGACCCAGACCCTGGAGGCGGTGGCGGCGATCGCCGGCATCGTCGTCCTCGGGCTCGTGCTCAGCGCCCGCGCCCTTCGGCACCGGCTGCGGGTCGGCTGATGGAGGCGGCGAGCGTCACCGCGGCTGCGGCTGCGCCGGGCTGGCGCGCCAACCTGGCGACGGTCCTCGCGCTCGTCGCGCGGGCCAAGAACGAGCTGGTGCGGGTTCCCGGGGCCGCGATCCCCGGCGTCCTGGCGCCGACGATCTTCTTCCTCGGCTTGAACGGCGTCTTCGGCGGCCTGATCCACCTCAGCGGCTTCGACACCGACTCCTACGAGAGCTTCATCGTCCCGGTCAGCATGCTCCAGGGGGCAGGTTTCACCGGCGCCGCCGCCGGAGTCAACCTCGCCCGCGACTACGAGCAGGGGTGGGTCGACCGCCTCCTCGTCTCCCCCGCCCCGCGCTGGGTCCTGCTCACCGGCAACGTCCTCGCCGCCAGCCTCCGGGCCTTCGTCCCCGCCACCTTCGTGCTGGCGATCGCCTTCCTGATCGGCGCCCGGTGGCCCGGCCTCGACGGGCTCGTCGTCTGCTACCTGATGGTCGCGGCGATGGCCGCCGTCGCCGCCTGCTGGGGATCGATGCTGGCGCTGCACTACAAGAGCCAGTCGGCCGCGCCGCTGATGCAGGCCGGGATGATGGGCCTGGTCCTGCTGACGCCTGCCTACGCGCCGCTGGAACTTCTGCAGCCCTGGCTGCAGAAGATCGCCGAAGTCAACCCGGTCACCCACGTGATCGAAGCGGCTCGCCAGGGCTTCGTCGGCAGCGTCACCTGGAACGACACCTGGCCGGGATTGCTGGCGCTGGCGGCACTGCTCGGGATCCTGGGCGCGCTGGCGCTGCGCGAGATGCGCCGCACCAATGTCTGAGCGCGAGGCCGTCCTCGCCGAGACCGAGCGCGTCCTGCGGCTGAACTGGGTGACGGGCCGCCGCGGCGAGACGCCGTTCAGCTACACCGAGCCGAGCCCGGGGCGCTACCCCTGGCAGTGGTACTGGGACTCCTGCTTCGCGGCGATCGTCTGGCGCAGGTTCGAGCCGGCGCGGGCGCGTCTGGAGCTGGAGAGCCTGCTGGCGGCGCAGCGGCCCGACGGCTTCGTCGGCCACACGATCTTCTGGCGCAGCCACGTCTCCGGCCCGCGGATCCTCTTCTACAACGTCCGCAACCGCAGGGCGCGGGAGACCGAGACGATCCAGCCGCCGCTGCTCGCCTGGGCCTGGCGGATCGCCGTCGGCGACCCTGCCGAGGAGCCGCGGATCGCCCGGCACCTGGACTGGTTGAAGCGGAACCGCGACCTCGAGGGGGACGGGCTGCTCTGGATCGTCCAGCCTGACGAGTCCGGGCTGGACGCCTCGCCCAAGTTCGAAGACGTCTGGGGCTGGCGGGCGAACGGGCGGATCGGCTTCCCGCTGCTGGTCCACCGCAACCGCGGGCTCGACTGGAACGCGCGGCGCATCCGCGACGCCGGCCACCCGGTCCTCTGCGAGGTCCTCGTCAACACCCTCTGGTCGCTCTCGCTGCAGGCGCTGGGGCGGCCCTCGGCGACGGCTGCCCTGGTCGACCGGCTCTGGGACGAGCGGCGCGGGCTCTTCCTCGACGAGGCCCAGCCGGGCGCGGTGCGCCCGCAGGCCCTGACCTGGGCCTCGCTGGCGCCGCTGGCGCTGCCCGACCTGCCGGAGGAGATCGGCCGCCGCCTGGTCGAGGAGCACCTGCTGAGCGAGCGCGAGTTCCTGACCCCGGTCGCCCCGCCCTCGGTCGCGATCGGCGAGCGCGGCTACGAACCTGACGGCGGCCATGGCCCGATCCGCCGCTACTGGCGCGGCCCGACCTGGATCAACTCCGCCTGGCTGGTCTGGCTGGGCCTGCGCCGGCTCGGCTACGAGGCCGAGGCGGAGCGCCTTGCGAGCGGCGTCATCGGCGCCGTCGCCCGCGAAGGCCTGCGCGAGTACTACGACCCGCGCGACGGGAAAGGATTAGGTGCGAAGGACTTCGCCTGGTCGGCGCTGATCGCCGAGCTGGCGGATCCGAAACCGCTCTGAACCCCGCTTATTTGTAGCGGTAGGTAATGCGCCCACGATCCAAGTCGTAGGGCGAAAGCTCGATCTTCACGCGGTCGCCTGGGAGGATGCGGATGTAGTGGCGGCGCATCTTTCCCGAGATGTGGCCGAGCACGTCGTGCCCGTTGTCCAGTTTGACCCGGAACATCGTGTTGGGGAGAGCCTCGGTGATCTCCCCCTCCATTTCGATCTTTTCCTCTTTGGCCATGCGCGCGGAGCGTATCTAACGGCGCAGGTGTCGGAGGGCGCCCTCCCGGTCAGTTACTTCCCCTGCAAATTGGGCCGCCTCCAGCTCGGCGAGCGCGTTGCCCAGCTCGGGCCCCGGCTCGATCCCCAGCTCGGCGGCGATCTCGTCGCCCCGCAGCAACGGCGACGGCGGTCCCTCTCGGCGCCAGTCGAGCCCAGCGGCGATCATCTCGCGCGCCAGCTGCAGGTGGGCGGCGACCATCTCGGGGCTGGCGATCGGTCCTCTGCCGCGGGCGGAGAGGCGGTCGGCGACGGTGAGCAGGGTGACGTCGACAGTGACCGGCTCGGTCGCCCGCAGGTAGGCGTGGACCCGGCGCCGCGACAGCGGCATCTCCGGGATCAGGAACCCGAGCCGCAGGTGGTGCCGGGCCATCCCCTGCAGGTGCTGGGTGAGGCGACGGCTGGCGCGCAGGCGACGGCAGACCTCGCCGATCACCTCCGCCCCGACCTCGTCGTGGCCTTTGAAGCCGACGAAGCCGTTTCGTTCGGCCTTGGTCGCCGGCTTGGCGATGTCGTGGAAGAGGGCGCCGAAGCGCAGGGCGGTGCGGCGGCTCATCTCGTCGGCGAGCGGCTCGTCGAGCAGGGCGGCGACCTCGGCGGCCCGGTCCCCGGCGAAGCGCTCGAGGTCGCCCTCGACCTCGAGCGTGTGCTCGAGCACGGCGATCGTGTGGTCGTAGACGTCGAGGTGGTGGTTCGGCCCCTGCTCGACCCCGCGCAGGGTCTCCAGCTCGGGCAGGACGACGCCGGTTACGCCGAGCTCGTCGAGCAGGCGCAGGCCGCGCAGGGGGTCGGGGCCGCCGACGAGCTGGCGCAGCTCCGCCAGCTGCCGCTCCCCCGCGGGGTCGGCGGCGCGCGCGGCGCAGGCACGGGCGAGCTCCAGCGTCTCCGGCTCGATCTCGAGCCCCAGCTCGGCGGCCAGCCGCGCCGCCCGCAGCAGCCGCAGCGGGTCGCTCGCGAAGCTTTCGGTTCCGGCCGCGCGCAGGCGCCTCGCGGCCAGATCGGCGAGGCCGCCGCAGGGATCGATCGGCTCCTCCCCTACGAGCGGGACGGCGACGGCACCGATCGTGAAGTCGCGCGCGGCGAGGTCTTCCTCGATGCCGCAGCCGCGCAGGGCGGTGACGTCGATCTGCCAGCCGTGCCCCTGCGCGGCGACCCGCCAGGTCCCGAACTCGGCCGAGAGCTCGAAGGCGTGCTCGCCGAGCTCGGCGCCGATCGCCTTCGCGACCGCTCCGGGATCACCGGCCGCGGCAAGGTCGAGGTCGGCGACCTCGCGGCCGAGCGCCGCGTCCCGCACGGCGCCGCCGACGATCCAGACACCCTCGGCGTTCCCCAGCGCGGCCCGCACCGCCGCCACGACGGGCGCCTCACCAAGGCGGGTGGCTAGTTCCTCAGCCATGGGAATACGAAAGCGCGGCCGTCAAGCCGGTACCCGCGGCACCCGCGGCGAGATCGCGCAGGTGACCTCGTAGTTGATCGTCTCCAGGCGGGCGGCGAGCTCCTCGGCGCGGATCTCCTCCTCGCCCTGGCGGCCGATCAGGACCGCCTCGGCGCCCGGCTCGACGTCGGTCTCGGGACCGAGGTCGATCGTGATGTTGTCCATCGAGACGGTGCCGACGAGGGGGCGGCGGCGGCCGCCGACGAGGACGTCGGCGTTGTTGCTGAGGGCACGGCGGACGCCGTCGCCGTAGCCGAGCGGGATCACCCCGACCCAGGTGTCGGCCGGCGCCGTCCACCTGCGGCCGTAGCCGGCGCTCGCCCCGGCGGGGAAGCGCTTGACGTCGGCGACGTGGGAGTGGAGCGAGAGCGCGGGCCGCAGGCCCCGCTCGCCCGGATCGCCCTGGAAGGGGTCGAGCCCGTAGATGGCGACGCCGCAGCGGGCCATCCCGTAGTGGGTGCGCGCGTCGCGGAGGACGGCGGCGCTGTTGGCGGCGTGGACGAGGACGTCGGGGTGCTCGGCCCTAACCGCGTCGACGACCTCGTCGAAGCAGTCCAGCTGCTCGTCGAAGTAGGAGGAATCGAGTTCGTCGGCGGTGGCGAGATGGGTCCAGAGGCCCGCCAGCTCGAGGTCGGGGTCCTCGGCGCAGGCCCGGACCAGAGCCAGCACCTCGGCCGGGTCGCGGCTGCCGAGCCGGCCCATGCCGCTGTCGTACTTGACATGGACGCGGGCGCGGCGGCCGTGGGCGCGAGCCCGGTCGGCGATCAGGCGGCGGGAGTCCTCGCGCCAGACGGCGAGCTCCGAGCCGGCGGAGAACGCCACGTCCACCTCCTCGGCGCTCAGCGCACCCATCGTCAGCAGCGGCACGTGCTGAAAGCGGCGGCCGATCTGCTCGGCCTCCCCCGCCGTGGCCACCGCGAGCCGGGTAGCCCCGCCCCGCAGAGCGGCGTCGGCGCAGCCGTCCGCCCCGTGTCCGTAGCCGTCGGCCTTGACGACGGCGCAGAGCTCCGCCCCCTCGGTCAACGCGGACTTCAGCCGCGCGCAGTTGGCGCGCACCGCGTCGAAGTCGATCCGGGCGACCGCCCGCTCCATGGCTCTAGTCGCCGTCGACCAGGGCGGCCAGCGCGTCGGCCCTGGTGACCATGCCGGCGAGGTAGCCGTCGGCGTCCACGACCGGCAGGTGGTTGTGGTGCTTGTCGGCGATTTTCTTCGCCACCCGGTCGGCCGACTCGTAGTCGTGGGCGACGATCGGGTCCGAGGTCATCAGCTCCGAGACCTCGGTGGCGAAGGCTTTTTCCAGCCGCTCCTCGAACCCCTTCATCGAGCCGACGAAGACGATCCCGCCCATGATGTTGAGGTAGTGCGGCAGGTGCAGGTCCGACTCCTCCTCGCTGAGGATGAGGTCGGACTCGCTGACGATCCCGACCAGCTTGTTGTCGTTGTCGACGACCGGGATCGCGCCGAGATCGCTTTTCGAGAGCAGGTCGATCGCGGTCCGGGCGTCGTCGCTGGGATGGACGCTGGGGACGTCGCGGGCCATGATCTCTCCGGCGGTCTTCATGGGCGCGAGGTTATTCGACCGGCCCGTCGGGACGCAGCGCCAGGGGAACGCTGTCGATTACGTCGGTGGCGATCACCGACTCGGCGGCGCCGATCCTGGCGGCGGCGTCGCGCCCGGCGCGGGCATGGGCGACGACGGCGGCGCAGGTGGCGGCGAACGGGTCGTCCATGCGTGCGAGGAGGCTGGCGGTCACGCCGGAGAGGACGTCGCCGCTGCCGGCGGTGGCGAGAGCCGGGGCCGGGACCGCATTGACGGCGGCGCGGCTGCCGTCGGTGACGATCGTGTCGTCGCCCTTGAGGACGACGATCGCACCCGCAGCCTCCGCCGCCTCACGGGCGCTGGCGAGCCGGTGGGCGTCGACCTCGGAGGAGTCGCGCTCGAGCAGCCGGCCGAGCTCTCCGGCGTGCGGGGTGAGGACCGTCGGCGCCCGGCGCGCCCGCAGCTCGCCGAGGCGGCCGGCGAAGGCGTTGAGGCCGTCGGCGTCGAAGACCAGCGGCGCCTCGATCCTGGGGACGACCGAGCGGGCCAGCTCGAAGGAGCCAGGGTCCTTGCCGAGGCCGGGGCCGAAGATGCCGGCGGCGGCGCGCTCGAAGGTCCGCAGCACCGCCTTCTCCGAGGCGGGCACGAGACATCCGTCGCCGCCGGGGCAGCCGACCGACATCACCTCCGGCTGGGCCAGCTCGAAAACCATCTCCAGGTCGGCCGGCACGGCGACCGTGGCATAGCCGGCGCCGGCCCGGATCGCCGCAAGGGAAGCCATCCGCACGGCGCCGGTCAGTCCACGCGAGCCACCGGCGATCGCGACCTGGCCGGAGTTGAACTTGGTCGAGTGCGGCCCCCGGCGCGGCGCGAGCCCGAGAACGGAAGGGTCTATCTCTCCAGCCGCAGCCCCTCCCGGCGCCCCGGTCGGGATGCCGATCGCCACCACGCTCAGCTCCCCCGTACGCCACTTGCCGGGAGCGACCCGCTGCCCGACCTTGGCCGCGTGGAAGCTGACCGTGACGTCGGCTTCGACCGCCTCCCCCGCCACCTCCCCGCTCGAAGCATCGACTCCCGAAGCGATGTCGCAGGCCACCACCGGCGCCCCGCACCCGTTGATCGCCTCGATCGCCCCAGCAGCCGGCTCCCGCGGCGCCCCGTCGAACCCGGTCCCAAAGATCGCGTCGACCACCGCCCCCGACCCCTGAAGTCGGCCGGAGATATCCCCCTCGACCAGCTCCCCGCCCGAGCGTTCGTAGTTGATCGCCGCATCCCCCCGCAGCTCCTCGGGCGCCCACAAGAGCAAAACATCGACCTCGAACCCCATCTCCCGCAGCAGCCGAGCCGCCACCAACCCGTCCCCCCCGTTGTTCCCCTTCCCGCAGACCACCCGCACAGGCCCTTGAGGAGCCAACTCGGCGACGGCCCCAGCCACCGCCCGCCCCGCAGCCTCCATCAGCCCCAGCGAAGCAACCCCCCGCTCCTCGATCGCCCATCGATCAACAGCACGCATTCCCTCGGCATCAAAAAGTGGCTTCAGCCAAGACTCCATGAGTCCTCAGCCTATGCGTACTCGGAGGGGACCGGTGGGGGTCGCTGGGTACTCAGCATGGAGCCGGCCACCAACCCATGAGGCGTCAGCAGCAGGCGATCCACCCGGCGGAGGTGCTCCCAGCGACCCCCACCGGTCCCCTCTCCAACGCCCGCTACTTAATCCCGACGATCAGCTTGGCGGTAGCCAGATCACCCGACGCTTCGGACCCCAGCGCCAGGTAATCGATCTTCTGCAGGTACGGCTTCGCTTCCTCGAACCCTTCTTCGCCCGGAGGCACCAGCGCCGTAGCCAGCTTCAGCGCCGATCCCCCGTCGACGTAGACGGAGATCGGCGTACTGCCGAGGGCCTCCGTGGCTTCCTTGTAGGTGGCCGAGTCGGCGAGGGTCTTGCCGGATTCCTGGAAGCTCGAGAGCGTCGTCGCGAGGCCGTAGCCGATCGCGATGCGGCTGCCCTTGGCGACGACGACGACCGGCTGGCGACCCAGTTCGGGGCTGCGGATCGAGAAGCCGCTGACGTCCTGGGTGATCTTGGTGATCCCGGGGGTGCCGGTGGAGCGGAGGAAGAGACCGAGGTTGGAGACGGTGTTCTTCGCCGTTTCCTCGTCATCGGCTTCGAGGATCATCGCCCCGCCGAGGCTGCTTTCGCTGTTGCCGGTGAGGTAGACGCCGACGTCGCCGATCGAGGCGGCGATCGATTCGAGGTCGACCCCCGCTTCCTTCAGGGTCTTCTTCAGCTTGTGGGGCGGGATCCCCTCACTCTGGACCCCCTCCGCGTCGATCCGGTCGATCCCTTCGTTGAAGCGATCGCCGAATTCCGGCGAGGCGAAGGCGGCAACCGAGGTTGCCGGCAGCGAGCCCAGCAGCTCGGAGGCGTCGCCCCCGGGCGGGTTGTCGCCGCTGAGGTTCGAGCTGAAGTCGATCTCGACCTGATCGGAGCCGGGAACGAGGCTGGCGACAGCGGTCGCTTCCTTCGGTTCGATTCCGGCGCTGTCGAGGAAAAGTTCGGTTTCGGAGTCGATTTCGCTGCCCGCTTCTTCGATCAAGCCGCCGATGTCGACGAAGACGTCCGCGACGCTGCCGTCGGGGACGTCGGAGACGGCGCTCGTGTAGGTGTCCTCGCCGCCGAGGTTCTCGCCGTTCGAGGCGTCGACCATCGATTTGAAGATCGCTTCGTCTTCGGCGAAGACGAGGAGGCCGTCGAAGACGCCGAGGGTCGTTTCGTCTTCCTGGACCTTGAAGTCGACGCCTTCGTAGGAGCCGTCTTCGACCGATTCGTCTCCGGATTCGACCTGCTTGTCGACGAACTCGCGCGCTTCGTCTTCGTCGGTGGCCTGGACCGCGGCACCGTAGCCTTCGAAGTCTTCTCCTTCGTATTCCCGCAGAAAAAGCCCGCCTTCGTCCCCGAGCCAGGGCTCGATTTCCTTTTCGAAGTCGAGCTCTTCGCCGTCTTCGCCGGCCGAGTTCTCGAGTTCTTCGACGATCAGGCCGCCGAGGTCGTCGACCCCGGCGAGCTTCTTCGCCAGCGACTCGATGTTCTGCTTCGTCTCGCCTTCGGGCCGGACGGTGAAGTCGATGAAGACCGGCGCCTGGGCCGGCGCGACGCTGGCCGGGTCGGTGCCGCCGCTGTCGCTGCTGCTTCCGCCGCCGCAGCCGGCGACGAGCAGGGCGGCCAGGGCCGCGAGGTGGACTGGGAGAACGAGACGGTGCTTCACGGAGGCGGGCACTCTAGCGAGCGTTTTGGACAAGTTCAGCCAACCAGGCGGAGCCTGGACGATTTGTCACTCGACGGTGACGGTCTTGGCCAGGTTGCGCGGCTGATCGACGTTGAGGCCCCGGTTGCGGGCGATGTCGTAGGCGAGCAACTGCAGCGGCAGGATCGCGACGATCGGCTGCAGGATCCAGTCGGTGGCGGCGACCTCGATCGTCTCGTCGGCGACCTCGGCGGCGCGCGACTCGCCGGCGGTGGCGATCCCGATCGTCTGCGCCCCCCGCGCCCGCACCTCCTCGACGTTGGAGAGGACCTTCTCCAGGACGGGACTCTCGGTGGCGATGCAGATCACCGGGGTCGACTCGTCGAGCAGGGCGATCGGGCCGTGCTTCATCTCGCCGGCGGCGTAGGCGTCGGTCGGGATGTAGCTGATCTCCTTCAGCTTCAGCGCCCCCTCGAGGCAGACCGGGAGACCGATGTGGCGGCCGAGGTAGAGGAAGAATTCCTGGTCGCTGTGGCGGTCGGCGACCTCGCGGACGGGCCCCTCGGTAGCCGCCAGAGTCTCCTCCATCTTCGACGGCAGCGCCTTCATCTCGGCGACCAGCTCGGCCAGCCGCTCGGCGCTCAACGTCCCCCGCAACTCCGCGATCCGCAGGCCCAGCAGGTACATCGCCGCCACCTGGGCGACGAAGGTCTTGGTCGCGGCGACGCCGATCTCCAGCCCTGCGCGGGTGTAGAGGACGGCGTCGGCGTCGCGGGTCGCCTGGCTGCCCATGATGTTGGTGATCGCGAGCACCGTCGCCCCGGCCTCGCGGGCCAGCCGCATCGCCGCCAGGGTGTCGGCGGTCTCCCCCGACTGGGTGATCCCGATGACGAGATCGCCCTCGCCGACGACCGGGTTGCGGTAGCGGTACTCGGAGGCGATGTCCATCTCCACCGGCACCCGCGCCCACTCCTCGATCGCGTAGCGACCGACCAGGCCGGCGTGGTAGGAGGTGCCGCAGGCGACGATCACGATCCGCTTCACGTCGCGCAGCAGCTCGTCGGAGAGCTCGACGCCGGTGAGGTCGACCCCCTCGGTGCCGGGCAGGCGGTCGGTGATCGTCTCGGCGACCGCGTCGGCCTGTTCGTGGATCTCCTTCAGCATGAAGGTCTCGTAGCCGCCCTTCTCGGCGGCGTCGGCGTCCCAGGTCACCTCTTCGGACTCGCGCG
>DATMBY010000061.1:0-5767 GCA_035558995.1 Solirubrobacterales bacterium
GAGGTTGCGGTCGAAGCCGATCAGGCGGGAGCGGACGACGACGACGACGAAGCTGATGCAGAACATGACGTGGGCGATCAGCAGGGTCTGGAAGCCGAGGCTGAAGCTGCCGATCAGCAGGAAGAAGGAGAGCAGAGCGGAGCCCATCACCACCTCGGGAGTCGCCATCGGGATCACGATCAGGAAGTTGGCGGCGCGGCGGCCGAAGAAGTCGTAGCGGACCAGCGCCAACGCCATCAGGGTCCCGATCACGGTCGAGATCACCGTCGCCAGGACCGCCAGCTTCAGGCTCGTCACCAGCGCTTCGTTCAGCTCCGGGATCCCGAAGGCGTTCTTCCAGTGCTCGAGCGTGAAGCCGACCCAGGTGAAGTTGTAGCGGCCGGCCGGATCGTTGAAGGAGAAGCCGAAGATGACGGCGATCGGGATCAGCATGTAGAGGACGACGAGGACGGCGACGATCTGAACCGCGTGCTCGCGCAGCCAGCGCCAGGCCCCTCCCATCAGACCGCCTCCTCACCCATCAGCGCCTCGGAGCCGGCGAAGCGGATGTAGACGAGGACGAGGATCAGGATCGCCGCCATCAGCACGAAGGAGAGTGCCGCGGCGGCGGGGTAGTCGGACTGTTTGAGGTAGAGCGACTGGATCACGTTGCCGATCATCTGGTTGTTGGCGCTGCCGAGAAACTGGGCGTTGACGTAGTCCCCCGAGGCCGGGATGAAGGTCAGCAGCGTCCCCGCCACCACACCTGGGGCCGAGAGCGGCAGCGTCACCCGGAAGAAGGTCTGCGAGGCGGAGGCGTAGAGGTCCTTGCCCGCCTCGATCAGGCGCACGTCGAGCCGCTCGAGACTGGCGTAGATCGGCAGCACCATGAAGGGGAGGAAGTTGTAGGTGAGGCCGGCGATCACGGCGCCGGCGGTTGCCAGGACGTGCCCTTCGGGCGCGAGTCCGACTGCGTCGAGCACGCTGACCACAGGGCTCTGGTCGGAGAGGATCGTCTCCCAGGCCAGGGTCCGGATCAGGTAGGTGGTGAAGAACGGGGCGACCACGGCGAACAGCAGCACGTTGCGCCAGCGCCCGGCCTTGAAGGCGATCGTGTAGGCGAGCGGATAGGCGAGGAGGAGCGAGAACAGCGTCGCCAGCCCGGCGTAGACGAACGAGCGCACGAACTGGGTGTCGTAGAGCTTCAGCGCGTCGCTGTAGTTCTCCCAGTGCCAGCTGAATTCGTAGGAGCCGAAGACGCCGGAGTTGAGTGACAGTTTCCCCAGGTAGTAGAGGGGGATGACGAAGAACAGGAGGAGCCAGGCCGCTCCCGGCCCGAGCAGGAAATAGGGAGCGACCCGGCGCCTCATCTGGTGTTACCCGTTGAGGACCGCGTTGAATTCGCGGTTCAGGTTCTGTTCTTCTTCGGCGGTCGGCGACGGCTGGATCGTGCAGTTCTTCGTGAACGATTTGCTCGGGAAGATCAGCTGGTTCTTGGCGATTTCCGGTTCTTCCTTCAGCAGGATCGGTTTCACCTTTTCAACCGGGCTGACGTAGTTGACGTAGGCCTCGATCTGCGCCTGGTTCTCCGGGTCGTAGACGTAGTTGATGAAGTCCTCGGCCGCGGTCGGGTTCGGCGCCCCGACCGGGATCACCATGTTGTCCGACCAGAGGATGCAGCCCTCGGTCGGCATCCGCCATTCGATGTTCGGGTTGTCGGCCTGCAGCTGGACCGCGTCGCCCGACCAGCCGATCACCGCGACCGCGTTGCCGCTGGTCAGGTCGCCGCCGTAGTCGTTGCCGGTGAAGCGGCGGATCTGGCCGGAGTCCGAGGCTTCCTTGATTTTGTCGATCGCCTTGATCCAGTCCTCTTCGCTGGCTCCTTCGGGATCGATGCCGAGGCACTTCATCACCAGCGGAACCGTGTCGCGGAGTTCGTTCAGCATCTCGACTTTGCCCTTGTACTGGGGGTCGAAGAGGTCGCAGATCGACTTCACGTCCGGTGCCAGGTCTTTGCGGACGATGACCCCGGTCATCCCGCTCTGCCAGGGGGCGCTGAATTCGCGGTTGGGGTCGTACTTCGGTTCCCGCAGGTTGGAAACCAGGTTCTTTTCGAAGTTCGGCAGCGCCGACTTGTCGAAGTTCTGCAGGTAGCCGAGTTCGTGCATTTTGTTCGCCATCCAGTCGGTGACGACGAAGAGGCTGCGACCGCCGGATTCCCCCTGTTTGAGCAGCGGGTCCATCTTCGCGAAGAACTCTTCGTTGGCGTTGACGTCCTCGATGTATTTGACCGAGACGCCCGTTTCCTTTTCGAAGTCCGGGACGGTCTGCTTGTCGATGTAGAGCGGCCAGTTGGAGATCGTCACATCGCCCGAAGCCTTCTTTTCGAGTTTCACTTCCTCGGATTCGGTGTCGCCCCCGTTGATGCCGCTGCTGCCGCCGCCGCAGGCAGCAAGCCCGAGGGCCAGCGCCACCGCCGCGATCAAAACCGCCAGCAGGGCGGTGATCCTCCGTGGGTCCTTCTCACTGGCCATCTCTCATCAACCTCCGTGGGTGGTTTCCAGATGCGACTCGTCGGCGGCGCGGGCGCCGTCGTTGCTTCCCGCTGCTACCCCGTTCGGCGACTCGCGGACAAGATGCATGTGCTCGGGCTCCCAACTGAGCGCGACGCGGGCGCCGCCGCCGGGGAGCTGCTGGCGCTCGGCCTCGTCGGCGTTGGGGACGAGGACGGTCATCCGCACGCCCTCGCCGAGGTCGACCGCGATCTGGGTCGCGGTGCCGAGGTAGAGCGAGCTGGTGACCACCCCCTCGACGCGGGGCGCGCCGTTGCCGTTGCCGCTCGTCTCCACCCGCAGCTTCTCCGGCCGCACGACGGCGTGGCAGCGGTCGCCGGGGGAGAAGCCGTCGGTCGGGGTCGCGATCGTCGAGCCCTCGTCGAGCTTCACCTCGCCGCTGCCGGTGACCGTCGCCGGCATCAGGTTGGAGACGCCGATGAAGCCGGCGACGAAGGTGGTGGCCGGGCGGTTGTAGACCTCCTCGGGCGTCGCCACCTGTTCGACCCGGCCGCGGTTCATCACCGCGATCCGGTCGCTCATCGTCAGCGCCTCCTCCTGGTCGTGGGTGACGTAGACGAAGGTGATGCCGACGTCGCGCTGGATCCGCTTCAGCTCCACCTGCAGTTCCTTGCGCAGCTTCAGGTCGAGCGCACCGAGCGGCTCGTCGAGGAGGAGGACCTTGGGCAGGTTGACGAGCGCCCGCGCCAGGGCGACCCGCTGCTGCATCCCGCCGGAGAGCTGGGAGGGGCGCCGGTTGGCCTCGGCGGCGAGGCCGACCCGCTCCAGCTCGGCCTTGACCCGCTCGCCGATCTCGTCCTTCGAGACCTTCTTGCGCTTCAGCCCGAAGGCGACGTTGGCCGCGACGCTGAGGTGGGGGAAGAGCGCGTAGCTCTGGAAGACGGTGTTGGTCGGGCGCTTGTGCGGCGGCAGCTGCGCCACGTCCTCGCCCTCGATCCGGACTTCGCCGCTGGTCGGCCGCTCGAAGCCGGCGATCATCCGCAGCGTCGTCGTCTTGCCGCAGCCGCTGGGACCGAGCAGGGTGAAGAACTCGCCCTGCGCCAGCTGGAGGTCGAGGTCGTCGACGGCGGCCAGCTGCTCGAAGCGCTTGGTAACGCTCCGCAGCTCGACGCTGGGGGTGTCTCCTCCTCGGTCTTCCATCCCGGTCTATCAGCCCCCTTCTCGTTGGTTCGGCTACCCGGAAGCTCTAGCTACCCAATCGCGACGGTAAGCCCCGGTGGATCACCGCGCAAGGGGCGAATGTCCTAAAAGCACAGGAGTGACTTGTACACGACGTACAAGCCGCGTTCCAGTCCTTGACCCAAAGACCACTTGCGAATGTTGGTTTCTGGGTCTAGCTTTGTCCAGAACGTCGTAATCCGAGGAGGAGGGCTCCATGGCCACCGCGTCGCAAGCCCCGGCAGCAACCGATCTTCAGCAACTTGCCCGCGATCACCTCTGGATGCACTTCTCGAGGATGGGCGCATACGGGCCGGACCACGAGGTCCCGATCATCACCCGCGCCGAGGGCTGTTACGTCTTCGACGAACACGGCAACCGCTATCTCGACGGCCTCTCCGGCCTCTTCTGCGTCAACGCCGGCCACGGCCGCACCGAGTACGGCGAGGCGGCCGCCCGCCAGGTCGAAGAGCTCGACTTCTACACGCTTTGGTCCTACGCACACCCCAAGGCGATCGAACTGGCGGCGCGGATCGCCTCGCTGGCGCCCGGCGACCTCAACCGCGTCTTCTTCACCTCCGGCGGCTCGGAGGCGGTCGAGTCGGCGCTGAAGCTGGCCCGCAACTACCACCGCATCCACGGCAAAGGCCAGAAGCACAAGGTGATCGCCCGCGAGGTCGCCTACCACGGCACCTCGCTGGGGGCGCTCTCGGCGACCGGCATCACCGAGCTGCGCAGCCAGTTCGAGCCCCTCACTCCGGGCGGCTGCCACGTCCCCAACACCAACATCTACCGCTGGCCCGAGGAGCGCGACCCGCTCTGGGCGGCGGACGCGATCGAGGAGCGGATCGTCTTCGAGGGGCCCGAGACGGTCGCCGCGGTGATCCTCGAGCCGGTGCAGAACGCCGGCGGCTGCTTCGTCCCGCCCGACGGCTACTTCCAGCGGGTGCGTGAGATCTGCGACACCTACGACGTGCTGATGATCTCCGACGAGGTGATCTGCGCCTTCGGCCGCCTCGGCCACTACTTCGGCTGCGAGCGCTTCGACTACGTCCCGGACATCATCACCATCGCCAAGGCGCTGACCTCGGCCTACGCCCCGATGGGGGGCCTGATCGCCTCCGACAAGGTCGCCGAGCCGTTCATGCAGGGCGACGCCTCCTTCGCCCACGGCTTCACCTTCGCCGGCCACCCGATCGCCGCCGCGATCGCGATGGCCAACCTCGACGTCTTCGAGCGCGAGGACCTCTGCGGGCACGTGCTCCGGAAGGAGGGCGAGTTCCGCCAGATGCTCGAGTCCCTGCACGACCTGCCGATCGTCGGCGACGTGCGCGGCGCCGGTTACTTCCACGCCGTCGAGCTGGTCAAAGACAAGGAGACGAAAGAGAGCTTCAACGACGAGGAGTCCGAGAAGCTGCTGCGCGGCTTCCTCTCCGGCGAGCTCTACAAGCGCGGGCTGATCTGCCGCGCCGACGATCGCGGCGACCCGGTCGTGCAGCTCTCTCCGCCGCTGATCGCCGACACCGAGCAGTTCGAAGAGATCCACGACGTGCTGCACTCGGTCCTCGCCGAGGCCTGGGACCAGGTAGTCGGGGGGAAGCGCTCCACGGTGGCCCAACCCCGCCGGAGATCGTCGCTCTAGGAGCCACGGTGCTCACCGTCCAGAGCCTCCTCGACGAGCTCGACCTCGAGCTGGCGGCCGGCTCCGACGCCGCCGCGGCGCCGGTCCGCTGGGTTCACATCTCCGAGCTGCAGGATCCGACCCCCTGGCTCTCGGGCGGCGAGCTGATGCTGACCACGGGGATCCCCCTCGACACCGCCGCCAAGCAGCGGGCCTTCGTCGGCATCCTCGCCGACCGCAACCTCGCCGGGCTCGGCTTCGGCACCGGCTTCACTCACAAATCGCTGCCGAAGGCACTGGTCGACGAGGCTGAGAAGCGCGGCTTCCCGCTCTTCGAGGTGCCCTACTCGGTCCCGTTCATCGCGATCACCGAGAAGGCCTTCGCCAAACTCGTCAACGAGCAGTACGAGGTGCTGCTGCGGGGGGTGGCGGTGCA
>DATMBY010000062.1:0-3345 GCA_035558995.1 Solirubrobacterales bacterium
GCCGCTGGCCGGCCGCGATCGGCCTGCTCGGCGTCGTCTGGCTCGAGGTCGTCTACGGGGCCGGCGGGATCGGGATCGAACCGCACGCGACCGCCGTCGCCGCCCTCGTCTACAGCGCCTACACGCTGGCGATGATGGCCGTCTTCGGGGTCGAGACCTGGTGCCGGCGCGGGGAGATCTTCGCCGTCTACTTCGGGATGTTCGGCCGGCTCGGGATCTTCGGCGCCAGCGAAGGCCGGCTGCACCGCCGCCGTCCCCTCTCGGCGACGACCAGCTGGGCGACGATTCCCGGATCGGTCGCGGTCGTCATAGCCTCGATCGCCAGCACCAGCTTCGACGGCGGCCAGGAGGGGGCGTTCAAGGACTCGCTCGAATCGGTCGTCGGCTGGTTCGTCGACGCGGGGCTGGGGCCGACCGGATCGCTGCGCTGGGGGGAGACGCTCTTCATGCTCGCCTGCTTTGCCGGCGTCGGCCTCGTCTACCTGCTCGGCGTGCGCGGGATGCGCACCGTTCCCGGCGCCCCCTCGCTGGCCAAGCTCCGCGTCGGCTTCGGCCACACCCTGATCCCGATCGCCCTCGCCTACCTCGTCGCCCACTACTTCAGCTTCTTCGTCTTCCAGGAGCAGGCCCAGTTCGGCTTCCTCCTCTCCGACCCGCTCGGCACCGGCACCACCGACCTCTTCGGGACGGCCAGCGTCGAAGTCGACTACTCGATCCTCAGCGCCAACACGATCTGGTACGTCCAGGTCGCGGCCCTCGTGATCGGCCACGTCGTCGGCCTGATGCTCGCCCACGACCGCGCCCTCGTCTACTGGCCCGACTACCGCAAAGCCACCGCCTCGCAGTACTGGATGCTGGCCGTGATGGTCGCCTTCACCTGCTTCGGCCTCTACCTGCTGTCGGTCTCGAACGGGTAGGGGAGGGGCGTGCTGCCGCTAGCCCACGTCGGCCACTACCTCTGGACCCTCTACGTGATCCCGATCCTGATCGTGGTCGGAGCGATCGTCCGCAGCGCGGTCGCCCGGCGGCGCTGGGCCAGGGAGGACGCCGAGGAGGAAGGGCGCTAGAGGATCTCGGCGAGGCGCGTCTCGAGCGCCTCGGAGATGCTGTCGCGCACCGGTCCCTCCGCCAGGCGTTCGACCAGGGACTCGAGGAAGCCTTCGATGATCAGCGCTTTCGCGGTCTCGTCGTCGAGGCCGCGCGAGGTGAGGTAGAAGAGCTGGTCCTTGTCGACCTGGGCGATCGCGGCGGCGTGGGTGCAGCGGACGTCGTCGGCGAGGATCTCCAGGCCGGGGATCGCGTCGGCGTGGGCCTCGGGGGAGAGCAGGAGGTTGCGGCTCTCCTGGAAGGCATCGGTCTGCTGCGCGCCGGGGTCGACCTTGATCATCCCGCGCCAGACCGCGGTGGCACCGGCGGCGAGGACGCCGCGGAAGGCGAGGTCGGAGTTGGTGTTCGGCGCCGCGTGCTCCTGCAGGGTGTCGAAGTCGAGGTGCTGCCCGGCGCCGCCGGCGTAGCCGCCGGTCACGCGCGCCTCGGAGCCGGGGCCGGCGAGCTTGGTCTCCATCCGCACCTTGCCGCGGGCCGAGCCGAAGCCGAGGGCGGCCCAGTCGAGGCGGCCGTCGCGCTGGACCTCGGCGCGCTGGGTGGCGAAGATCCAGCTCTTCTCGGAGATGTCCTGGGTGTTGACGTAGCGCAGGGTCGCTGCCTGTCCGACCGCAAGCTCGACGACGCTGTTCAGGACCGCGTCGACCTCGTCGTCGGGGGAGGACCAGTGCTCCCAGACCTCCGCCTCGGCGCCCTCCTCGAGCACGATCAGCGTCCGCCAGTTCACGGCGGCGCCGGCGGAATCGATCGGCACCTCGATCTGGATCGGCTCGGTCAGCGTCACGCCGGCCGCGACGTGGATGAGCACCCCGCTGCGGGGGGCCGCCTCATTGCGCGCGACGAACGGGTCGTCACTTGGGACGAGGGTCCCCAGTCTGCCGACCAGGTCCGGGTGTGAATCGGTCGCCTCGGCGAGGTCGAGCACCGTGGCCCCAGCGCCGCCCGCGATGACCGGTACCGCCTCGGCCGCCTCGTAGACGTCGAAGTCGAGAGCGGAGATGTCGGTGAATTCCCAGCCCTTGGTCTTCGCGTCGGGCAGGGGTGGGAGCGCCAAGGCCTGCTCAGCCAATGGAGCCCTCCATCTGCAGCTCTATGAGGCGGTTGAGCTCGACCGCGTACTCCATCGGCAGCTCCTTGGTCACCGGCTCGATGAAGCCGTTGACGATCATCTTCGAGGCCTCCTCCTCGTCGAGCCCGCGGCTCTGCAGGTAGAAGAGCTGCTCGTCACCGATTTTGGAGACGGTCGCCTCGTGGCCGATGTCGGCGTCGTTCTCGTCGATCCGGATCGTCGGGTAGGTGTCCGAGCGCGAGTCCTCGTCGAGGAGCAGCGCGTCGCAGACGACCTTGGAGCGGGATTCGCTCGCCCCGTCGGCGACTTCGAGCAGGCCGCGGTAGGTCGCCCGGCCGCCGTCCTTGGAGATCGACTTGGAGAAGATCGAGGACGAGGTCCTCGGCGCCCCGTGGATGATCTTGCCGCCCGCGTCCTGGTGCTGACCCTCGCCGGCGAAGGCGATCGAGAGGATCTCGCCATGGGCTTCGGGCCCGAGCAGGTAGATCGACGGGTACTTCATCGTCAGTTTCGAGCCGAGGTTGCAGTCGACCCACTCCATCGTCGCCTTCTCGTGCGCGACCGCGCGCTTGGTGACGAGGTTGAAGACGTTCTGCGACCAGTTCTGGACCGTCGTGTAGCGGACCCGGCTGCTCTTCTTGGCGACGATCTCGACGACCGCCGAGTGCAGCGAGTCGCTCGAGTAGACCGGCGCGGTGCAGCCCTCGATGTAGTGGACGTCGGCGCCCTCCTCGCAGATGATCAGCGTCCGCTCGAACTGGCCCATGTTCTCGGTGTTGATCCGGAAGTAGGCCTGCAGCGGCATCTCGACCTTGACCCCGGCCGGTACATAGACGAAGGACCCGCCCGACCAGACGGCGCTGTTCAGGGCCGCGAGTTTGTTGTCGTTGGGCGGAATGATGGTCGCCCAGTGCTCGCGCACCAGGTCCTCGTGCTCGCGCAGCGCCGTGTCCATGTCGGTGAAGATCACGCCCTGGGCCTCGAGCTTCTCGTTGACCTGGTGGTAGACGACCTCGGACTCGTACTGCGCCCCGACGCCGGCGAGGAATTTACGCTCGGCCTCCGGGATCCCCAGCCGGTCGAAGGTGTTTTTGATGTCGTCGGGGACCTCGCTCCAGTCGCGGCTGTTCTTCTCCGAGGCGCGGACGAAGTAGTGGATGTCGTCGAAGTCG
>DATMBY010000063.1:0-14512 GCA_035558995.1 Solirubrobacterales bacterium
AACCAGCTTGGCCGTGACCACGCTGGAGTGGTCCACGATCAGCGTCACCCGCGCCGTGGCGCCGGTGACCGCGGCGACGGTGCCGACGAGGCCGTCGCCGTTGACGACCGGGTCGTCGACCTCGACCCCGTCGCCGGAGCCGACGTCGATCGTCACGTCGGCGAACCAGACCGTCGGCGAGCGGCTGATCACGCGGCCGGTCACCGGCGTGTAACCGCTCGGAATCGCGCCGCTGCCGTCGAGCTTGACCAGCTTGCGCAGCTGCTCGTTTTCGGCCAGCGCCGCCTTCGCCCCCACCGACTGTTCGCGGGCGGCTTCCAGTTCGCGGTGCAGGCGCGCGTTGCGGCCCTTGGCGTCAAAGGTCTCGTCGAACCAGTTGACGAGGTCGCGGGCCGGCTTCAGCGCCCGGTCGGCGACCGACTGGATCGGGGTGAAGACGGCGCTGACGCCGCGCTGCATGCCGTCTGAACCCTGCCCGTAGGTGAGGGTCAGCAGGGCGAAAGAGCCGACTATCAGCAGCGCGAGCACCGCCCTGCGGCGGCGTACTTGCTTTCGATACACGTTGTGGACCTAAGTTCTCGGGTAGTTCGCATCGGGCTGCGACCGGCTATCGCCGGGGTCGCGCTCCGTTGTTCTTGCCGGCGCGGTGGATCGTCTCGACCTCCTCGAGCGAGATGCCCGAGCCGACCGCCACGCACGTCAACGGCGACTCTGCCAGTTGGCAGGGCATCTGGCACTCGTCGCGCAGTCGCTGCTCCAAGCCTTGCAGGAGCGCGCCCCCGCCGGCCAGGGTGATGCCGCGGTCCATGATGTCACCCGCCAGCTCCGGCGGCGTCCGGTCGAGCGTCTCCTTGACCGCGGCGACGATGTGGCTGACCGGCTCCTCCAGAGCCCCCCGCACCTCCTCGGAGGTCAACTCGATCGTCTTCGGCAGGCCGGAGACGAGGTCGCGGCCGCGGATCTCGGTCCGCACCTCCTCGGGCAGCGGCGAGGCCGAGCCGGCCTCGAGCTTCACCTCCTCCGCGGTCTGGGTGCCGATCGCCAGTTTGTAGTTCTGCTTGCAGTGGGAGACGATCGCCTCGTCGAGCTCGTCGCCGCCGACCCGGATCGACTGCGAGACGACGATGCCGCCGAGGCTGATCACCGCCACCTCGGTGGTGCCGCCGCCGACGTCGACGATCATCGAGCCGGTCGGCTCGGCCACCGGCAGGCCGGCGCCGATAGCCGCAGCCATCGGCTCCTCGATCAGGTAGGCCTGGCGGGCGCCGGCCGAGAGGCAGGCCTCCTCGACCGCCCGCTTCTCGACTCCGGTGACGCCGGAGGGGACGCAGACGACGACCCGAGGGTGGGCGAAGCGGCTGGAGTGGACCGACATGATGAAGTGGCGGAGCATCTGCTCGGTGACGTCGAAGTCGGCGATCACCCCGTCCTTGAGCGGCCGGATCGCGGTGATCGTCCCCGGCGTCCGGCCCAGCATCCGCTTCGCTTCGACCCCGACGGCGTGGACCTGACCGCTGAGCGAGTCGATCGCCACCACCGAGGGCTCCGAGAGGACGATTCCGCGTCCCCGCACGTAGACGAGCGTGTTGGCGGTACCGAGGTCGACGGCCATGTCGCGGCCGCCGAGGCGGATCTTGCCGAAGATGCCCATTTCCAGGGCCGATGATGGCAAACGCGTCTTAGCGTTCTGTGAGCCTCGTTTAGGGGCGCTCGAACAACTCCGGGGCAAGCTCGGCCAGCAGCCCCACCGGCAGCCCCACCACGTTGGAAACGCTCCCCTCGAGCCGCTCCACCAGGCTCGACCCGAGCGCCTGAATCGCGTAACCCCCCGAGCGCCCCTCCCACTCCCCGAAGCGAACGTACCGCTCCTTTTCAGCCTCGGACAGCCGCTTGAAGACCACCTTCGTCCCCTCCACCCCGACCCGCTCCTCACCATCGGCAACAACCACAAGCCCGCTCATCACCGTATGAGCCCGCCCACTCATCCGATCGAGGTACTCGCGCGCCTCGGACGGGCTCCCCGGCTTACCGAGCACTTCGCCATCCAAGACCACGTCGGTGTCGCAAGCAATAACCAAGCGCTCCGGTTGGGAGGGCGGAGTGCCGAGCATGTTTTTGGCGCGCGCAGGTACCCCGCCCTCCCCCAGCGCCCTCGCCTTTGCAAGAGCGTTCAAGCGAACCAGCTGCTCAGCGTCCCCGCTGGTCAGCTCCTCGACGCCGGGAACCACAACCTCGAACTCAAGCCCCAACTTCTCGAGGATCTCCCGCCGCTGCGGAGACCCGGATGCGAGCGTGACCCTCAGGACAGCTCGGGGAACCAGATCCCGATCTCGCGCTCGGCCGACTCGTCGGAGTCGGAGCCGTGCACCATGTTGAAGGTCACCTCGAGCGCGAAGTCCCCACGGATCGAGCCGGGGGCGGCCTCGACCGGGTTGGTGGCGCCGATCAGCTGGCGCGCCGCCTTCACCGCTTCCTCGCCCTCGAGCACCATCGCCACCAGGGTGCCGCCGGTGATGAAGGAGACGAGCTCGCCGAAGAAGGGCTTGTCGGTGTGCTCGGCGTAATGCTGGTTGGCGATCTCCTCGCTGGCGCGCATCGACTTCAGGGCGGCGATCCGCAGCCCCTTGCGCTCGAAGCGGGCGATCACCTCACCGGTGAGGGCGCGTTCGAAGGCGTCAGGCTTGACGAGGATCAGGGTCCGGCTCACGGCGGGGGCTCCTTTGCTCTTTGGTTTCGGTGTCCCCTTGCTCCGCCTCCGGCGGCGCTTTCCTGCGGCGCGGCTGCGCTTGGCGCTGCTGCGGCGGGCGCTCTTCGGGGTTCCTACGTTTGCGGCGCGGCCGCTCGCCGCCGCCGAGGCTGGTCTCGCAGTAGGGGCAGAGCCCCCAGCGAGGATCGACCGGCTTGCCGCAGGTCGGGCAAGGGTCCTTCAGCCGCTGCTGGCAGTTGGGGCAGCGCAAGTAGTTTTTCTCGACCGGGTACTCGCAGTTGGGACAGCTCTGGTCGCGCAGCTGCCGCACCCGCAGCTCGGCCGCTTTGATCTCCAGCTCGCGCTCGTGCGCGTCCTCCAGGTACTCCGGCGGCCGCACGATCGCGTAGACGGCGGTGCCGATGAAGGGAAAGAAGGAGGCGACGGTGGCGCAGGCGACGAGGAAGGGATCGGAGATGCGGCGCCGGGCGTCGAGGTAGGTATAGACGATCAGCGCCAGCCAGAGCACGACCAGCATCAGCAGGAAGAGGGTCGCGACCAGATTGAGGCCGTCGTTGGTGATGCCGAAGATCGCTAGGGGCATGAGCAGGGTTTTGGGGCCGGGGGCGCCGAGGGGGCGGCAGTCTACTTCGCCGTAGGCGACGCTAACCCTGTCCCTAGAGGAAAAGCCTTCCGAAGAGGTAGCCGATGCCGAAGAAGACGAGGATCACGATCGCGACGACGGCCGCGACCAGCCCCATCATCGAGAGCAGTTCGGAACCGGCGCTGCGAGGGCGATCCATGGCCGAATCCTCGCACAGTCAAGCCGCGATCAGCGTCCGTGCGGGGGCGATTGCATAGTGGGAACCGGCAATCAGGAGGGCGCCTTCGGGGGGGCCGGCGGCAAGATCCCTCCCCCGCTCCAAGGCCGCCGCGAAGGCGGGCTCGGCCTCGGCCTTCAGGCCGGCCGAATCGCAGGCGGCGACCAGCTCCGCCGCCGGTCGCGAGCGGGCGCCGGGGCGGCCGTGGCCGGCGAGCGCGCTTGCCGGCAGCTCGGTGCAGACGGCACGGTCGAGGGCGGGCGCCAGCGCCGCAACCATCGCCGTCGCATCCTTGTCGGCGAGGACGGCGAGGACCGCGACCACCGGCCTGCCGCCGGCGACCGCGGGCAGGGAGCTCGCCAGGGCCGCGGCGCCGGCCGGGTTGTGGGCGGCGTCGAGGAAGACGGGCGGCCGCTCGGCGATCCGCTCCAGACGGCCGGGGACCGTGACCGCGGCCGCGGCCGCGGTCACCCGGTCGGGCTCGAGCGCGCGCCCGAGGAACGCCTCCGCCGCCGCGCAGGCGATCGCGAAGTTGCGGCGCTGGAACTCGCCGGGGGCCCGCAGCCGCAACTCGGGCCCGGGATCGGCCGGGGCGCGGACCAGGCGCGCCCCTCGCTCCCGCGCCGTCGCTTCGGCCAGCGCCGCCACCTCCGTCGAGACCTCGCCCAGCACCAGCGTCGTCTGGTCGCGTAGGACCGCCAGCTTCTCGGCCGCGATCTCGAGCTCGGTCTCCCCCAGCCACTCGGTGTGGTCGAGGCCGATCGAGGTGAGGACGGTGACCTTGGAGGGAATCGTGTTGGTTGCATCGAGGCGGCCGCCGAGCCCGGCCTCGATCACCGCCACCGCGACCTTGGCGCCTGCCAGGGCGACGAAGCTGGCCGCGGTCGCGGCCTCGAACTGGGTCACCGCCTCCCCCTCCTCCAGGCTGCGGTCGACCCCCTCGGCGGCGCGGGCGACCTGCTCCACCGCCTGCGCCCAGCGTGCCGGCTCGATCTCCTCGCCACCGATCAGGGTCCGCTGCGACCAGCCGTCGGTATGCGGGGAGACCAGCGCCCCCGCGCGGAGGCCGTGCGCCTCCAGCAGCGCCGCCGTCATCCGCGTCACCGAGGACTTGCCGTTGGTGCCGACGACGTGGACGGAGGCGAAGCGGTGCTGGGGCAGGCCGAGCGCCGTCGTCAGCTTGCGCATCCGCTCGAGCCCGAGCCGCCAGCCGACCGGTTCCAGCGAGTCGAGATATCTATCTGCGTCCAAGATCAGTAGGCGGCGCGTCCGCGCCGCCTAGCTCAGCTCGGCGAGTTCGTTGCGGTAGCGCTCCAGCTTCCCCCGCTCCTCCTCGACCACCTCGGCCGGCGCCTTGGCGACAAAGCCCTCGTTGCCGAGTTTGCGCTCGCCGCGCTCGACCTCGGCCTGCAGCTCCTCGCGACGCTTGGCCAGCCGCTCGGCGACGGCGGCGGCATCGAGCTGATCGGAGTCGAGCACCCGCACCGGGCCCACCGCGGCCACCGGCTCGGCGCCGGCGCCGTCGAAGGCGAAGCGGGAGAGGCGGGAGACGAAGCCGGGCGGCTCGACCCCGTCGATCGCCGCCGGCAGGGTCGCCGCCGCCGGCACCCCGGCGAGGTCGCGCCAGGCCCGCAGGCGCTGGGTCAGCCGGATCCCGCTCTCGACGTCCTCCTCGGCGGCCGGGTCGACCAAGCTCTCGTCGGCGACCGGGAAGGCGTGCACCGCAAGGTGGCCGTCGCGGGCCGGGTGGTAGCTCCAGATCTCCTCGGTGACGAACGGCATCAGCGGGTGCAGCAGGGCCAGCACCCGCTCCAGCGCGTAGAGCAGCGTCGCCGCGACCTCCTCCTCGCCGTCGTAGAGGCGCGGCTTGGCGATCTCCAGGTACCAGTCGCAGAGGTCCCGCCAGAAGAACGTGTAGGCCTCGCCGACCGCGTGGGCGAAGTCGTAGGTCTCGAGCTTCTCGGTCACCGAGGCGATCGTGCGCTCCAGCCGCGAGAGCAGCCAGCGGTCTTCGACGCAGGTCGGCCGCGGCGCCGGCGCCGCCTCGGCCGCGTTCAGCAGGATCAGCCGGCTCGCGTTCCAGAGCTTGTTGGCGAGGTCGCGGCCCTGCTGCACCTTGGCGTCGGAGAAGCGGACGTCCTGGGTCGAGGACATCGCCAACAGGCCGAAACGCAGCGCGTCGGCGCCGTGGACGTCGATTTCCTCCAGCGGATCGATACCGGTGCCGAGGCTCTTCGACATCCGCCGCCCGTCGCGGGCCTGGATCACCGAGTGGACGTAGACGTCGCGGAAGGGGATCGCGCCGGGGAACTCGAGCCCGGTCATGATCATCCGCGCCACCCAGAGGAAGAGGATCTCCCGCGCCGTCGTCAGGAAGCTGGTCGGGTAGAAGGCCCGCAGCTCCGGGGTGTCGTCGGGCCAGCCGAGGGTGGCGAAGGGCCAGATCGCCGAGCTGAACCAGGTGTCGAGGACATCCTCCTCCTGGCGCAGCTCGCCGCCGCAGGACCCGCAACGCTCGGGCGCCGCCGCCGGATCCTCGGCGACGAAGACCTCGCCGCAGTCGTCGCAGTACCAGACGGGGATCCGGTGGCCCCACCAGAGCTGGCGGGAGATGCACCAGGGCCGGATCTCATTCATCCAGTCGAGGTAGACGCGCTTCCACTGCGAAGGCGTGATGTGGACCTCGTCGCGTTCAACGACCTCGATCGCCGGCCGTGCCAGCTCGTCCATGCGGCAGAACCACTGCAGCGAGATCAGCGGCTCGATCCGCTCGCCGGAGCGGTGCGAGAAGGGGACCGAGTGGGTGTAGGGCTCCTCGGCCCGCAGCCGGCCCTCGGTCCGCAGCGCCGCGACCACTGCTTCTTGCGCCTCGGCCGCCGTCAGGCCGGCGAACTGGCCCGCCTCCTCGGTCATCCGCCCGTCGGGGCCGATCACGCCGATCTCCTCCAGCCCGTGCCTGCGGCCGATCTCGAAGTCGTTGGGGTCGTGGCCGGGGGTGATCTTCAGCGCCCCGGTGCCGAACTCGACGTCGACGTGGTCGTCGGCGATGATCGGGATCCGGCGGCCGACCAGCGGCAGCACGCAGAACTTGCCGACGAGGTCCGCGTAGCGCTCGTCCCCGGGGTTCACGGCGACGGCGGTGTCGGCCAGCATCGTCTCCGGCCGTACGGTGGCGACGGTCAGCACCCGGTCTGAGCCCTCGACGGGGTAGTCGATCGAGTAGAGGGCGTCCTCGACCTCGCGGTTCTCGACCTCCAGATCGGAGATCGCCGAGTGCGAGCCCGGGTCCCAGTTGACCATGTAGTTGTCGCGGTAGATGTAGCCCCTGTCGTAGAGCTGCTTGAAGACGCGGTACACGGCCTTCACGTAGCCCTCGTCCAGGGTGAAGCGCTCGCGCTCGTAGTCGCAGGAGGCGCCGAGCCGCTTGTACTGCTCGACGATCCGCGAGCCGTACTCGGCTTTCCACTCCCAGACCCGCTCGACGAAGGCCTCGCGCCCGAGGTCGTGGCGGCTCACGCCCTCCTTCTTCAGCTCTTTCTCGACCACGGCCTGGGTGGCGATCCCGGCGTGGTCGGTGCCGAGGATCCAGAGCGTGTTCTTCCCCCGCATCCGGTTCACCCGCACCAGCGCGTCCTGCATCGAGCCGTTCAGCGCGTGCCCCATGTGCAGGGCTCCGGTCACGTTCGGCGGCGGGATCGCGACCGAGAAGTTCTCCTCTGCCGTCCCCTCGGCCTCGGGGTGGAAGTACCCACCCTCGATCCACTCCGCGAAGATCCGCCCCTCGACCTCCGAAGGGTCGTAGCGAGTGGTGCTCTCGAGTTTTTGACGGTCCCCCGCGCTCACGGGGGCGAGTCTAAAGACGCTAAGCGGATTCCTCGCTCAGGCCCGTGTCGGCCGGGCCGATGTCCTGCTGGACGGCCTCGGTGACGAGGGTGGGGCGGCGGCCCTCGGTGATCGTCTCCCTGGTGACGACGCACTTGGTGACGTCGCGGCGCGAGGGCAGCTCGAACTGCACGTCGAGCAGGGTCTCCTCGAGGATCGAGCGCAGGCCGCGGGCGCCGGTCTCGCGCTCCAGGGCTTTGTCGGCGATCGCCTCCAGGCTGTCCTCGGAGAAGACCAGCTCGATGTCGTCGAACTCGAAGAAGCGCTGGAACTGACGGGTGAGGGCGTGGCGGGGCTCGGTCAGGATCGTGGTCAGGTCGTCGCGGCTGAGCTGGTGGATCGCGGTGATCACCGGCAGGCGGCCGATGAACTCCGGGATCAGGCCGTACTCGATCAGGTCCTCGGGCAGCACCTGCTCGAACCACTCGCCGGCGTCCTTCTTCTCGCGCGAGGAGATTTCGGCGCCGAAGCCGATGCCGCGGTCGCCGACCCGTCGCTCGATCACCTTGTCGAGCTCGGCGAAGGAGCCGCCGCAGACGAAGAGGATGTTGGTGGTGTCGATCGTCAGGAACTCCTGGTGGGGGTGCTTGCGCCCGCCCTGCGGCGGCACCGAGGCGGTGGTCCCCTCGAGGATCTTCAGCAGCGCCTGCTGGACGCCTTCCCCGGAGACGTCGCGGGTGATCGACGGGTTGTCGGCTTTGCGCGCGATCTTGTCGATCTCGTCGATGTAGATGATCCCCGTTTCCGCCTTCTTGACGTCGAAATCGGCGGCCTGGATCAGCTTCAGGAGGATGTTCTCGACGTCCTCGCCGACGTAGCCGGCCTCGGTCAGCGCCGTCGCGTCGGCGATCGCGAAGGGGACGTTGAGGATCCGCGCCAGGGTCTGCGCGAGCAGCGTCTTGCCGCAGCCGGTCGGGCCCAGCATCATGATGTTCGACTTCTGCAGCTCGACCTCGGTCTCCTCGGATTGGGCGATCTGGACCCGCTTGTAGTGGTTGTAAACCGCCACCGAGAGCGAGCGCTTAGCCTCGTCCTGGCCGACCACGTACTCCTGCAAGACGTCGAAGATCTCCTGCGGCTTCGGCAGGTTCTCCAGCTCGAAGGCGGGCTGCGCCGTCAGCTCCTCGTCGATGATCTCGTTGCAGAGGTCGATGCACTCGTCGCAGATGTAGACGCCGGGGCCGGCGATCAGCTTTTTCACCTGCCGCTGCGACTTGCCGCAGAAGCTGCAGAGGAGCTGCTCATTCGAATCTGAAGGACGTGCCAGCGGAATCCCCTCCTAAACGGGACGATCTCTTGCCTCCGGCGGCGCCCCAAAGCTTAGACAGGGACCTGCACCGGTTCGTGAGGGTCGTTTACGGCATCGGCCCGGCGGTCCCTGCACATGAGCGCAGCCTTGCGTGGCGCTACGGTGATGCTGTGCCCGCCGAGGTCGAGATCGCCCCGATCGCCGTCGAGGAGTTCGAGCGGCTGCTGCCACTGATCGCCGCCTACCAGCGCTTCTACGAAGTGGCGTCGATCGACGAGGAGCGCAACCGCACCTTCTTCCGCCGCTTCCTGGGACCGAGCGAAGACGGCCTCCTGCTCGGCGCCCGCCGCGACGGGCGCCTGATCGGCTACGCCTGCCTCTACTGGCACTTCAGCTCGCTCGAGGCCTGCGAGAGCGTGTTGATGAACGACCTCCTCGTCGACGAGTCGGCCCGCGGCGAGGGCGTCGGCCGCGCCCTGATCGAGGCCGCCGCCGACATCGCCCGCGAACGCGGCGTCCCCTTCGTCGAGTGGTCGACCGCCCCCGACAACCACACCGCCCAGCGCCTCTACGACTCGACCGGCGCCGAGCGCAGCGAGTGGTTCAACTACGAACTGCGGGTCTGACCCCTCGTCTCAGACGGAGCGGAGGTCAGGCGGCGGGGGCGGCTGCTGCCGGTCGAGCCGATCAAGCACCTTGAAGATCGCCTCGATCAGCGCCCGCCGCTCGTCCCGGTGTTCTTTCAGCTCGGCGATGATCGCTTTGGTCTCGAGACTCCGACGCTCGGCTTCCCTGTACATCACCACCCGTTCCTCCTGCCAGCGAGCATCCGCCTCAGCCCACCGCTCCTCCAGCTTCTCCATGGTCGCTTCCTGTCGGGCGACCGATTCTTCCTGCTTGCGCCTCGCCGCCTCGATTCCCTCTCTCGCCACCTCGACGCCCGCCCGGGCGATTTCGGTGCGCGCGGCGCACTCGGCGAGGACTGCAGACAGTTCCTTCCCGGTCACGGGAGAAATTTTGCCAGGAGTGACCATACGCGTCGCGCGCAGATCGGAGAAATTCTGCAACGCGTTAGCGTCATTTTTGTGAATTTCTCCCTTCACCCGGTCGACCGCGCCGATCCGCGGGTTCAGCCCCTCTACGCCGACTTCATCCGCGAGGCCGATGGGCCGCTGGTCTACGACCGCGAGGGGGCGGGAGTCGACCTCGATAAGGAGATCGCCGAGGGGCCGCCGGCCGACCTGGTTCCGCCGAACGGCATCCTCCTCCTGGCCCTCGCCGACGGCGAGCCGGCCGGGCTCGGCGGCGTCCGCCACCTCGACACCGAGGTCGCCGAGGTGAAGAGCATGTACGTGGCGCCGGCCTACCGCGGTACCGGGCTCGGCCGCCGCACCCTAGCCCGCCTCGACGAGATCGCCCTCGAGCACGGCTGCCGCGCTGTGCGCCTCGACACCTCCGACTACCTCACCCCTGCCGTCGGCCTCTACCGCGCCGCCGGCTACCGCGAGGTCCCCGCCTACAACCAGAACCCGAAAGCCGACCTCTGGTTCGAACGGGCGCTGCGCCCGGCGGACCGGCGGGCCTAGCTGTAGCGGTCCCAGCGCCGCAAGGAGGGCTCCGGATCGACTGCGACCCCACGGACGTGGATCTCGAAGTGCAGGTGGCAGCCGGTGCCGGCGGCGTTGCCGGTTTCGCCCACCGCCCCGACCCGCTCCCCCTCCCACACCCGCTGCCCGCGGCCGAAGAGGGCGCGGCGCGGCATGTGGGCGTAGAAGTAGCTGCGGTCCTCGCCTTCGCCGTGGATCAGCACGAACCAGCCGTAGAGGACCGGGTCGTAGCCGCTCTGCAGCACCTTGCCGTTGCGCACCGCGACGAGCTCGGTGCCGCAGGCGGCGGTGACGTCGAAGCCTTCGTGGATGCGCCCGCCGCTGCGCGGGGCGTGGTATTCGCCGATCGGCCCCCGCACCCCGTGCGGGCCCTGGACCGGGAAGACGTGGCCGTAGTAGGGGACCCCTCCCCCGCTGCCGGCGATCCGAGCGGAGGCCGGGGCGGCGAGTAGCCCCAGCGCAATTAAGAGGAGGACCGAGGCGCGCTTCAGTGGTGCTCGATCACGCGGTCGACGATGTTGTACTCCTTCGCCTCCTCCGCGCTCATGAAGTAATCGCGTTCGGTGTCTTTGGTGACCTTCTCGAACGACTGGCCGGTGTGGTGGGCGATGATCTCGTCGAGGCGGCGGCGGACTTCGATGATCTCTTTGGCGTGGATCTCGATGTCGGTCGCCTGGCCCTGGAAGCCGGCCGAGACCTGGTGGATGAGGATCTTCGAGTTCGGCAGCGCCATCCGCTTGCCGGCGGCGCCGCCGCTCAGCAGCAGCGCCCCCATGCTCATCGCCACGCCGACGCAGATCGTCTGCACGTCGGGCTTGATGAACTGCATCGTGTCGTAGATCGCCAGGCCCGCGTAGACGGAGCCGCCGGGCGAGTTGACGTAGAGGCTGACGTCCTTGTCGGGGTCCTCGGACTCCAGGTGCAGCAGCTGGGCGACGATGAGGTTGGCGATGTCGTCGGTGACCGGGGTGCCGAGGAAGATGATCCGCTCGCCGAGCAGGCGCGAGTAGATGTCGAACGCGCGCTCGCCGCGCGAGGTCTGCTCGACCACCATCGGGACCAGAGGACTCATCGCTCGCACTCTATAGAGACCGCCCGATGGGGCTAGTCGCTGCCCGGCGTCCACAGCTCGCCGGATTTCTTCCCGCCCTCCTCGGGGCTCAGCAGCTTCTCGCGCGCCTCGGCTTTCCCGCGGCGCGCGTCGGCCTCCTCTTTCGGGATCGGTTTCGCCGCGTCGGCGACCAGCTCGATCGCCTTACGGGCCCGCAGGTCTTCGCGGATCATCGCGTCGCGGCCGCTCTTCTGCAGCCGCTCGAGCAGCTTCTCGGGGGTGGTGCGTTCGTGTTCGGCGCTGTGCTCGAGCGCCTCGACCATCTCCGCTTCGGAGACCTCGATCCGCTCCGCCTCGGCGATCGCCGTCACCACGGCCTCCCGCTTCAGCTCTTTTTCCGCGTCCTCTTTCGTCTCCTCGATCAGCTCGTCGCGGGTTTTGCCCTGCATCTGCAGGAACTGGTTGGGGTCCATGCCGCGACCGGCCAGCTGCCGTTCCATCCGCTCCCAGCGTTCGGTCGCCCGCGCCGTCGCCAGCTCCGTCGGCACCTCGACCGTCGCCTCGGCGACGGCGGCGTCGACCGCGGCAACGCGGAAGTCCTCCTCCGCACGGCTGCCGAGAGCGGCGCCGACTTTCTCACGGATACTGTCGCGCAGCTCCTCCAGCGTGTCGAACTCGGAGGCCTCGGCGGCGAAGTCGTCGTCGAGCTCGGGCAGGACTTTCTCCCGCACCTCCTTCACCTTGACCTTGAAGACCGCGTCTTCGCCGGCCAGGTGCTCGGCCTGGTAGTCCTCGGGGAAGGTGACGTTGACCTCGCGCTCCTCGCCCGCCTTGGCGCCGACCAGCTGCTCCTCGAAGCCCTCGATCAGCTGCCCGGAGCCGAGCGGCAGCAGGTAATCCTCGGCGGCGCCGCCCTGGAAGGCGCTGCCGTCGAGGAAGCCCTCGAAGTCGACCAGCAGCGAGTCGCCCTCCTTCGCCTCGCGCTCGACCGACTCCAGCCGGGCGAACCCCTCGCGAAGGCGCTCGACCTCGGTGTCGACGATTTCGTCGGGCACCTCCTGCTCCTCTTTGCCGACCTCGAGCCCCCTGTAGGTGCCGAGCTGGGCCTCCGGCCGCACCCCGACCTCGAAGCTGAACTCGAGCGGCTCGCCTTCGCTCTCCGGCACGGTGGACATCTGGATGTCGGGATCGCCGATCGGGCTGACCCCCGCGTCGAGCAGTGCCCCTTCGTACCACTCGGGCAGGGCGTCGCGGATCGCCTCCTGCAGCACCGAGCCGAAGCCGAGGCGCTGGATCACCAGTGAGGTCGGCGCTTTGCCGGCGCGGAAGCCGGGCATCCGCATCTCTTTCGCCATCGCGCGGGCGGTGCGCGAGGTCGCTTTCTCGACGTCGGCGGCGGGAACTTCTACATGGACCTCGACGCGGGAGTTGGGGAGCTCTTTCAGGGTGGTCTGCATGGACGGGTGACCCTAGATGATCGGCATCCGGTGCGCGTGCGACCGGGGGCGGGCCTGGTCAAGCAGATCAAGGACGCAGGACGCAGCCTTTGCTGGTGGCAAAGGCAAGTCCGAGGACGCCGAGTTGCGCAGCGCCAGGGACGTCATCCGGGCGTGCGCGAATCGGGTACCGATCATCTAACGACGTTGCGAGAGCATCGTCCACAGCGCCACGGCGAAGTCGATCGCGAAGGAAAGACCGCGGCCGATCGGCCCGGTCACCAGCCAGGCCCGCAGCCTCTCGTCGATCTCACTCATTCGCGTATTCCAGCAGGGAGTAGTCAACCAGCCATTGGCGGTAGGCGTCGACAATGATCGCGTCGTAGCCGCCCGCCGAGCGCTCCAGCCAGGGGCGCGCATCTTCGGCGAAGACTTCCATCCGCGGGTTGCGCAGGTCGAAGAACCGCGCCCGAGCTCGGTCAGATCTTCCGACAGGGCGCCCCGATCCGACGATCGGCATTCTGCCTCCGACCGCTCTGCGCCACGAGCCTGAGCTTGGCCAGGCGGGAGGTTTTGCAGAGGTTCCGGCTGTTTTCGATCAGGCTGCGTTTGCCGGCGAACAGGTTCATCTCGAAGCGACTCACCGGGGCGTCCGGGACGCTCAGGAAGCGGGTCCTCACTCTGCCCTTGACGGAGTCGACGAAGCCGACCAAGGTCACCCGGATCGGGCCGCGCAGGTCGGCGACGATGTCGGGGAGTTCACGTTCGCCGCCGTTGGAACGGAAGTAGACCCTTCCCTGCAGCGGCTGGTCGAGCAACGGGGTCGTTGCCTTGACGGTTCCGAGGACCGATCCAGCCGGGCACGCCTCGGCGGCGAACTGCACCCGGGTGCAAGGATTGGAAATGTGGGAGTTGTCGATGAACTGGCTCTTCGGCAGGATCACGGTGGCCGCCTCGGTGTTGGCCTGACCAGATCGCTGAGTCAGGATCGCCCTGATGCCGGGATTACCGGTGCGCGTGGTCTCACCGGTGAAGGCGAGACGCAACCTCGGGGTGTAGGGGAGCCTGGCGCAGTTGGTCGCCTGGAAGGCTGCCGTGGGGGTGGCGCCCTGGCCATTCGTTGCGGTGAGGGTGGCCTTGATCTCCTTGGTCTGGCAGTCGGTCGGGTTCAGGGTGAAACCGGGGCGATCGACGTCGACGTGGATCGTGCGGTAGGCGATCGGCACGCCTTCGAGGATCTGCGGCAACGGGTCTGCTTTGATCGTCGCGGTGGCGTTATCGGGGTCGATGTAGATGCCGGCGCGGTTGACCACGGTGCCGAGGTCGAAGGGCCCGGCCTGGGCGGGGACCTTCGAGACGATCGAGTAGGGAGCGCCCTTGTAGGGGCCGGCGAGGTAGACCGCGGTCGGCGCTTTGCCGGGCTGGGGGATCCAGAGGGGGGCGCCCCCCACTCCAGTGGCGGCGGTCAGCCTGCCGACATGCGAGCCGGCCGGACAATCGCCGCTCGGGGCCTGCGCCTCGGGGCAGAGAGGCACGCCGGCGAGCTTGGCGAGCAGGCCCTGGGGCAGGTGGACGGCGAGGTCTCGCGGGTTGGCTTCGCCGTCGCTCCGGGTCAGCGTCATCGTGAAGGGGGAGAACTCACCGGCGCCGGAGTCGAGAGTGCCGGCGCTGAGCCTGGGCGAGAAGCCGCCCTTGTTGCAGCCCGTGGTGATCTGCATCGGTGAATCGCCGACCGCGGCCGGGCGCCCCGACCAGGGGGCGAACTCGTAGTGGCTCAGAT
>DATMBY010000064.1:0-16871 GCA_035558995.1 Solirubrobacterales bacterium
TCGACCGGATGGCGATCCTCCGCGTCGAGCCGCTGACCACCGCGCGCGCCCTGCGCGGCCCGTTCGACTACAGGCGGCCGGAGGCGATGGCCGATCTCGGCGTCGGCAGCGTCGTCCGCGTCCCCTTCGGGCCACGGCGCCTGCTCGGGGTCGTGGTCGAGGTCGCCGAGGCCTCCGAGCTGCCGCCCGAGCGCCTGGCGGAGCCGATCGAGGCGCTCGAGGCCGGCGCCACGCCGGAGCTGGTCCGGCTCGGCCTCTGGGCCGCCCGCGAGTACTGCTCGACCCCCTCGCGTGGGCTGCAGCTGGTGCTGCCGCCGGGGACCGGGACCGGCAGCGCCGGGCGGACGACCCGGACCAAGACGGAGCTGCGGGCCGCGATCCTCCCTGCCGGCGAGGCCGCCCTCGAGGACGGTACGCGCCTCGGCGCCAAGCAGCGGGCGGTGCTGGAGGCGCTGCGGGCGGGGGAGATGTCGAGCGGGGAGCTGGCGACGGCGGTCGGCTCCGATCGCGCCACCCTCCGCCGCTTGGAGGAGCGCGGGCTGGTCGCGACTCGCAGCGCCGCCGTGCGCCGCATCCCCGGCGAGCCCGGCCTCGGCGGGAACGCCGAGCGTCCCCAGCTGCTGCCCGAGCAGGCCGACGCGGTCGCGGCCCTGGTTGCCGCCCTCGACGGCGAGGCCGATGCCCCGCGCCAGCTGCTCCTCCACGGCGTCACCGGCTCGGGCAAGACCGAGGTCTACCTGGCCGCGGTCGAGGCGGCCCTGGAGCGCGGCAAGGGCGCGATCGTCCTCGTCCCCGAGATCGGCCTCGCCCCCCAGGCCGTCGCCCGCTTCCGCGCCCGCCTCGGCGACCGCTTCGCCGTGCTGCACTCGGCCCTCTCCGCCGGCCAGCGCTACGACGAGTGGCGGCGCCTGCGCAGCGGCGAGGCGAGCGTCTGCGTCGGTCCCCGCTCCGCCGTCTTCGCCCCCGTCCGCGACCTCGGCCTGATCGTGATCGACGAGGAGCACGACCCCTCCTACAAGCAGGAGGGCGACCCCACCTACGACGCCCGCGCCGTCGCCCGCAAACGCGCCGAGGACAACGGCGCCGTCCTCGTCGCCGGCACCGCCACGCCGCGGCCCGAGAGCTGGCTGGAGCTGCCGCGGCTGGAGCTGCCGCGCCGGGTCGACGGCCGCCGCATGCCGCCGGTCCACCTCGTCGACATGCGCGGCGCCGATCCGCGCTCGGGACCCGTCCACACCGAGACCTGGGAGGCGCTGGAGGGCGTCCGCGCCGCCGGCGCCAAGGCGATCGTGATGATCAACCGCCGCGGCTTCGCCCCCTGGCTCACCTGCCGCTCCTGTGGCCACCACTGGGGCTGCCCCAACTGCGACGTCTCCCTGATCGTCCACCGCCACAGCGGCCGCCTCGTCTGCCACCACTGTGCCCACTCCGAGCCGCAGCCCCGCGCCTGCGTCGAGTGCGGCTCGACCACGCTCTCGCGCGCCGGCGCCGGCACCGAGCGGATCGAGACCCTGCTGGCCGAGCGCCTCGACCCGATGCCGGTTCTGCGCCTCGACTCCGACACCGCCTCGGAGCGCGGCGCCCACGCGCGCATCCTCGCCCGCTTCGACGAAGCCCTCAGCGCCGTCCTCATCGGCACCCAGATGGTCGCCAAGGGCCACGACTTCCCCGAGGTGACTCTGAGCGCGATCCTCGACGCCGACGCGACCCTGCGTTTCCCCGACTTCCGCGCCGAGGAGCGGACCTTCGCGATGGTCGCCCAGCTGGCCGGCCGCTCCGGTCGCGGCGAGGCCGGGGGAGAGGTGATCGTCCAGACCCTGGCGCCGAACGCCTCCAGCATCGAGCACGCCTCCCGCCACGACTCCGCCGGCTTCCTCGAGGTCGAGCTGGGGCGGCGGCGGATCCTGCACTACCCGCCCTACTCGCACCTGGTCCGGATCAACTTCTCCGCCGAGGTCGAGCCGAAGCTCGACGAGGCTGCGATCTCGCTCGCCCGCGAGCTCGACCGTGGTCTGCCCGAAGGCTCCGAACTGCTCGGGCCGGCGCCGATGTTCCGGGTCCGCAACCGCCACCGCCGCCGGCTCCTGATCAAGGCCGACGACCGCGCCGGCACCGTCACCGCGGTGCGCGAGGCGGTCGAGCGCCGCGCCGCCGACCGCTCGCTGAAGGACGTCGCGATCGGCGTCGACGTCGACCCGCAGTAGCGCTCTGCCCGCGGGAAGTACCGGAACGGGACGGCGTTTTAGACTCAGCGCGGATGAGCGACGAGGTGAAGACGGAGGAGCGCGAGGCCGAGGACCGCCAGCTCGAAGCCGAGCTGCTGGAGCGGCGCGAAGCCGCCCTCGCCCACGTCGTCAAATTCGGCGACCCGGTGCTGAAGAGCAAGGCCTCGCCGGTCTCGAACTTCGGCCCCGACCTGCGCGCCGAGGTCGAGCGGATGATCGAGATCATGCGCGACGGGCTCGGCATCGGCCTGGCGGCGACCCAGCTCGGCGCCCTCCGCCGCCTGCTCGTCTTCCAGGCCGGCCCCGAGAGCGAGCCGACCGCGCTCGTCAACCCCGAGGTCGAGTGGCTCTCCAGCGAGATGGCGGTCGCCGAGGAGGGGTGCCTCAGCCTGCCGCGGGTCTCGATGGACGTCGAGCGCCCGCTCTACGCGCGCTTCAGCGGCCGCGATGCGGAGGGGGCGCCGATCGTGATCGAGGCCGCCGGCCTCGAGGCGAGGGTGCTCCAACACGAGATCGACCACCTCGACGGGGTCCTGATCCTCGACCGGACCGTGCGCGAGCAGCGCAAGGCGGCCCTCCGCGCCCTCCGCGAAGGCGGCAGCTACAGCCCCTCCTCCGAGGAAGAGATCGACGAGGGCGACGAGCTGCGCGAGCCTCGCACCGACGCGTGAGGACCGCCTATCTCGGCACCTCCGAGTTCGCGGCGATCGTCCTGCGCCGCCTCGCCGCCTCGCCCCACCGTCCCGCCCTCGTCGTCACCCCGCCGGACCGCCGCCAGGGGCGGGGGCGCAGGGTGAAGCCGCCACCCGCGGCGGTGGCGGCCAAGGAGCTGGATCTGGAGCTGCTGCAGGCCGAGAACGTCAACGACGAGGAGGCGCTGGGGCGGATCCGCGCCGCGGCGCCGGAGGCGGTCGTCGTCTGCGCCTTCGGGCAGCTGATCCGCGAGCCGCTCCTCTCCGAGTTCCCGATGCTGAACGTGCATCCCTCGCTGCTGCCCCGCTGGCGGGGCGCCGCCCCGATCGAGCGGGCGATGATGGCCGGCGACGAGGTGACGGGAGTCTGCGTGATGCAGTTGACCGCCGGGCTGGACTCCGGGCCGGTCGCCCTGGTCGAGGAGGTGCCGATCGACCCGGAGGAGGACTTCGCCGGGCTCTCGGCGCGGCTGGCGGCGGTCGGCGGCGACCTCCTGCTCCGCGCCCTCGACCTGCAGGCGGAAGGCTCGCTGGAATTCGCCGAGCAGGACGAAGCCGGCGTCACGTACGCCGAGAAGATCGAGCCGGCCGAGCGGCGCCTCGACCCGGAGCGACCGGCGACCGAGCTGGCGGCGAAGGTGCGGGCGCTGACCCCGCACGTCGGCGCCTACCTCGAGCTTCCCGACGGCGAGCGGCTGGGCGTCCGCCGCGCCAGGGCCGTCGAGCAGGAGATGGAGGCGGGCAAGCTGGAGGTGCATTCCGAGGCGCTCCTGCTCGGCTGCGGCGACGGCTCGCTGCGGCTCGAGGTGGTGCAGCCGGCCGGCGGCAAGCCGATGCCGGCCGATGCCTACCTGCGCGGCCACCCGCTGCCGGAATCGTGAGCGGCGGCGGCAAGGGCTCGCCGTCCGGGCGGGTCTCGCCGGCGCGGGCGCTCGCCTTCGCGACTGTCCGCGCCACCTTCGAGGAGGGCGCCTTCACCGAGCGCGCCTTCCGCGCCGAGGCCGACCGGTTGCAGCTCGCCGGCCGCGACCGCGCCCAGGCGCAGCGGCTCGCCTACGGCGCCGTGCAGCGCCGCGGCACCAGCGACGTCGCGATCGAACGGCTGGCCGGCCGCTCCACCCGCCTGCTCGATCCGCCGGTGCTGGCGGCGCTCCGGCTCGGCCTCTACGAGCTGCTCTTCGCCGACGCGACCCCCGACCACGCCGCCGTCGACCAGGCGGTCGAGCTGGTCAAGGGCGCCGGCGCCGCCCACGCCGCCGGCTTCGCCAACGCGATCCTCCGCCGCGCCGTCCGCGAGCGAGAGCAGCTGACCGCCTCGCTGCTCGAGGACGACTCGACCCCCGCGACCGCCGCCGTCGCCGACTCGGCCCCGCAGTGGCTGGCGGAGATGTGGTGGCAGGAGCTCGGGACCGATGCGGCCCGCGGCGTCCTCGCCGCCTGCAACCGGCCCGCCGAGGTGGCGATGCGGGTCAACCCCCTCCGCACCGACCGCGACTCGATGCTGGCGCGCCTGCGCGACGCGGGCGTGGACGCGCGCCTCCCCGAGGCCGGGTGGCCGCTGGCAGCGCCCGACTCGATCGTGATCGAAGGACGGACCGGGGACGCGGTCCCGGCGGCGATCGCGGCCGGGGAGCTGACGCCGCAGAGCCGTGGCTCGGCGGCCGTGGTCGAGGTCCTCTGCCCCCGGCCCGAGGAGCAGATCCTCGACCTCTGCGCCGGGCCCGGGATCAAGACCGGGCAGATCGCCGAGCGGACGGGGGACCGCAGCACCGTGATCTCGGTCGAGCTCGACGAGGCCCGGGCCGGCGAAGTCGCGGCGCAGGCGAGCCGCCTCGGCCTCCACGGCATCACCGTGATCGAGGCCGACGCCACCGAAGCGGCCGTCGGCGAGGGCTTCGACCGCGTCCTCCTCGACGCGCCCTGCTCGGACCTCGGCACGCTCGCCTCCCGCCCCGACGCCCGCTGGCGCAAGTCGCCGAAGGCGATCGGGCGCCTGGTCGAGGTTCAGGACGCCCTGCTGCGCCACGCCGCCGGCCTTCTGCGCCCGAGGGGCGCCCTCGTCTACTCGACCTGCACGATCTCCCGGCGCGAGAACGAGGAGCGGATCGCCGGCCTGCTGGACGCGGCCGGGGCGGGGGAGGTGCCGCCGCTGCGCCTCGACGACCTCGGCGCGATGGCGCCGTCGCTCGCCTCCGCGGCCGAGCCCCGCTGCCTGCAACTGCGACCCGATCGCGACCGCACCACCGGCTTCTTCATCGCCCGCCTGGTCAGGGGCGACGCCTGACCCGCAATGATTAGGGCATGAGCCACCCCAACCAGTCAGATCAAGGGGAGTCGAATCCCCTCGGCCGTGCGCCCTGCCCGAACTGCGGCGAGCCGTGGCTGCGCCCGACCCAGCTGCCGGGCCGCCTGCGCTGCGTCAACTGCCTCAGTCGCTTCGAACTCGTCTCCCAGTGCCCCAACTGCGGCGAGCACCAGACGATCGCCCGGATGACGAACACCGCCGACATGGAATGTCAGTCGTGCGGAAGCTCGATGCTGCGTTCGGCGTAGAACGGCCGCGGCGTCGATTAGATTTCGCCCCGTGAGCGACCGGATGACAGAGTTGATGGCGGAGCCGCGGGTGCTGCCCTCGATCCTCTCGGCGGACATGGGCAAGTTAGGAGCCCAGGTCGAAGAGGTGATGGATGCCGGCGCGCGGATCATCCACTTCGACGTGATGGACGGACATTTCGTCCCGCCGATCACGATCGGGCCGCTGGTGCTGAGCGGGATCGCCGACCGGGTCCACGAGGCCGGCGGCGCCGTCGACGTCCACCTGATGATCGAGAACCCGGAACGGCAATTCTCCGAATTCGCCGAAGCCGGAGCCGACTCGATCACCTTCCACGCCGAGGCCACGCCGCACGCCAACCGCCTCCTGCACTCGATCCGCGAGCTCGGCTGCGGCGCCGGCATCGCGATCAACCCCGCTACCCCGGTGGAGGCGGTGGCCGAGCTGCGTGGCTACGCCGACCTGGTCCTCTGCATGACGATCAACCCAGGCTGGGGCGGCCAGAAGCTGCTCGAGTCCTCGTACGACAAGCTGGAGCGTCTCGCACCGCTCGTCGGCGAGGCCGCGATCGAGGTCGACGGCGGCGTTGATGAGAACACCGCCGCGCCCCTCGCCGCCGCTGGCGTCCACCTCTTCGTGGCCGGCTCGGCCATCTTCGGAGCCGACGACCCGGCAGCTGCTTACACCGAACTCGCAGCAGCAGCCGGTGCTTCCTAGGCGCTAGGAGAGGGTCCGCGGGCACCCCTCCTGGGTGCTCAGCATGGAGCCGCGCAAGCAAACTCCCGCGGCGCCAGCCGTTCCACGATCCTCGCGGCGGAGGTGCTCCCAGGAGGGGTGCCCGCGGACCCTCTAACCCCTCGCAATCAGCGCGCCGGTCACCTCCTGCCACCAGGCCCGCTCGGAGGCGTCGACGTCTTCCCGCGCGGCGCGGCCCTCGCACCAGCCGGCCAGCGCCCGCCGGCCCCCGATCGCGACCAGGCCGGCGCTCAGCACCGCGTAGCGCCCGTCGGCGAGGGAGACGAGGAAGGCGCCGCGCTCGCTGCGGTCGCGCATCACCCGGACGATCGGGACCCCGTCGATCTCCTCGCCGAGCTCTCCGTCCCCCCGGCGCGGGCGCACCGTGAAGACCTGGGAGGCGCCGCGTCGCGGCAGCGGCGGCGGCGCGGGCCGGCCGATCGGCCCCTTGGCCCAGTGCCCGGTCAGGCCCTCGACCTCGTCGCGCAGCTCGCTGCGGACGAGGATGTGCAGCTCGTCGCCCTCCAGCAGTTCGGTCGATCCCCGCGGCGGCATCGCGTTGCCGTCGCGGACGATCACGTTGACCAGCGCCTCGCGCGGCAGCTCGAGGTCCCGCACCCGGTGGCCCGCGATCGCTGCCCCCTCCGGGATCCGGTAGGCGATCACGTCGCCGCCCATGCGGCGGATCCGGCCCGACTCGAGCAGGCGCCGCGGCAGCGCCGGTTCGTCCGTGGTCAGCCCCAGCCGGGTCGCCAGCGGCTCGAAGCTCGCGCCCTGGACGAGGGTCGAGGTGACGACGACGAAGAAGACGATCGCGAACTCTTCCTGGCCCCCGGCGATCCCGGCGACGACCGGGAAGGTGGCGAGCCAGATCGGGGTCGCCCCGCGCAGCCCGGCCCAGCCGAGCATCAGCCGCTCGCGCGCGTTCAGCGGCGCCAGCGCGGTGGCGGCGAAGGTCGCCAGCGGGCGGGCGACGAGGATCAGGACGGCGGAGAGCGCCAGTCCCTTGAGGGCTACGTCGTCCAGCTGGCTGGGGAAGACCAGCAGGCCGAGGAGGATGAAGAGCGCAAGCTGGGCGACCCAGCCGAGCCCCTCGTGGAAGGCGACGACGGTGCGGCGGGCGGGGATGTTGGCGGCGCCCAGCGCCAGCGCCGCCAGGTAGGTGGCGAGCAGGCCGGAGCCGTGGGCGATCTCGGCGACGCCGTAGGCGAGGGCGGCGATCGCGACCGTGGCCACGGGGTAGATCCCGTCGGTCGGCAGCCGCACCCTGCTCAGCGCCGCCACCGCGAGGCGGCCGACGAGGTAGCCGACGGCGATCCCGACCGCGAGTTTGAGCGCCAGCAGGCCGGCCATGTCGGCGAGCCCGTAGCCGGGCTCCTGGATCCATTCGATGAACCCGATCACCAGCAGCAGGGCGACGGGGTCGTTCATCCCGGACTCGCCCTCCAGCGAGCGCGCCAACCGCTTCTCCAGGGTCGAGCGCCGCAGGACGGCGAAGATCGCCGCCGAGTCGGTGGCGGCGATCGCGGCGCCGACGATCATCCCTTCGAGGGTGCCGATGCCGAAGATCAGCTTCGCCGCGAACCCGGCCACGAGCGCGGTGAGGACGGTGCCGATCGTCGCCAGTGAGGCGGCGGTCCCCAGCACCGGCCGGATCTCCGACCAGCCCGCGGTCAGCCCGCCCTCGAAGAGGATCAGGATCAGCGCGATCGTCCCCAGCGTCCGCGCCAGCTCCATGTTGGAGAACTCGATGCCGCCGATTCCCTGCGAGCCGGCGAGCATCCCCAGGGCCAGGAAGAGCAGGAGTCCAGGGACGCGGACGCGGTCGGCGAGCAGGGCGCCGACGATCCCGGCGGCCAGCAGCCCTCCCGCGATCAGGATCAGCTCGGCGTCGTGGTGCCCCATCGAGGGAACCTAGAGGAAGCGGCCTAGGTGTTCTCGTCGATCGAGGCGAGCCGCAGCTCGAGTTCCTCGGTCGAGCCTTCGCGGGGGATGTCCTCGGGGCGGCCGTGCGGGCGGCGGTAGACAAGATAGAGGAGGGAGAAGAGGACGCCGGCCGTGAGCGCGAAGCCGATCTCGACCCGGCGGAACTCGTTCTCGACGATCGGCAGGAAGTTCCAGAGGATGAAGAAGCCGGCGCAGGCGATCCAGCGGGCGGCGGCGCGCCGCACCTGGCTCTGGGCGACGCAGGCCTGGTTGAGGGTGACCGAGCCGAGGTAGAGGCCCATCCCGAGGGTGATCAGCAGCAGCCCCGCCCGGTCGTACTCGAACTTCTTGCTGAAGGCGATCTGCATCAGGTGCGGGCCGGCGATCAGGACGACGATCGCGGTGAAGGCGGCGAAGGCGGCGACGCCGAGGAGGACGCCGCGGACCGAGCGGTGGAACTCGCGCTCGCTGTCCGGCGCCGTCGAGGTGTGGAGGTTGGTGAGGTGGGGGAGGATGCTGGTCGAGACCGCCTGGAAGAGCTGCAGCGGCGCCCGCGCCAGCATCAGCACGTTGAAGATGAAGCCGGCCGCTTCGGCGCCCTGGAGGCCGCGGGTGATCAGCGGCCCGGCGTTGAGGAAGGCCTGTTCGCTGAACATGATCACCAGCACCGCCGCGGCGAAGCCGCTGCCCTCGCGCATCGTCAGCTCCGATCCTCCATCAGGCGCGGCTTCCTCCGCTTCGCGTCCGGGAGCCGCTTGGGGCGGTGCTGCTTTCTTCGCTCGCCGCAGGAACGCAAACGGCACCACCATCAGCGAGAGGCTGGGGGCAGCGACGATCCCGACCGCGACCCAGGACTGGCCGCTGAGCAGGCTGACGGCGACGAGGACGGCGAAGAGGGTGCGGAAGCAGGACTCGGAGAGGATCAGCGCCGTGAACAGGCCGAAGGTCCGCTGGCCGGCGAGGAAGCCGCGGGCGAAGTAGCTGGCGGCGTAGAAGAGGACGGCGCCGAAGAAGACCCAGTAGAGGGTTTCGTTGCCTTCCAGCAGGTCGTCCTGGATCGGCCCCCGCAGGACCAGGGCGACGACGGCGAAGAAGAGCGCCAGCCCGATCTGGATCGTCGCCGCGACCCGTAGCTCCTGCCGCAGCGGTTCGCCCTTGGCCAGCCGCTCGGAGACGTGGCGGCTGAGCAGCTGTTCGACCGGCCGGTAGAGCGTCGAGATCGTGATGAAGACCGCCGACCAGAGGATCGTGATCTGCCCGTAGTCGAGCTTCGAGAGGGTGTGCGAGGCGATCAGGAAGTAGGCGTAGGTGATCACTCCGGTGAGGCCGACCCCGACCGCGAGGAAGCTCGCGGTTTTCCCGTACTCGGCGCTGGAGGCCGAGTCGCCGCGCTTGGGCTCCGGGCTCACTCGGCGTTCTCGCGGGCGCCGCTGCGGCTGCCGGGCTCGTAATGGGAGGGCTCGACCCCGAGCGCCAGCTCGACCCGCCGCACCCGCTCGAAGACGCGCTGGGTCATTACCCGCTGGCCGGCGAGGAGGTCGCCGATCACGCCGAGGGCGAAGAGCTGCATCGCGGCGATGAAGAGGACGGCGCCGAGGATCAGCGACTGGATGTGGCCGGTGCTGTCGCCGTTGAAGATCCAGTCGATCAGGAAGGGAAGCCAGGCGCAGAGCGCGAGGAGGAGGACGACGGCGCCGGCGGTGGCGAAGACGCGCAGCGGCTCGTAGCGGGCGTAGATGCGGAGGATCGCCGGCGCATTGCGGCGCACGTAGGCGCCGGTCGAGTCGAAGAGGCGGGACTCGCGCGTCTTCGGGTTGGTCCCGATCTCGACCTCGTCGACCGCGACCAGCATCTTCCCGGCCTGGATCAGGCTCTCCAGCGTGTAGGTGAAGTTGTCGACGACGAGCAGCTGCAGGGCGGCCTCGCGGTTGTAGGCGCGGAATCCCGAGGTGGCGTCGCTGACCTCGGTCCCGGAGAGGCGGCGCACGACCCAGCTGCCGAGCCGCTGCAGGCCCTTTTTCGAGCCGGAGAAGTGATCGATCTCGCCGACCCGGCGGTCGCCGACGACCATGTCGGCCTCGCCGGCGACGATCGGCGCCACCAGCTTGGCGACGTCGGCGCCCCGGTACTGGTTGTCGGCGTCGGTGTTGACGACGACGTCGGCGCCGAGCTTCAGGCACGCGTCCAGCCCCGCCTGGAAGCCGGCGGCGAGGCCCTTGTTGTTGGTGAGGCGGACGACGTGGTCGACGCCGCACCCGCGGGCGACCTCGACCGTGCGGTCGGTGCTGCCGTCGTCGACCACCAGCAGCTCGATCTGGTCGATTCCGGGCAGCGAGCGGGGGAGGTCGGCGATCGTCGCGGGGAGGGTCTTCTCCTCGTTTAAGCAGGGGATTTGGATGATCAGCTTCACGACATCAGCGTATTCGCGCTGCTCGTTGCAGCGCCTGCCGCTCAGGCGCGCGGGTCCTGTCACGGCAGGGGACCCACCATGTCTTCCGGTAGCTAAAGCTTCCTCAGACATGGTTCCCCCTACCGTGCCACCCGCGCGAGGCGAGTAGACTGATTGACGAGTCAGTCAACCATGGAATCCCAGCTAACTGGCACGGATCAAGCTCATCTGAGGCACGCCTTGGAGCTGGCTGAGGGTGGGCGTGGACGCGTCAGCCCCAATCCCCTGGTGGGAGCAGTTGTGGTGCGGGACGAGCGGGTGATCGGCGAGGGGTTTCATGCGGAGCTGGGGGGGCTGCATGCGGAGCGGGCGGCTTTGGCGGACTGTTGGGAGCGGGGGGAGGATCCGGCGGGGGCGACGATGTACGTGACGCTGGAGCCCTGCGCGCACGAGGGGCGGCAACCCCCCTGCGTCGAGGCAATCCTCGAGGCCGGGATCGGCCGGGTCGTGATTGCCTCCGACGACCCCAGCGAGAAGGCCGCCGGCCGCGGCCCCGGCATCCTCCACGACGGCGGCGTCGAGGTCGCCTTCGCCTCCGGAGCCGAGGCCACCGCGGCCCGCCGCCTCAACCAGCCCTTCCGCAAGCACGCCCGCACCGGCCTGCCCCTCGTGGTCCTGAAGATGGCGATCTCGCTCGACGGCCAGACCTCGACCGCCCCTGGCGACAGCCCCTGGATCTCCGGCCCTGAGAGCCGCGAGCTCGTCCACCGCTGGCGCGCCGAAGCCGACGCGATCGCCGTCGGCATCGGCACCGCCCTCGCCGACGACCCCCTCCTCACCGCCCGCCTCGCCGGAGCCCCCCAGCCCAAGCGCGTCGCCTTCGACTCCCAGGCCCGCCTCCCCCTCGACAGCCAGCTCATCCAGACCCTCGACCAAGCCCCTGTCCTCATCGTCACCTCCCCCGACGCCCCGCAGGACCGCACCAGCTCCCTCCAAAACGCAGGCGCCGACATCATTCCCGCCGCGGACGTCGAGTCAGCCCTGCGAGAGCTGGGCCGCCGCGAAGTAACGAGCTTGTTTCTAGAGGGCGGCAGAACCCTGGCATCAGCCTTTCTGAAGTCCGATCAGATCGACGAATCCCGTACCTTCATCGCCCCAGTGCTTCTCGGCGGATCGAACAGCAGCGAGGGGGCAGCCCACCGATCGGTTGCTCTCGAATCCTCTCCTGAGCAGGTGGGCGATGACGTATTGATCACGGCCCGATTCAAGGAGTGGTGAGGTGTTCACGGGGCTGATCGAAGACGTGGGCAAGGTTACGACGGTCGATCGGGACGGCAATGGCGCCCGTCTCCATATCGCCACCCAGCTCGCTCCGGAGATCACCGAGGGGGACTCGGTCGCCGTCAACGGCTGCTGCCTCACCGCCACCGCCGTCACCGACGACGGTTTCGAGACCGAGGCGATGAACCAGACGCTCGAGGTCACGGCACTGGACGGCGTCGAGACGGGCGAGCGGGTGAACTTGGAGCTTGCGATGAAGGCTTCGGACCGCCTCGGCGGTCACATCGTCCAGGGTCACGTCGACGGCGTCGGCTCCGTCGCCGCGGTCGCAGACGACGGTTTCGCCCGCCGCGTCCGGGTCGACCTCCCCGCCGAGCTTCTCTCCTACGTCGTCGAAAAGGGCTCGATCACCCTCAGCGGGGTCAGCCTCACGGTCGCAAGCTTGGACGACTCTTGGGCCGAGGTTTCCCTCATCCCCGAGACCCTGGAGCGGACCAACCTCGCCGATTTGGCGCCAGGAGACCGTTTGAACGTCGAGTGTGACGTGATCGCCAAGTACGTGGAGCGATTGATGTCACCATTCGCGCGAAAGGAGCAGGCGTGAGCAAGATGGCGGAGACCGAGCGAAAAGAGAACGGGGCGGCGACGGGCAGCAGCCCGTTCGCGTCGATCGAGGAGGCGATCGAGGAGATCCGCGCCGGCCGCATGGTCGTCGTCTGCGACGGCGAAGACCGCGAGAACGAGGGCGACCTGGTGATGGCGGCGCAGTTCGCGACCCCGGAGGCGATCAACTTCATGGCCAAGGAGGCGCGCGGGCTGATCTGTCTGGCGCTGACCGCGAAGCGCTGCGAACGGCTGGGCCTGAACCTGATGACGGCGAAGAACGAGGCGCCGCTGGAGACCGCCTTCACGGTCTCGATCGAGGCCGCCGGCGGCGTCAGCACCGGCATCTCCGCCCACGACCGCGCGCACACGATCCAGGTCGCGATCGACCCCGACTCGGGCCCGCGCGACATCGTCGTCCCCGGCCACATGTTCCCGCTGCGGGCGAAGGACGGGGGCGTGCTGGAGCGCACCGGCCACACCGAGGCCTCGGTCGACCTCGCCCGCCTCGCCGGCCTCACTCCCGCCGGCGTCATCTGCGAGGTGATGAACGACGACGGGACGATGGCCCGCGTCCCCGACCTCGTCCCCTACTGCGAGAGGCACGGGCTGAAGATGATCACCGTCGCCGAGTTGATCGCCTACCGGCGGCGGACCGAGAAGCTGGTCGAACGGGTCGTCGACACCGGCCTGCCGACCGCGTTCGGCGAGTTCAAGGCCGTCGGCTACCGCTCCCTGGTCGACGACAAACACCACGTGGCGATGGTCAAAGGCGAGGTCGACGGGGTGCAGGACGTGCTCGTCCGCGTGCACAGCGAGTGCCTCACCGGCGACGTCTTCCACAGCATGCGCTGCGACTGCGGCGAACAGCTGGAAGCGGCGCTCTCGATGATCGAGCGGGAGGGGCGGGGCGTCCTCCTCTACCTCTCGCAGGAGGGGCGCGGGATCGGGCTGCTGAACAAGCTCAGGGCCTACAAGCTGCAGGAGGAAGGGGCAGACACCGTCGAGGCCAACCTGAAGCTGGGGCTGCCGGCCGACCTGCGCGACTACGGGATCGGGGCGCAGATCCTCGGCGATCTCGGCCTGACCAGCATCCGCATCCTCACCAACAACCCGAAAAAGATCGTTGGCCTGGAGGGTTACGGCCTCTCGGTCTCCGAGCAGGTGCCGATCGAATCGGTCCCCAACGCTCACAACGAGGCCTACCTGCGGACCAAGCGCGAGAAGATGGGCCACTCGCTGCACCACCAGGGCCTCGCCCTCGACGAGGAGATGATTCACGACGAGATCGCCCGCGACGCCGGGGACGGCGATGGCTGAGGCGGGAGCGTTCCTCGAGCAGTTCTCCGACGAGGAGAAGGCGAAGCTGGAGCAGCTCGAGTTCGCGGTCGTCGTCGGCCGCTTCTACGAGGACCTGGCGCTGCGCCTGCTCGACGGCGCCGACCACGGCTTCCAGATGGCGGGGGTGCCGATCGGCAACGTTACCCATCACTCGGTCCCCGGCGCCTACGAGCTGCCCTTCGCCGCCAACGCGATCGTCGACGGCGTCCGCCGCCGCAACGCCAGGCAGGCCGGCGGCATGGAGATCGGCGGCGTCGCCTGCCTCGGCGTCGTCATCCGCGGCGAGACCGACCACTACGACTTCGTCTGCGCCGAGGCGGCGCGCGGGATCCAGGACGTCCAGCTGGCGACCGGCGTTCCCTGCGCTTTTGGAGTAATCACCTGTGACGACATGGAGCAGGCGCTGGCGCGGGCCGGCGGCGACAAGCGCGACCAGGGCCGCAACGCCGCCCTCACCGTCGCCCGCATGGCCCTGCTCAAACGCCAGCTCGGCTGACGAGCAGTCTCCTAACGCGCGTTAGACCTTCCCTCTCCGGTACCATCCCGCGACCGATGGCGAAGATCTGTCACAGCTGCGGCAAGGGACCCGCGTTCGGCCAGTCCCGAAGCCACTCCATGGTCGCCACCAAGCGCCGCTTCGACCCGAACCTGCAAAAGGTCCGGATCCAGGAGAACGGCCGCCCCCTCCGCGCCTACGTGTGCACCAGGTGTCTCAAGGCCGGCAAGGTAACCAAGGCCGCTTAGTTCCCTCGTAGCGCTTTCGCGGGACGAAAAAGGCTGGGTAAGGGGGGCGAGTCCGAGGCCCTGTCGACTTAGGTGCCCACATGGGTCAAAAAGTCGACACGCCCGATTCTGCGGTGGCGAAGATCGCGGTACGCCAGCACGGCGTGGCCACTCGATGGCAGCTTGAAAGCGTTGGTCTCGGGGCGAGGGCGATTCGGAATCGCGTCGCTCGTGGGCAGCTACATCGCATCCACCAAGGCGTCTACGCCGTCGGCCACCGCGGGCTGAGCCTCCATGGGCATTTCATGGCCGCCGGCCTCGCCTGCGGCCCCGGCGCCGTCCTCAGCCACACCTCCGCCGCGGTCCTCTGGGAGCTCCTGCGCCCGCTTGACGGCCCGGTCCACGTCTCGGTCCCGACCACCTCGGGCCGCAAGTCCCGCCACGGAATTCGCCTCCACCGCTGTTCCTCTCTCACATCGCCCCGAGAGCCGTTTCCCTCGCCCTCCTACCTGAATCAAGAAGGAGGGCGAGGGAGACGGCTCCTCACCACCCACCGCCACAACATCCCCGTCACCACCGTCCCCCGCACCATCGAAGACCTCCAGCACAGCGGGTTACTCCCACCGCGCCTCCTCCGGCGCGCCATCCGCCAGGCCGAGCTCCAGGGCCACCGCCTTGAAGGTCTCGAGAGCGACCGGACCCGCTCTGACCTCGAGGCCCTCTTCCTCGACCTGATCCGCCCTCACCGCGATCGCATCCCCGCCCCGGAGGTCAACATCAAAATCGGCCGCTGGACCGTCGACTTCTTCTGGGCACGGCAGCGCCTCGTCGTCGAGACCGACTTCTGGACCTATCACCGCGGCTCGGTGGCATGGCAGGACGATCACGCCCGCGATCTCGACCTGCGCAGTGCCGGCTACGCGGTCCTGCGCTACACCGACGAGCAGCTCGAAGGGGAACCCGCGCGGGTAGTCGCGGACATCGAACGAGAACTGGAGCGCGAGAGGCGCTAGCCGTCCGTCTCGGCCGCCGCGACCACCGGGTGCTCACCCGTCGGCGCGGGGTCGCCCTCGTCGGGCTCGACGTGGAGGCGGGGGAGGATGCGGTCGAGCCAGTCGGGGAACCACCAGGCGCGGGCGCCGAGGAGCTGCATGATCGCCGGGACGAGGGCGGAGCGGATGATCACGGCGTCGATGAAGACGGCGGAGGCGAGGCCGAGGCCGAAGAGTTTGATGATCCGGTCTTCGCCCAGCATGAAGGCGGCGAAGACGGTGACCATGATCGCCGCGGCGGCGGTGATCACGCGGCCGGTCAGGGCGAGGCCGCGGGTGACCGCCTCGGAGGCGTCCTGGGTGTGTTCCCACTCCTCGTGGATCCGCGACATCAGGAAGACCTCGTAGTCCATCGAGAGCCCGAAGACGATCGAGAAGAGGAAGATCGGGAAGAAGGAAATGATCGGGCCGGTGCTGTCGACGCCGATCAGGCTCGCGCCCCAGCCCCACTGGAAGACCGCGACGATCAGCCCGAAGGCGGCCCCGATCGAGAGCAGGTTCATCACGATCGCCTTCAACGGCACCCAGATCGAGCGGAAGACGATCATCAGCAGCAGCGCCGAGAGCAGGACGACGACGCCGATGAAGAGCGGCAGCTTTTCGGAGATCGCGTTGCCGAAGTCCTCGAAGATCGCGTTGACACCGCCGACGTGGACCTGCGCTCCGGTCGCTTCCTCGACCGGCGGGATCGAGTCTTCGCGGATGCGGTCGAGCAGGTCGGTGGTGTCGGCGCTCTGCGGCGAGGTCGTCGGGTAGAGCTGGAAGACGCCGACGGTCTCGTTCGGGTTGAGGGTGACGTTGGTAACCGCTTCTACGCCTTCTTCGCCCTGCAGCTGGTCGTGCAGCTCCTGCAGCGCTTCGTCGTCGCCCTTCTGCGGCAACTCGGCGGCGATCACGAAGGGGCCGTTGAAGCCGGGCCCGAAGCCCTCGGCGAGCAGGTCGTAGGCTTCCCGCGTGGTCGTTCCGGCTGGGTCGGTGCCGGCGTCGTTGGTGCCGAGACGCAGCGAGAGCGTCGGAATGCAGAGCGCGATCAGGATCGCCCCCGAGAGCAGGGCGGCCGTCCACGGGCGCCGCTTGATCCGGTCGCTCCAGCGGACCCACCAGCCGCCCTCGTCGACGCTGCGGCGACCGCGGCCGAGGCCCGGGATCCGCAGCCGGTCGACCCGCCGCCCGACGATCGTCAGCAGCGCCGGCAGCAGGGTCAGGGCGCTGATCATCGTGAAGAGGACGGCCAGGGCCGCGGCCACCGCCACCCCGTAGAGGAAGCTGAGGCCGAGCAGCATCATCCCCAGCAGGGCGATGATCACCGTGATCGCGGCGAAGAGGACGGCGCGGCCGGAGGTGTCGATC
>DATMBY010000065.1:0-9941 GCA_035558995.1 Solirubrobacterales bacterium
ACCGCTGGACGGTCAGCGCGTGAAGCTGCGGATCCTCGCCGCCGTCGCGCTGGCGGCCATTCTCGCGCTCCTCGTCTTCACCGCCTGCGGCAGCGCCAAGCCGAGGACGCAGGTGCCCCGCGGCTTCTTCGGCGTTGCCCCCCAGACCCCCCTGACCGACGAAGACGTCCGCTACATGCGCGCCGGCGGGATCGAAACCCTGCGGATGCCGATCGCCTGGTCCTCGGTGCAGCCGACCCGCAGGGGCGGCTATGACTGGTCTTCGATCGACCCGACCGTCGAAGTCGCCTCCCGCGGCGGGCTGGAAATCCTCCCCTTCCTCGCCGGCACCCCCTCCTGGCTCGGCAAGCTGACGAAGCTGCCGGTCCACAACGCCCGCCAGCGGGCCGCCTGGATCGCCTTCGTCAGGGCCGCGGTCATGCGCTACGGGCCCGGCGGCCAGTTCTGGCGCGAACACCGGACCGAAGGCGTCAACTACGAACCGGCGATCACCGCGCCGAAGCCCGTCCGGACCTGGCAGATCTGGAACGAGGCCAACTTCTTCTACTTTGCCTTCCCGGTCTCGGTGGCCGACTACGCCAAGCTCCTGACGATCAGCCAGCAGGCGATCAAGTCGGTCCAGCCCGGCGCCAGGATCCTCCTCAGCGGCCTCTTCGCGCGGCCCAACGCCCGCGGCAAGAAGGGGATGGCGGCGGCGAGGTTCCTCGAACAGCTCTACCGCCGGCCTGGGATCAAGAGCAGGTTCGACGCCGTCGCCCTCCACCCCTACGCGATCGACACCGGCGAACTCGAAGAGATGGTCGAGGAATTCCACGAAGTCAGCAAGGAGAACCACGACCGCCCCAGCCTCTACGTGACCGAGATGGGATGGGGGTCGCAGGACAACTTCGAGCACGACGCCTTCGAGCAGGGGGTGCGCGGCCAGGTCCGGCAGCTGAAGGACGCCTACGGCTACCTGATCGAAAACCAGCGGCGGCTGAACCTGAAGCAGGTCGTCTGGTTCTCGTGGAAGGACGCGCAGCTGCTCTGCGACTTCTGCGACTCGGTCGGCCTCTTCCGGGAAGGGCCCCGGTTCAAGCCGAAGCCTTCCTGGCACGCGTTCGTGAAGATCACCGGCGGACGGGCCCGGCCTTAGATGGTTGATCCCACGACCAGGCACGCCTGGATGCTGCGCCTGGCACACTGCGCAGCTCTGCGTCCTCGGGCTTGCCTTTGCCACCGGCAAAGGCTGCACCCTGCGTCCTTGATCTGCTTGGCCAGGCTTGCCCCAGCCGCACCTGGCCGTGAAATCAACCATCTGGCGCCGTGACTGCCACCGACCCGCGGGGCCCAGCCTGGCTCGTCCTGCCGACCTACGAAGAGGCCGAGAACCTCGAGCCCTTCGTCGCAGCCGTCCTTCCCAAGCTCCCCGCTGACGCGAGGGTGCTGATCGTCGACGACAACTCCCCCGACGGGACGGGGGAGATCGCCAGGCGCCTCGAGGACGAAGAGGAGCGGGTGCGGTTCCTCCACCGCGAGCACAAGGAAGGCCTCGGCCCCGCCTACATCGCCGGCTTCCGCAAGGCGCTGGCCGAAGGCGCCGGGCTGGTGCTGGAGATGGACGCCGACTTCTCCCACGACCCGGCCTACCTGCCGCGCCTGCTGGAGGCGGCGAAGCGAGCCGACCTGACGATCGGCTCCCGCTACGTCGAGGGCGGCGGGGTCCGCAACTGGGGCCCGCTGCGGCGGGTGATCAGCCGCGGCGGCAGCGCCTACGCGCGCTTCATCCTCAGGGTCGAGGTCAAGGACCTGACCGGCGGCTTCAAGTGCTTCCGTCGCGAGGTGCTGGAGGCGATCGACCTCGACGCCGTCGACGCCCGCGGCTACGCCTTCCAGATCGAGATGACCTACCGCGCCCTGGAGGCCGGCTTCGAGGTCGCCGAGGTGCCGATCGTCTTCCGCGACCGCGAGGTGGGCAAATCGAAGATGGACAGCTCGATCGTGCGCGAGGCGATGTGGCGGGTGCCGCGGATGCGGTTCGGACGCCGCGGTCGGTCGCCGAGAGTCAAGTAGGGTCCGCGCCGGTGGCGGGCAGACTCCAGAAGCCGGCGGTGGCGCTGGCGGGATTGGCTCTGGCGATGGCGGGGGTGGCGGTCTGGCTGCTCCTCGCCGGCGACGGCAACACCCTGCACGGGGACGAGCTCTTCTACTACGTCCACTTCGTCAACAAGGGCAGCGGGGTGGTGAGGGCCGAGGGCCTCGAATACCTCTTCGCCCCGCACAACGGCCACCTGGTGATTCTCGGAAGGCTCGTCTACGAGCTCCTCTTCGGGCTCTTCGGCACCGACTACTTCTGGTTCCGGCTCACGGAGGTCGTTGGCCTGCTGGTCTGCGGGGGCCTCTTCTTCGCTCTGGCCTGGCGCCGCACCTCGCCTCCGATCGCCCTCGCCTTCACCCTCTCGCTGCTCACCCTCGGCTACGCCAACGAAGTGATGATGTGGCCCTTCGACCTCCACACCACTTACTCGGCGGCACTGGGCCTGGCTGCGTTCCTGGCGCTGGAACGGGACAACCGCCGCGGCGACGTCCTCGCCTGCGTGCTGCTCGTCCTCTCGGTGGCGATGCTCGAGGTCGGGGTCGCCTTCGCGGTCGGTGCCGCCGTCTCGGTGCTGAGCCGCGACGACCGCCGCCAGCGCCTCTGGATCTTCCTCGCGCCGGTCCTCCTCTACTTCGTCTGGTGGGTCTGGGCCCACAAGTTCGATCAGTCCGACATCCTGCTCAGCAACGTCCGCCTGATCCCGCTCACCGTCGCCAACGCCTTGATCGCGGTCGTCGGCTCGGTCACCGGGCTGAACCCGACCGCGGGCGCCGCCCCGCCCGAAGTGACGACGATCACCGCGGCCCCCGCGGTCGTCGCCGGCCTCGCGGTCGCCGGCCTCGCCTACCGTGTCCGCCGCGGCGCTGTCTCGCCGACGCTCTGGATGTTCGTCGCCACCGCGCTCGCCTACTGGGTGACGATGGCGATGGGCGGCCGCGCGCCCGACGGGACCCGCTATCTCTACGTCGGCACCCTCCTCGTCCTGCTGGTCGCGGTCGACGCGATCCGCGGCATCCGCTTCTCCGCCCTCGCGACCCTGGGGTTCTTCGCGGTGTTCCTCTTCGCCCTTCCCTCCAACGTGCAGAAGCTGAACGACGGGCGGGGACCGGAACTGAACAGCGCCCAGATCCTGACCAGCGAGTTCGCGATGCTGGACCTCGCCCGCGGTCGCGTCGCTTCGGACTACATGCCGAGCACCGACCCCAAGGTCGAAGATGCCGGCGGCTACCAGGGGATCGCGCTCGAGGCGGGCGACTACTTCTACGGCGAGGACCGCTACGGCGCCCTCGCGATGCCGCTCCCGGAGCTGCGGGAAAAGGCGCTGGAAATCCGCAACATCGCCGACGCCTCGCTGGTCGGGGCGCTGCGGCTCTCGCTGCGGCCGGCCCCCCCCGCCGCCGACCCCGCCTCCTGCCCGAGCGTCACCGACGCGAGCCCGGATGACGCCGCCTACTTCGAACTGCCTCCCGGCGGGGCGCTCCTCGGCTCGCGCTCGGGTCCGGTTGAGGTCGGCGCCAGCCGCTTCGCCCGCGGCGAAGCAAGCGTCCCCCTCGGCGAGCTTGGGGCAGGCAGGTGGGCCGAACTGCGGACGCCGGGCGACGCCGCCTCTGACCCGTGGCTGGCCGTGGTCAAAGGCCCGGTCTACGTCTGCCCGCTGCCCTGAGCTACGAGGAGGTGTCGGGAACCACGTCGATTCCCAGCTTCCCGGCTGCGGCAAGCAGTCCGGCGTCGAAGGTAGCCAAAGCCGCTTCGTTGTTCTGAGCGGCAAGCAGGACGCAGCAATCCGGCATCTTCAGGCCCAGTTCGGCGCGCATCTCAGCCAACATCCCAGAAGCACCGCTTCCCAACGGAACGTCTTGAACGTCGAGGCCCACAAGAGCCGCTTCTGCCTCCGCGAGACGCCCCGCGCGAGAGGGGTAGACCAGTACCTCGGCGAGGGTTACCGTGCTGACCCCCCACGCCTCGTCGTTGTTGGCTTCCAGCAGGCTCTCGGCTCTGTCGTGATGCCGATCGGAGTCGTTGAAGTGGGCGATCAGGACGTTGGCGTCTAGGACGATCACTCCGGCCAGTCTTCGCGCAGCCGCTCGAGCGCGTCGGGTGGATACACCCCGGTAAACGCTCCAGCGCTTTCAGCAATCGCTCTCTTTCGCTCTTCCGCTTCGCGTTCGATCGCTCTCTGACCTGCCGCGGCAAGACGGAGCAGCAGCTCTTTCCGGTCCCGAACATCGGGCCAGCGGCGCTGGGCCTTATCCAGCTGGAGGCGCAGGGGCCCGGTGTCGGTGAGCGTGTAGCGAGGCCGGGTGGTCGGCATCGTCCGAGTGTAGCACCAGATCAATGCGGTGCCGCACCTTTGCTGGCTACTTGCGGCCGATCACCAGGAACTGCTTGCCGAGCAGGCGCCAGGCCGGCGGGGTGCGGAGGTAGAGGGAGGTCAGGCTGCGCGAGGGGGGGAGGCCGCCGCGGAAGGAGTAGGGGAGGTAGCGGGGGATCGTGCGCTCGGGCTCGAAGCCGGCGGTGTAGAGGTGCTCCTCGATCGCCAGGTGGGTGAGGGCGATGATGTGGTCGGCCATGTCCCAGTACTGCTTCGAGGCGTAGCGGTAGTTGGGGCCCATGATCGCGATCCGACCGCCGGGCGCCGCCGCGCCGTGCATCTTTTCCAGGAACTGGGAGATCGCCTCCTGGCTCGGCAGGTGCTCGAGGAAGTTGGAGACGAAGATGCCGTCGAAGTGCTCGGCCGGCAGCTCGGCGTCCTCGATCTTCGAGGTGATCCGGCGCACCCCGGAGCTGTGGTCGGCCTCGGGGTAGGCGACCTCGTCGACCGCGACCCGCTCCTGCGCCGGGATCGTCTCGATGAACTCGCCGCGGCCGGCGGCGGGGTCGAGGACGCGCTGGGGGGAGCCCATCAGCCCGTAGACGTGGGGCGCGATCTCCTCCCAGACGGCCGCGCGGGCGCCCTGGTCGACGCCGCGGAACCGGAATGAGTAGAGGCGCTCGTAGTTCAGTTCGATCTTCTCCTCGGGGGTGGGCTCAGGAAGCGCTCGAAGATATCGAGCAGGTGGTGACGGTTGCCTTCGTGACCAGCCGCCAGGGCTCGGCGCCATCCTGGGGAAGGCGCAGAGCGGCCCAGCCGCCGGGACGCAGCTTCGCGATCGGGACGCCGAGGCCGGCGGTGGCGAAGCGCCGCAGGCCGATCAGCGGGGTGCCCGGGCCGGCGACGCGGACGTGGTTGAAGCCGCCGGAGAGCGGGACGATGGCGAGCCCCCCTTGCGCGGGCTTGGTCGTGCGGCAGGTCTCGGCCGCTCCCGGCGCGTCGGAGGGTTCGAGTTCCACCGGGATCGCCCCGACCAGCGCCGCGTCGGCGATCTCGCGGATTTCCTCCGGCTGCCGCCGCAGCTCCCCGAGGCTGAAGGCGATCGAGCCGTTCTCCCTGGCGGCGTCGAGGTAGGCGCCGGCGGGGATCCCCAGGTAGAGGCCGCCGCCGAGGTCGGCGACGCGGGGGTCGGCGGAGACGACGTAGCCGGGGTCGCCGCGTTCGCCGGCTAGCTCCAGCATCGCGAACTCGGCCCGGCTCTTGGCGATGTCGGTGCGCAGGACGTTCTGGTCCTTGCCGGTGAAGAGGGCGTCGACGTTCGCCGGCAGCGGCAGCAGGGCCAGGACCACGAGGACCGCTCCCGCCCGGTTCGAGAGCGGGCGCCGGAAGCAGTCGACCGCGACCAGCAGGACGAGGACGGCGCTGACCAGCAGGTAGCGGGTGCTCTGCGGCGGCCGGTCGGCGATCGCCAGCAGGGTCCAGTAGGTGAGGGCGGTGAGGAGCCAGACCCAGAACGTTCGCGGCAGGTCGCGGAGGGCGATCCGCACGACCAGCGCAACCAGGCCGACGACCGCCAGGATCCGGCCCAGCGTGGTCACTTCGGTGCCGAAGGAGTCGGCGTGGACAGGGTTGGTGCCGGTCAGGGCGCCGAGGGAGACGGCGATCGATTCGTAGAAGGTCTTCGGTGCCGAGGTGATGTTCGAGAGCTCGGTTTCCCCCTGGCCGAACTTCGCCGACCAGATCCACCAGATCGCGTAGAGGACCAGCGGCGCGACCACGATCCAGGCCCGCCGCCAGCGCCTCTCGTCCATCGCGATCAGCAGTGCCGCGCCGACGATGAAGGCGAGGCCGACCTCGATCATCGCCGCCGAGACCGCGAGCAGCAGGCAGGCGGCGAGGTCGCCGCGCCGGCTCTCGCGCTGGAGGCAGAGGATCGCCGCCAGGCCGGTCGCCAGCGCGACCGAGGTGTTGAAGTCCAGCGGCCAGAGGAACTGCTCCCGCGCGACTCCGAAGAAGAGGATCAGCAGCGCCGGCGCCAGCGCCGCGACGTCGCCGATCCGCCGCCGCGCGAAGACGAAGAGGAGGCCGGCGCAGGCGCAGATCCCGAGCGCGTTGACGACGACGAAGACGGTGTAGTGGGCGCCGACGGTGGCGAAGACGGTCTCGTAGACGAAGCGGCCACCGAGCGCGAGGTGCCCGTTGAAGGGCGAGAGCAGGTACTCGGGACTGAAGGGCGAGTCGTAGTGGAAGAGGCCGCCGTCCTTGGCCGCTACGCGGGCGTAGTAATACAGTTCGTCGATCGCGAAGCCCTGGCCGTTGGTCGCCGCGACGATCAGGCCGAGGGAGACGGCCATCGCCACTCCCAGGAGCAGCTCGGTGCCGCGCCTGGCGGTCATGCCCCTGGCGCCAGGCAGACGGTCACTTGCCCTTCGCCGCTCAGCTGCAGCTTCCACGGCTGCGGTGAGCGGTCGGTCGGGATCCGCAGCGTCGTCCAGGTTCCGGGGCTCAGCTCGCCCAGCGCCACCGGGAAGGATTCGGAGAAGCGACCGAGCGCCAGCTGCATCGGCCTCGTCGTCATCAGGGAGGCACCGCCGCGGTCGAGCGGGAGGACCAGCGAGCCATCGTCGATCGGCGCCGGACGGCAGGCCTTGCCCATCTTCCCCGGCGCGAGCGCCACGCCCAGCGCCGCGGCCATCACCTTGTCGCCGGGGACGCGGGCGTGCTCGGGCGCCGCGGCCAGTTCGGCTTCGTCGTAGGCGGGCGAGCCGTCCTCGTCGCGGGTTTCGAAGTAGGCGCTGGCTTCCACCGGCACGTAGCCGGTGTCGGCCTCGGCTTCTTCGATCCGGAAGCCGGGGACGACCCGCGGCCGGGTGATTTCCAGCGCCGCCAGGTCGGCGCGCTCGATCTGGCTGGTGCGGCGATAGCTCTCGTACGCTTCGTGGAAGAAGACCATGTTCGGCACCACCGCGGCGACCAGCACGACCAGCGCCGGGATCAGCAGGCGACGTCGGAAGCGGACGCCGGCGAGCAGTCCGGAGGCGATCATCAGGACGAAGGCGGCGCCGGTGTACTGGTAGCGGCTGGCCGAGGCGTCGCGGCCTGGCTTGACGTCGAAGCCGCCGAGAAACCAGTAGACGAGGGCGATCGCGATCACGACCCAGAGCGAGCGCGGCACCCGCGGCATCTTCCAGAGCCGCCAGAGCGCCAGCGGCAGCAGGACCGCCGCCAGCGGGCGGCCCCAGTCGAGGCCGTTGGGCTGGGTGATCCCTTCCGCCGGGATCGCCAGGCCGAGCAGGGCGGCGAGGGCGCCGGCGATCGAGTCGAAGACCCAGGCCGGCGAGCGGACGATGTTGTGCAGCGAGAGGGCGCTTTCGGCCTCATGCCCCCAGCCGATCCACCAGGCGACGTAGATCGCGGCGGGCGCGGCGACGATGAAGACGCGCCCGAGCCAGGGGCGCTCGCGTCGCCGCAGGAGGACGTCGAGCGCGGCGCCGGCGGCGAAGGCGACCCAGAGGCTGGAGAAGACGAGCGAGACCGTCAGCCCGAGGCAGGCGAGGCGGTCGCCGGTGCGGTCGCGGCGGTCGAGCGCGACCAGCATCCCGAGGCCGCCGAGGGTCGAGCCGAGGAAGGTGATCGAGGCGAACCAGAGGAGGTCGTCGAAGGCGGCGCCGCAGAAGAGCAGCGCCACCATCCCGATCAGCGCCGGCCACTCGCCGACCCGGCGCCGGCACCAGAGGAAGAGGAACCAGACGCCGGCGAGGAAGAGCGCGGTGGAGGCGATCTTGTACGGGAGCATGGAGTCGATCCCGAAGGTCGCGATCAGCAGCTTCCAGATCGTCACCGGGGCGGCGACGAAGTGCTCGTTGTCGGGCCGCACCCAGTTCTCGAAGTCGCTGCCGCGGCGCAGGACGATGTAGCCCCAGTCGTCGAGCAGGAAGCTCAGTTTCTGGCCGAGGACGACGATCCAGACGGCGGCGGCCGCCATCGCCGCTAGCAGCACCGGGGTCGCGCTGACGCGGCGGGCGCTCATCGTCCCCCCGGCCGGCGCCGGTAGTCGCCGCGGCTGAGGTGGTGCTCGAGGAAGACGTAGAGGACGATGAAGAGGTAGCGGCTGCCCATCTCGCTCAGCGCCAGCTTCGAGACCCCGGCTTTGCGGTTGGTCCAGGAGATCGGGACGACGCCGTAGCTGTAGCCGCGCACGACGGCCTTCAGGGGCAGCTCCACGGTCAGGTTGAAGTGGTGGGAGAGCAGCGGCTGGATCGCCTCGATCACCTCGCGGCGGTAGGCCTTGAAGGCGTTGGTGGTGTCGTTGTAGCCGAGGCGGAAGAGGACGCGGATGCCGAAGTTGACGATCCGGTTCATGATCAGCTTCGTGCGCGGGTAGTCGATCACCCGGGAGCCGCGGATGAAGCGGGAGCCGAAGGCGCACTCGTAGCCTTCCTCGAGCAGCCGGTAGTAGGCGACGAGGTCCTCGGGGCTGTCGGAGGCGTCGGCCATCATGATCGCGACGGCGTCGCCGCTGAACTGCTCGAGCCCGCAGCGGACGGCGAAGCCGAAGCCGGGCGGGTGGTAGGAGGTGAGGCAGCGGACCCGCGGGTTGGCCGCCCCGATCTCCTCGACGACCTCCTTGGTCCGGTCGCTGCTGTTGTCGTCGACGACGAGGACGTCGTACTCGATCTCCTCGGCTTCGAGCTTGGCGGCGACGCCTTCGACGGTCGCCGCGACCGAGCCCTCCTCGTTGTGGGCGGGGATCACGACCGAGAGCTTCATCGGCCTCCTCCAGCCGTCACCGGGCAGGCGAGCGCCGGCGCCGGGGTGACGAGCCGCAGCTTCCAGGGCTCGCTCGCCTTGTCGCGCGGGATCGTCAGGCGGCCCGCTTCGCCGGCGCCGATCCCGGCGACGAGGATCGGGGCGGAGCCGGTCGAGAAGCGGCTGACCTCGAACCGCTCGATCGGGGCCTTGTCGGCGCGGATCACGATTCCCCCCGGGGGCAGGCGCAGCAACTCGGAGGCGGTGCCGTCGCTGGGGACGGTCTCGCAGCCCTTCGTCGGCACCGCGGACGCCGGCAGCGTTTCCAGTTCGACCCGCAGGGCACCGAAGAGGACCTTGTCGGCGGCGTAGCGGACGAACTGCGGCGCGGCGGCGATTTCGGCTTCGTCGTAGGCGGGGGAGCCGTGGGCTTCGCGGGCGGCGAAGTAGGAGCCGGCGTCGACGGTGACGAATCCGGTGTCGACGACGTCTTCGCTGAGGACGAAGCCCGGTTCGACGGTCGCTTCGGTGATGTCGAGGGCTCCCAGCCCGGCTTTCTCGAGCTGGCTGATCGGGTGGTAGGTCCCCTGGTAGGCGTCGTGGAGCCGGTCGAGGTTGCTGGCCATCGAGAAGACGGTGACGACGGCGATCGCCGCCAGCGCCGCGCGGCCGATCCGCAGCCCCCGTTCCAGCTCCGGGCGCAGGACCTCGGCGGCGAGCATGAAGAGAAAGACGACGCCTAGATACTGGTAGCGGCTGGCGTCGGCCTCGCGGCCCGGCATCTGGTTGAAGCCGGCGAGGATC
>DATMBY010000066.1:0-9019 GCA_035558995.1 Solirubrobacterales bacterium
CGATCGTCGGCGACGTCGTCGGCCACGGCCCGGCGGCCGCCCGCCTAGCGACCTTCATCCGGGCCCGCCTCGCCACCTTCGTCGCCAACACCAGCGACCCGGCGGAGCTGCTGACGCTGACGAACGCGGCGCTGGCCGAGCGGCCGGGACGCAACCGCGAGCTGGTCAGCGCGATCTGCGTGCGGCTGCGCCCTGGGGACGACAAGGTCTGCTGGGCGCGGGCCGGGCACGCGCCGCCGCTACGGCTGCCGCAGCTCGACGAGCTTGCCGCCGACGGCACGACCTTCCTGCTCGGGGCCGAGCAGCGGCTGGAGCTGGAGAACACCGAGAGCTCGCTGGCCGGCAGCGAAGGGCTGGTCGTCTACACCGACGGCGCCACCGACGTCCGCAGCGGCAGGCAGATGCTCGGCCTGGAGGGCCTCTCGGGAAAGCTCGCCCCACTCACCGGCCTGGCGGCGCGGGTGATGGCGAACGAGGTCGAACGGGCGATCCTCGACTGGGCCGACCGCCCGATCCGCGACGACCTCTGCCTGGTGGTGCTGAAGCCGGACCCGAGATGATCTTCGCCGTCACCAACCGCCTCCCCGAGTCCGCGGTCGAGCTGCTGCGGGAGGCGGGGGAGGTGCGCGGCGACGAGCGGGAGACGGCGATCCCGCGCAAGGACCTGCTCGAGCTGGTCGCCGGCGCCGGAGCGGTCCTCGCCCTGCTCGGCGACCGGGTCGACGCCGAGCTGCTCGACGCGGCGGGGCCGCAGCTGCGCTGCGTCGCCAACGTCGCCGTCGGCTACGACAACGTCGACCTCGCGGCGGCGGCCGAGCGTGACGTGGTCGTTACCAACACCCCCGGCGTCCTCGACGACGTCACCGCCGACCTGACGCTGGCGCTGATCCTGGCGGCGACGCGGAGGGTGGTCGAGGGCGACCGCCTGGTCCGCTCCGGCCGCGCCTGGAACTGGGGGATGCACTTCATGCTCGGCAGCGGCCTGCAGGGGCGGCTGCTGGGGATCGTCGGTCTGGGCGGGATCGGCAGGAAGGTGGCGCAGCGGGCGCGAGCCTTCGGGATGCGGATCGCCTACCACTCGCGCCACCCCGCCCCGGCCGAGGTCGAGGCCGAGCTGGAAGCGGGGCGGATGCCGCTGGAGCGCCTCCTGGCCGAGGCCGACGTGCTCAGCCTCCACTGCCCCCTGACGCCGGAGACCCACCACCTGATCGGGGCGGCCGAGCTGGCGGCGATGAAGCCGAGCGCCGTCCTCGTCAACGCCGCCCGCGGACCGGTCGTCGACGAGGGGGCGCTGGCGGCGGCGCTGGAGGAGGGCCGGATCGCCGCCGCCGGGCTCGACGTCTACGAGCGCGAGCCGCACGTCGAGCGGCGGCTGCCCGAGCTCGACAACGTCGTCTTGAGCCCGCACCTCGGCTCGGCCACGGTCGAGACCCGCACCGCGATGGCCGAGCTGGCCGCCCGCAACGCGATTTCTGTACTCAGCGGCCAAGGGCCGCTGACCCCCGTGGCGTCACAATGAACCGGTGAGCGCGGTCACGGCGAAGCGGACGATCCGGCACCGGATCGGCGGCGAGGAGACGGGCGGAAGCTCGACTCGAACCGCCCCCGTCTGGGACCCGGCTACCGGCGAGCAGCAGGCCGAGGTCGTGCTGGCCAAGCCCGCCGACGTCGACGCCGCTGTCGCGGCGGCAAGGGTGGCCTTCGTTGACTGGTCGGAGGCCTCCCTCAGCCGCCGCGCCAAGGTGATGTTCGCCTTCCGCGAGCTGCTCAACGCCAACGTCAATGCGCTGGCGCGGATCGTCTCCTCCGAGCACGGCAAGGTGCTGGAGGACGCGAAGGGCGAGGTGCTGCGCGGCCTCGAGGTGGTCGAGTTCGCCTGTGGGATCCCGCAACTGCTGAAGGGCGAGTACTCCGACCAGGTCTCGACCACGGTCGACGCGTACTCCTTCCGCCAGCCGCTCGGGGTCTGCGCCGGGATCACCCCGTTCAACTTCCCGGCGATGGTGCCGATGTGGATGCACCCGGTGGCGATCGCCTGCGGCAACTCCTTCGTCTTGAAGCCCTCCGAGCGCGACCCCTCCGCCTCCAACCTGGTCGCCGAGCTCTACGCCGAGGCGGGGCTGCCGGAGGGGGTCTTCAACGTCGTCCACGGCGACAAGGTCGCGGTCGACGCCCTGCTCGACCACCCCGACGTGGCGGCGGTCTCCTTCGTCGGCTCGACCCCGATCGCCTCCTACGTCCACGCCCGCGCCACCGAGAAGCGCAAGCGCGTGCAGGCTCTTGGCGGGGCGAAGAACCACGCGATCGTGATGCCGGGCGCCGACCTCGGCTACGCCGCCGACCAGCTCGCCGCCGCCGGCTTCGGCTCGGCCGGGCAGCGCTGCATGGCGATCTCGGTCGCCGTCGCGGTCGGCGATTCCGGCGACGCGCTGGTCGAGGAGGTCGCCGGGCGGGCGCGGGAGATCAAGGTCGGCCCCGGCCTCGACCCCGGCTCGGAAATGGGGCCGGTGGTGACGCCGCAGGCGCGCGACCGGATCGTCGACTACATCGGCCAGGGCGCCGAGTCCGGCGCCCGCCTCACCGTCGACGGACGCGAGCTCGAGGTAGAGGGCGGCGGCTTCTGGGTCGGCCCGACCTTGATCGACCAGGTCCAGCCGGAGATGTCCGTCTACACCGACGAGATCTTCGGCCCCGTCCTCTCGGTCGTCCGCAGCGACGGCCTCGACGAGGCGATCGAGCTGGTCAACCGCAACACCTACGCCAACGGCGCCGCGATCTTCACCGGCTCCGGCCACGAGGCCCGCCGCTTCCAGCGCGAGGTCGAAGTCGGGATGATCGGCATCAACGTCCCGATCCCGGTGCCGATGGCCTTCTACTCCTTCGGCGGCTGGAAGGACTCCCTCTTCGGCGACCACCACATCCACGGCCCCGAGGGCATCCGCTTCTACACCCGCGGCAAGGCGATCACCAGCCGCTGGCCGGCGAGCAACAGCGCCAGCCCCGGCGACGCTGGCTCGATGCACTTCCCGACTTCGTCCTAAGCTCCCCGCGTGGAGCATCTCGGGACCACGCCCCTGCACGAGGGCAAGCACGTCGAGTTCGTCGCCAAGCGCTACCGGCGCGCCGACGGCAGGGAGGTCGAGCGCGAGGTCGTCGAGCATCCCGGATCCGTGGCCGTGCTCGCTCACGACGAGGAGTTCGCCTACCTGGTCGCGCAGCCGCGGGAGGCGGTCGAGGAGGACGAGCTGCTGGAGATTCCGGCGGGGACGCTGGACGTCGAGGGCGAGGACGAGCTCGAATGCGCGAAGCGGGAGCTGGCGGAGGAGGCGGAGCTGCGGGCCGAGCACTGGCGCCTGCTCCACGTCGTCTACCCGAGCCCCGGCTTCCTCAGCGAGAAGGTGACGATCTTCGAGGCGACCGGCCTCTCGCCGGCCAACGGCGAGCGCGACGACGACGAGGAGATCGAGATCGTCCGCCTGCCCCTGGCCGAGATCGAGGAGGCGTTGCCGGAGATTCGCGACGCGACGACCGTGATCGCGCTGCTGCGGTTGAAGGAGCAGCCTGGATAGGTCGCCGACACTAGAGGTCGGTGACACTCCATGTTGGTAACCTCACGCTGTGGCCTTTGTCAACAGGAAGCAGGAGCTAAACCAGCTCGAGTCCTGGTGGTCCTCTCCAGGGGCTGGGATGGGGATCGTGTGGGGCCGCCGACGGGTTGGCAAGACTGCTCTGCTGCAGCATTTCGCGAAGGATCTACCGGCCATCTTCCACACCGGCGCAGGGCGCCCGGCCGAGGCGGAACTGGCGGCCCTCTCACGGGCCGCGGCCCCGCTGGTCGGAGACGGGGTCCGCGATTTCGAGGCCCGGCCCTTTGCCGACTGGGAAGACGCCTTGGAGACCTTGGCACGGGCGGCTCGCGCCAAGCGGCTCCTGCTCGTGCTGGACGAGATGCCGGCGCTGCAGGAGAGCTCCCCGGAGCTTCCCAGCTTGATTCGGGCTGTTTGGGATCGCGTGCAGGGTCGAACCAAGCTGAAGCTTCTGCTCTGCGGATCGGCCGTGCGGACGATGGAGGCGATGCAGGAGGAGCGGGCGCCCCTCTATGGCCGGCCCGATCTTTCGCTGCTTCTCCACCCGTTCACCCCCCACGAGGCGGCCTTGATGCTCCCTGACCTCGCGCCGGTCGAGCGCGCCTTGGTCTGGGGCCTTGTCGGTGGCATGCCGCTGTATCTCCGCTGGTGGGACCAGGGCGCCAGCGTCCGGTCGAATCTCCTCCGCCTCGCCTGCACTCCCGGTGGCCATCTCCTCACCGAGGGGCAGCTCGTGCTGGCCACCGAGGCGGAGGCCGGTGACCTGGCGCGGCGGACCCTCTACGCGATCGCCTCTGGCCGAACCAAATTCAACGAGATCGAACAGGCGATCCGGGCGGATCCAGCCCGCACCCTCGACAGGCTGGTCTCGTTGAGGCTGGTCGACAGGGTGGCGCCCGTCACCGAGGATCCCCGCCGAACCCGGCGCCGCGTCTATCGGATCGCCGACAACTTCCTCGCATTCTGGCTCGGCCTGCTGGATCGCTATCGGCCCGAGATCGAGCGCGGCCTCGGGAAGAGCATCCTCTCGGTCCTGATGAGCTCCCTGGATGGCCATATGGGGATGCCCTGGGAGGACGCTTTCCGAGCTCACCTGAGACGTCTTGCGGCAGGTGGGGAGCTCGGAGAGGGAATCGTCGCGGTCGGTCCCTTTTGGACTGCTGCGGAGGACCCTGGAGAGATAGACGTTGTCGCGCTTGCAGGCCGCGGGAAAGAGGCGGTGCTGCTGGGGGAGGCGAAGTGGAAGAAACAGGTCGACGGCAGGCGCATCCGTGTCGAGCTCGAACGCAAGGCGGCGACGCTTCCCAAGCTTGCAGCTGAGCCTCGTTTTGCCGTGTGCGCCCGCGAGGCCGTCGGCGGCGAGGAACACCTTCTCCGGGTCACCGCGGAGGACATCTTTTGATCTCCTAGCCGGTTTCCGGCTCTAACGGCCGGGGTAACGACCTCCGGGTGTTCCTTTTCTTCTCCAACAACCTCGGCTGCGCCGGCTCGCTGCTGGTCTCAGCCGCAGTGACGCTGGTCCTGCTGCTGCTCTTCGGCGTGATCGAACTCGGCTAGGCGCCCTGCGCCACTTCGGCGAGCGCCTGCTTGGCGCCGGAGAGGACGGGGGCACCGTGGGAGGGGAGGATCAGCTCCACCGGCAGGTCGAGGGCGGGGCGCAATGCCTGCCGCAACGCAGGCAGGTCGGTCGATTCCGGCAGCCACCACCCTGGGCAGGTGTGCAGGCCCGAGCCCTTTTCGCCGTCGCCGAGGAGGGCGTCGCCGACGATCAGCGCCCGCGAGCGGGGTTCCCAGAAGAGGACTTCGCTGCGCGGGCGGGCCTCCAGCGCGACCAGCCCCGCCGGCAGCTCGCCGCCGATCCGAAAGACGTCGGTGACGGGCGCGCGGCGGGCGACGGCGGCCCGGTTACGCGAGTTCGCCCAGATGCGAGCGCCGTCGAAACGAGCCGCGATCTCGCCGGCGGAGCGGGTGTGCCAGTGGATCGTCAGCAGAACGTGCAACTGGCGGGCGTCGAGCGAGCGCTCGAGCTGGTCCCACTGGTCGCCGACGAGCATCGGGTCGATCAGGACCAGCTCGCCCTCGGAGATGACGGCGACGGCCGCCACCTCCTGCTTCCACTCCTCGTGGTAGGCGGTCCAGCGCCAGAGGCCGGGCCGCAGCTCCTCTCCGAGCATCGGGCCTAGCGGTGGGGGTGCTGGCGCACCCGGCGGTCGCGGTCGGCGGCTTCGCGCAGGCGTCGCTGGGACTCGGCTGCGTTGGCGATGGTGAGGTTGGCGAGGAATCTCATAGTCGGCCTCCTCTGGCGTCGACACTGGCTAAAACCATTTGCTGGTGTCTACAACACTAGCTAAACTAGATAGCCAGTGTCAACCACGATTAACAAAGCGGCGGTGGAGCAGGAATCCGGTCTCCTCGTCGACTTCGTCAACACGCGAGACGTCGAGGAGGAGACCGACTCGATCGCCGACCCGCGCGGACTGCAGGTCTGGATCCGCGAACGGACCGGGGAGTACGTGGAAGCTCCCGACGAGGAGACCTTCGAGCGCTTCCTTGCCCTGCGCGAGTCCCTGCGCGCTCTACTCCGGGCCAACAACGGCGAGGAGATCGAGGCGGGCGAGCTGGGGCCGCTCGAAGAGGCCGCCGAGCGCAGCCGCTTCCGCACCACCTTCTCCGCCGACGGCCGCCTCGACCTCGCCCCTGCCCGCTCCGACCTCAGCGGCTTCGAAGCCCGCCTCCTGCTCGCGATCGAGCGCCTCCAGTCCCGAGGGGCGTGGCCCCGCCTCAAGGCCTGCACCGACGAGGCGTGCCAGTGGGCCTTCTACGACGCCACCCGCAACCACTCCCGCACCTGGTGCTCGATGGACGTCTGCGGCAACCGCGAGAAGACGCGCCGCTACCGCGAGCGCAAGGGCACTGCCTCCTGAGCCGGCTGCTCCGCGGCCTCGCCCTCGCGCGCCGGCTTGGTCCGGTCACAGAGGTCGGCGAACTTGTCCAGCAGCTCTTCCAGCCGCGTCAGCGTCGGCCCCTCGCGGCCGAGCGGTTCCTGGTGGGCGGCGCCGGAGATCTCCCGCATCGCGACGTCGATCTCCTCGGCCAGCTCGGGGGACCAGCGGATGCCATGGAGTTTCTGCACCCGGATCGGGAGGGACTGGCGCTCGACGACGCTGTTCAGCAGGTAGACCTCGATCAAGCGCTCGTAGCTTTTGCGCAGGTCCAGCAGCCAGAGCTGTGCCCGTCGCTCGTAGGCGGAGTCGCGCCCCTTGTATAGACCGCGCAGCTCGTGGTTCAGCTCGTGGCGCAGCGCCCTCAGCCGCTGCCTCGGCGAGCGCGCCTCCCAGGGCAGGTTGTCGCTGACGACGCCGACCTCGCCGGCGGCGCGGGTCAGGGCCTGGGAGTGCAGCTCGAGGCCCAGCCGCTCCGCCTGTTCCAGCAGGTAGTAGACGAAGACGAGGTCGTGGGTGAGGACGACGACCTGCCGCTTCTGCGCTTCCTCGGCGAGGCGGGCGGCGAGGTGCTCGCGGCGCTGGTGGTCGAGGGAGGAGATCGGGTCGTCGAGGATGATCGTGCTGCGCTCGTTGCTGACCCGCAGCTCGGCGAGGAAGAAGGCGGTGGCGAGCGCGGTCTGCTCGCCGGTGCTCAAGACCTTGGCGACCCGCTCGCGGCCCTCGCTGCGGAGCTTGAAGCGGACCGCCGGCTTGCCCTTGCTGGCCGAGGCGTTCAGCTCCACCCGGTCGGCGATCGGGTCCAGCTCCTCGATCTCATCCGCGAGGGCCTCCTGCAGGCGCCCGGTGATCGCCAGCCGGCTCAGCTCGCCGATCCGCTGCGAGATCTTCCTGGTCGAGAGCTGGGAGCGCGCCTCCCCCCAGGCGGCGATCTGCTCCAGCCCCCGCAGGTGCTCGATCAGGTCCTCCAGCGATTCTTCGACCTCACGGCGGCCGCGCAGATCCCGCAGGCGCCGCTCGATCCGCTCGCGCTCCTCCTGGTCGCGGAGGACCGCGAAGCCTTCGGATTCGGCGACCTGGACGGCGACGTAGTCCCGCAGCGGACCGAGGTCGAGTCCTTGACTCAGGTGCGGCTCGGCGGCCCCGGTCGCGATCGAGAGGCGATCGGCAAGGGCCTCCAGCGCCGCTGCGGCTGGCGCCCGCAGGTGCTCGCCCCCGGCCGCGACCGCGACCTCGGCCAGGTGGGCGACCTTCTCCAGGTCCGGCAGCTTTAGCAGCCGCTCGGTCAGCGCCCGGTCGACGAGGCGGACCTGCTCGCGCAGCTCGCCGGAGACGAAGGCCTCGAAACGGTGCATCCGCTCGTGCGCCTCGGAGCCCAGGCGCTGCTGGCAGACCGGGCAGGTCGCGTCCTCGCCCTCGTCGGGGAACTCGCCGCCGCCCGCTTCGACGAACCGCCGCGCCGCCTCCCACAGCTCCCGCCACTCCTCGCCGCCGGTCCCCGGCTGCGGCTGGTCGGAGAAGGCGTCGGCGGCGAGCTGATCGACGGCGGCTTCGGCCCGCGCCAGCCGCTCGCGCAGCTGCGCCACTTCCCGCAGCGCCTCGTCGTCGAGCCGGTCCCAGGCGTCCTGCACCCGCTCGGCCAGCTTCCTCACCGCGCTCGCCCGCTTGCGGGCCTCGCGCTCGAGCTCCTCGCTGCGGTCGGCGGCGATCGTCGCCTCCGCCCGCTCCAGCTCGGCCAGCTCCTCCAGCTCGGCCTCGTCGAGGCGCTGGAAGCTCCGCGCCTCCTCCTCGCTCATCTCCCCCGGCAGCGGCGGCAGCGACTCGCGCCGCTCCTCGATCCGCCGCGCCAGCTCCGCCGCCAGCGCGTCCTGGGCCTCGGCCAGTTCCTTCAGCAGGCGCAGCGGCCGCGGCGTGTGCTCGATCGCGTTCGCCTTCGAGATGTGGACCGCGGCGCAGCTGGCGTCGAAGGCGGTCATCGAGGAGAGGATCCGCGGCGCCTCCGCGTTCAGGTCGACCTCCACCACCTGCTCCTCGCCGTCGACCGCGAGCACGAACTCCGCCGTCTGCGGCGCCTCCGCCTTGCCGGGGTCGAAGACGTCGTGCAGGACCTCGCCCGGTTCGGCCGAGCGGCAGACCCGCCGGCAGAGCCTGCCGTAGCCGCTCTTGCCCGCTCCGTTCTCCCCGAAGACGATGTTCAGCCCCGGCCCGAAGCGCAGCACCTGGTCTTCGGCCAGCCGGTTGACGTTGCGCAGGTCGCGGATCTGCCGCAGTTCGACCCGCCCGTGCTCGGCTTCGTCAGCCGGCAGATTGGCCAGCTCCAGCGGCGGCAGCGCTTCCGCCGGCGCCTCGCCGCAGAGCACCGCCAGCACCTGCGCCCGCCCCGCCTCGTCGAGCGGGCCGTCGCAGAGCTTGCGCATCAGGCCGCGCTGCCACCCCGGCAGCCCCTGCGACCAGTTGAAGATCCTCCTTTGCAGCAAGGCGTCCTGGTCG
>DATMBY010000067.1:0-6688 GCA_035558995.1 Solirubrobacterales bacterium
ATCTACGGCCTAGGTCGCAGCGTCCAGCCCTTGGCCGGTCCGCCCCTGGCCGCGCGCCCGCGAGCCAACGTCGCGCAGATCAGGGACTACCTCGAGAACCTCGTCGCCGAGGAGGCGCGGCTGGTGGTGCTCGAGGCCGACGGCGGTGTCGCCGAAGGGCTGGCGCCGCTGCGGGCGACCGGGCTGCCGGTGGCGGACATAGCCGCCGGCGATCCGCTGGGGAGGCTGCGCAGATCCACCGGCAGCGGAGCCGAATACCTGGTGGTGCCCCGCGCCGCTGACGAGTGGCTGCAGGACCACGCCGAGGTTGCCGAAGAGATCGAGGAAAGCTGCCGGAAGATCGCGGACCAGCGTCACCTCTGCCGCGTCTACGAACTGAACAAGTTGCGAGAGGACTCACACATGGGAGAAGAGGCATGAGCGATCTGCGCGTTCTGTACGTGGCCCACAACCACCCGACGCTGCACCCGGGCGGGGCGGAGGCCTATTCGCTGGAGCTCTACGAAGCGATGCGGGAGCTGCCCGGAGTCGAACCGACGCTGCTGGCGCGGATCGGCAGCAACGTGGCGCGCCGCCGCGTCGCCCATCCCGGCACGCCCTTCAGCTCCGTGAACGACGATCCCAACCAGTACTTCGTCTTCACCGAGACCGACCACTTCGACTTCTTCACCCTCACCTCGCGGGACAAGAGCCTTTACTCGCGGCACCTGACCGACTTCCTGCTCGCCCAGCAGCCGGACGTCGTCCACATCCAGCACACCCACTTCATCGGCATCGACCTGCTGAGCCAGATCCGCCGCGTCCTCCCCGACGCGGCGATCGTCTACACGCTGCACGAGTTCCTCCCGATCTGCAACCACCACGGCCAGATGGTGCGGACCTTTGCCGACGAGCTCTGCCCGGAAGCCTCGCCCCGGCGCTGCAACGAATGCTTCCCGGAGATCAGCCCACAGTCGTTCTTCCTGCGCGAACGCTTCGTCAAGGGCCACTTCGCCAACGTCGACCGCTTCCTCGCCCCGAGCGCGCAGCTGATGGACAAGTACCTGCGTTGGGGAATCGGCCCGCAGCGGATCGAAGTCGAGGAGTACGGCCGGCTGATGCCCGATCGGCGCGCCGGGGACCCGGCGCAGGTGAAGTCGCCGACCAACATCGGCTTCTTCGGCCAGCTCAGCCACTTCAAGGGCGCCGAGGTGATGATGGAGGCGATGGCGATGGTCGACCCTGGCGTCGACGCCCACCTCTGGCTCAACGGCGCCAACCTCGAGCTGCAGACGCAGGAGTTCCAGGAGGAGTTCGCGCGCCTGCAGGAGGGGCTGCGCGGCCGCGTCACCTTCCGCGGCCCATATGAACACTCGGAGCTGCCGAAGCTGATGGAAGACCTGCACTGGGCGCTGATCCCGTCGATCTGGTGGGAGAACTCGCCGCTGGTCATCCAGGAGGCCTTCTTCCACCGCCGCCCGATCATCTGCAGCGACATCGGCGGCATGGCCGAGAAAGTGCGAGACGGCGTCGACGGGCTCCACTTCCGCGGCGGCGACCCGGTCAGCCTGGCGCGGACGATCGAACGGGCGACGACGAACCCCCGGCTCTGGCGCTCACTGCGGGAGGGGATCCGTGATCCGTATCCAATGGACGCGCACGTGTCGAAGCTCTTGGGCCTGTACGAGGAAACGATCGAGCAGAGGAAGGGGGTGGCCGTAAGTGCCTGACGCGGTCAAAGCCAAGAACGGGACCCGGCGGCGTTCGGGCCGGGCGGAGGCGCAGGCGGCGCGCCTCTCGGCGGATGTCGAGTTGGTTGTCGATGACAACGCTGTCGAGCTGCGGGAGAGCAAGGCTGCGGATGAGTCCGGCGGCAGCCTCAAGAGCCTGCTCCGCGACGAGCTGGCGGCCCTCGACGCCGACCGGCGCAACGAGATCTCCGCCGACCTGGCCGCCTCGCCACTGGCCGGCAAGCACCCGTCGCTGCCGTTGAGCGGGTCGCTCTACGAGATCCGCGAGGTGCTGCGCGAGCGGCTGCCGGCCTGCGCGGTCGACGCCCGTCAGCCCGTCGGCCTCGCGGTCGAACAGATCCTCGCGATCGACGAGTGCTCGTTCTGGGTCAGCGGCTGGAAGCACGACGAGGACGGCGAGGGCGCGGTGACGCTGGTCTCGCCCGAGGGGATCCGGGTCGAGGTGACGAAGGACGCCTTCCGGTTCGAGCGCCCCGACGTCGTCCAGTTCTACGCGCCCCTGCGGGGAACGACAAGGGACCACGGCTTCACCGCCTTCTTCGAGCTGCCGGCGTCGAGCCTGCTGACCGACGGCTGGATCGCCGAGCTGGGGACCAGCGACGGGGTTGCGGTGGAGATCCGCTGCCCGGCTGTGGTCGTCGACCCCCTGGCGATCCGGGCGACGATCCTCGGTGAGCTCGGCAACCGCGGGCCGGTCGGCGGGGAGCTGGCCGCGGGACACGGTCGCCACGCGCTCACCCGGCTGCAGGAGCGGATCGTCGCCGACTCCGAGGTCGAGTCGGTAGAGGTCTACGGGGAGCTGCCGGGCGAACCGGTTGTCTCGATCGTGGTCCCGCTCTACAAGCGCCTCGACTTCATCGAGCACCAGTTCCTCCAGTTTTCGGCCGATGCCGACTTCGCCGAGGTGGAGCTGGTCTACGTCCTCGACTCGGTCGAGCAGAAGGACGAGCTGGCGGCGAAGGCGCGCCAGCTGTTCGCCCTCTACGGACTCCCGTTCAAGGTCGTCAACCTCACCGCGGGCGCAGGGTTCGCCGGCGCCAACCGGCACGGCATCGAGGCCTCGACCGCCCCGCAGCTGCTGTTGCTCAACAGCGACGTGATCCCCGACCGGCCCGGCTGGCTGACCGCGATGCGCGATTTCTACGCGGCCCGGGAGGGGATCGGCGCCCTCGGTCCCAAGCTCCTCTACGAGGACGACTCGCTGCAGCATGCGGGCCTCTACTTCCATCGCGCCCCCGGTGCCGAGCTGTGGGAGAACGCCCACTGCTTCAAGGGCCTGCATCGAGCGTTCCCGGCCGCCAACGTCGCCCGCCCGGTGCCCGCCGTGACCGCCGCCTGCATGTTGATCGCCCGCGAGCGCTACGAGGAGGTGGGCGGCCTGCCGCTGCATTACGTCCAGGGCGACTACGAGGACTCCGAGCTCTGCCTGCGCCTCTCCGAGGCGGGTTACGAGAACTGGTACCTGCCGCAGGTCGAGCTCTACCACCTCGAGGGTCAGTCCTACGTCGCCGATACCCGCCGCGTCCCCAGCGAGTACAACATGTGGCTCCATAGCGAGATCTGGAGCGACCGGATCGAGGAGCTGATGAGCGAGTTCAACCCGTTCCAGGAGGGAGATCCCATTGAGTAACGGCAGCACCGACTCTTCCCGCGACATCTCCAGTCGGCTGGTCTGGATGATGGGGTCTCCCCGCACCGGGAGCACCTGGCTGATGCAGTTGTTCGCTGAGATCCCTGATATCTCGGTGATCGACGAGAGCTACATCCCCTTGCACCTGGTGCCGATCGACCACGCGCTCAACGAGGGCGAGTTCTTCCAGGAGGGGCCGCGGGGGAACGACCCGCACTATTTCTTCGCCAAGCGGTATCTGCCCGAGGCGTTCCCGGAACTGCGGCAGCTGTTCATGCGGGGGCTGCTGCGGCAGCTGGAGGAGCTGGGTCAGAAAACCGATGCGCGCTGGATCGTGGTCAAGGAGCCGAACGGCTCGCATGCCTCCGACTCGCTGATGTCGCTCTTCCCCGAGTCGCGGTTGCTGTTCCTGGTACGCGACGGCAGGGACGTGATCGATTCCATGATCGACGCGATGCTCTCCGAGGATTCGTGGTGGCAACAGGCCCAGGGCACTGAGGAGCCGCGGTTCGTCAACGAGCGGATGTCCTTCATCGGCCACCACGCGCGGCTCTGGCTGCAACGGACCCAGTCGACCCAGCGCGCTTACGCGGCGCTGCCCGAGGAGCAGCGCCACCAAGTCGGGTACGAGGATCTCCTTGCCGATACGACGACCGAATTCGGCGCGATGCTGGACTGGCTGGGAATGGACATTCCCCTCGACCAGCTGCAGGCCATCGTGGAAAAACGCGCCTTCAAGGCGATCCCGGACTCGCAGAAGGGCCCGGGCAAGAGGGCGCGCAGCGCCAATCCGGGCCAGTGGAAGGAGCGTCTGCGTCCAAACGAGATCGAGGTCGTCGAAAGCGTGATGGGCCCGAAGCTGCGGGAGCTGGGCTACGAGGCCGAGGGGGCCATCCAGGTTCAGGCAGAGTGAAGACGCCGCTGCCGGTTGCGGCCGCGATCGCCCAACGGCCGGGATACGCAGGTCATGCCTGGGCCTTCCTGCAGTTTGTCCTGGGGTTCAGGGACCTCGGATTCGACCCGATCCTGATCGACCGCCTCTCCGGCGAGACGCCACGTCGGGAGGCAGGGGTGGAGTGGTTCCGCGAGGTGACAGCGGCGGCTGGGCTCGGCGATCGCTGCGCCCTCCTGCTCGAGGACGGCGCCACCGTCGGGCTCAGCAGGAACCGGCTGCGTAATCTGATCGCGGAGGCCCCTTTCGTGCTCAACATCATGGGCTTCCTCGACGACCCCGAGCTTCGCGAGGCGGCGCAAATGCTGGTCTTCCTCGACGTCGACCCTGGTTTCACCCAGATCTGGCAGGACCGAGGCGAAGCCAATCTGCTTGGCGGCCACGATCGCTTCGTCACGGTGGGGACGAACATCGGGTCCCCCGATTGCTCGATCCCGGACTGCGGGCGAAGTTGGATCGCGATTCGCCCTCCGGTGGTCCTTTCTCGATGGCCGACCTCGCCTGCCGGCTCGGAGAGCTTTCGGAGCGTCGGTACGTGGCGAGGGCCCTACGACCCGATCTGGGACGGCGACAAGAAGCTCGGTCTTCGCGTCCACGAGTTCCGCAAGTTCATCGACTTGCCACGGCGGGTCGATGCTCCTTTCGAACTAGCCCTCGACATCGACGCGGCCGACGAGGGCGACGCGCGCCTCCTGCGCGAACACGGATGGTCACTGCCCGACCCAAAGGCCGTGGCTGGAACCATGCTTTCCTACGCTGATTTCGTGCGCGGCTCGGGAGCTGAGATGTCGATCGCGAAGAACATCTATGTCGAGACCAGGAGCGGCTGGTTCAGCGACCGGAGCGCCTGCTTTCTCGCGAGTGGCAGGCCCGTCCTCGCGCAGGACACGGGCTGGAGCGACGAGCTGCGCTCAGGCGGCTTGCTCCCCTTTTCGACTGTGCAAGAGGCAGTCGACGGCGCTCGGAAGATCAAAGAGGATCGTGTCAAGAGGGGGGAGGCGGCACGGGCGCTGGCAGAGGAAGCATTCGACTCAAGAGTGGTGCTCAACGGACTCCTTACCGAGCTCGACGCGGGTTGAGAGGCAAATGACCCAGAGGCTCAATTGGGGATGCGGGGACCACCTGGGTGCGGGATGGATCAACTCCGACGTGAAGGACGGCGGTGGGGTCGACCTGGTCGCTGACATCAGGCGAGGCCTGCCCTTGAGCGACGCTTGCATCGACTACGCAGTCAGCGTTCACGCCCTTCCGGAGCTGTCGATCCCGGAGATCGAAATAGCCTTGGCGGAACTGATCAGGGTCCTCAAGCCAGGAGGCGTGTTGCGCCTTGCGCTGCCGGATTTCAGGCTCAGCATTGCCGCCTACGCGGAGGGCAAAGAAGATTTCTTCAAGATCGAGCCGGATGCGGCTCAAACGCTGGACGGCCGCTTCATCCGACACATCCTCTGGTACGGGTACACCCGCACCCTCTTCACCCCTGAGTTCACCTGTGAACTGTTGGAGCGCGCTGGTTTCGTCGGCCTTCGCGACTGCGAGTTCAAGTCGACTCTCAGTCCATTTCCAGACATCGTCGAGCTTGACAACAGGCAGGATGAGAGCTTCTTTGTTGAGGGATCGCGAGCCACCGACGATCGTGCCGCTTCCGCATACAATGCCGCCGTGGTCCAGCCGCCGCCGATCACCATCTCGGAGATCGTTCATCTTGCGCCGAACGACGATGTCCGGGGACACTTCCGGATCGAGCAGTCCGGCTCCACGCTGGAGTTGATCGGCTGGGCTCTTACGGGGGAGGCAGCGGTCGACCAGGTCAGCGTCGTCAGCGGCGGGACGGTTGTGGCGCGGTCGCCGGCGGTGCTCGAGCGACCGGACATCGGCCAGACCTTCCCCGATGTGGAGGGCGCCGACACCTGCGGCTTCAAGATGACCCTCGAACCGATGGGCGAGGGGACCAGCAACCTGCTGATCCAAGCCGAGCTCCAAGACGGGAGAACGGCCCCCCTGGGAGAACTGCAGGTTCAAACTGCCCGCCGGAAGCGGAAGGGACTCTTCGGATTCGGCAGGTGACGGAAGCGGCGGCGCCCGCTGTGGCCGTTGTAATCCCTTGCTTCAACCAGGCGCACTACCTCGCCGAGGCGATCGAGAGCGTGTTGGGGCAAACGCGGCCTCCGGCCGAGTTGCTCGTCGTCGACGACGGCTCCGAAGACAACTCCTATGAAGTCGCCGGTCGCTACGAGACGGTCACCCGAATACAGCAGCGAAATCGCGGCGTGGCTGCGGCTCGCAACGCCGGCTGGAAAGCGAGCGACTCGGAGTTCCTGGCCTTCCTCGATGCCGACGACCGGCTGTTGCCGGACGCCTTGGAGATCGGCGCGCTAG
>DATMBY010000068.1:0-2724 GCA_035558995.1 Solirubrobacterales bacterium
CTGCTCGACTTCGGGATGGAGCAGGACCTGGTGCAGAAATCGGGCTCCTTCTTCTCCTACGGCGAGACCCGGCTCGGCCAGGGGCGCAACAACGCCAAACAGTTCCTGGTCGACAACCCGGAGCTGGCCCTGGAGATCGAAACCAAGGTCCGGGCGGCGCTCGGGATCGACGGCGAGGCGGCCCCGCAGGTCGAGGAGGCTCCTCCTGCCGCCGAGGCCGAGGCGAGGGCCGCTTAGCGCGCTCTCGCCTCGCGGCGCTACCCCGGCTCGACCTCTATAGGATCCGCGGCTGCATATGGACAACGAGACTCTCTTTTACGCCTGCGGCATCGTCCTCGCCGTCTCCGCCCTGGTCGTCACCTTCGTCGGACTGAAATCGGAGAACTTCCCCGGTAAGGCACTACCGGCGGTAATCCTCTGGTTCGCCGTGTTCGTGATCGGCGCCACCACCTTCGCCGTCCGCTACGGCGGTGAAGAGCAGGAGGCCAAGGCGGCCGAGTACGCGGAGTTCAACGAAAAGCTCGAAGAGGGCGAGAGCGCCGGCGGCTTCTCGAACGAAGGTGGCGCCCTCGGCGGCGAACGCGAAGAGGGCGAAGAAGAAGCCGAAGAAGCGGCTCCCGGAGCCGAAGAAGAAGAACCGGTCGGTCCCACCACCGGCTCGAATGAAGGCAACGAGAGCTCGGGCAAGGGCGGCGTGACCGAGGGCGAAAAAGGCGCCCAGGGGAACTCGAAGGCCAGCGGCGGCCCGCAGGCCTCGACGACCTTGCCGCTGGCCGCCGACGAAAGCGCGCTCGCCTTCGACAAGACCGAGCTCAGCGCCAAGCCGGGCAAGGTCACGATCGACTTCGATAACCCCTCACCGATCCCGCACAACGTGGTGATCGAAGAGGACGGCAAGGAACTGGCCGGTTTCGAACCGATCGCCGAAGGCCAGGAAGAAGTCTCCGCCGAACTCGAAGCCGGCACCTACACCTTCTACTGCTCCGTCCCCGGTCACCGCGAAGCAGGGATGGAAGGTACGCTGGCCGTCAACTAGTGCGGTCGCGACGCTACCCTGCGTCCCATGCCCCAGAAGTTCCACGTCACCACCTTTGGGTGCCAGATGAACGTGCACGATTCCGAGCGGATGCGGGGGATGCTGGCCTCGCTCGGCTACGAGGAGGCGAGCGAGCGGGGGGAGGCGGACCTGATCCTCTTCAACACCTGCTCGATCCGCGAGTCGGCCGACAGCCGCTTCATCGCCCACCTCGGCGAGGCGAAGCGGCTGAAGGGCGAAGATCCGGGCCGGATCGTCGGCGTCGGCGGCTGCTGGGCCCAGTCGGTGAAGGAGGAGGTCTTCGAGCGCTTTCCCTTCGTTGACGTCGCCTTCGGCCCCGGCCAGATCCACAAGCTGGCCGAGTTCCTCAACAGCGACTCGATCACCGCCCAGGGCTACTTCGAGTTCGAGGACTTCTCCGGGCACCTGCCGACCCGTCGCGAGCGCGAGTTCCAGGGCTGGCTGCAGATCTCCCAGGGCTGCAACTGCATCTGCTCCTACTGCATCGTCCCTTCGACCCGGGGGCGCGAGGTCAGCCGCGACCCGAGCGAGCTGATCGCCGAGGCCGGGTCCCTGGCGGCCGACGGGGTGCGCGAGGTGACGCTGCTGGGCCAGAACGTCAACAGCTACGGCCGCGACCTGCCGCCGGAGAGGCGGATCGGGTTCTCCGATCTCCTGCGCCGCGTGGACGCGATCGAGGGGATCGAGCGGATCCGCTACACCAGCCCGCATCCGAAGGACATGAAGGAGGACGTGATCCGCGCCCACGCCGAGCTGCCGGCGCTCTGCGAGCAGATCCACCTGCCGCTGCAGTCGGGCTCGAGCGCCGTCCTCAAACGGATGCGACGCACCTACAACCGCGACCGCTACCTGGACCGGGTGGCGCTGATCCGCGAGCACGTCCCCGACTGCGCGATCACCACCGACATCATCGTCGGCTTCCCGAGCGAGACCGAGCGCGACTTCGAGGAAACGCTGGAGGTAGCCGAGGAGGTCGGCTACGACGGCGCCTTCACCTTCATCTTCTCGCCGCGGCGAGAAACCGAGGCGGCGACGATGGAGGGGCAGCTGCCGCACCCGGTCAAGGTGGAGCGGCTGGAACGGCTGGTCGAGGTGGTCCAGCGACGGGCGGCCGAGCGGGCGCAGCGGTTCGTGGGGCGGACGATGGAGGTGCTGGTCGAAGGGACCAGCCGAACCGACGAGACCCGACTGCGGGGGCGGACCCGGCACGGGAAGGCTGTGAACTTCGACGGGGTGGCCGAGGCCGGGGAGTTCGTGGAGGTGGAGATCACCTCGGCTACTTCGCAGACGTTGGGGGGGGTGTCGGCACAGCCCCTCTCTCAACTTTTTCGGTGAATCGTTTCGCGCCTTCCGAGAGTCGCGCGCCGAAAAAGTACAAGCCGTTCGGGGCTATGCCGACACCCCTATGACAGTGGTCGCCATATTCGGCCCTACGGGCGTGGGGAAGACGGGGGTGGCCATTGCGGTGGCGGAGAAGCTGCGGGAGCGGGGGGAGGATCCGGTCGCGATCAACTGCGATGCGTTGCAGGTGTACGAGGGGCTGGAGGTGCTTACCGGCGCAGCGACCGCGGAGGAGCAGGAAGAGCTGGAGCATCGACTGCTCTCTTTCGTCCCGATCACGGCGGATTTCTCGATCGGGGACTACATGCCCCTTGCGCACCGTGAAA
>DATMBY010000069.1:0-20025 GCA_035558995.1 Solirubrobacterales bacterium
ATCTACGGCACCGCCTTCTTCTCGAAGAAGGACCTCGAGGAGCACCTGGAGCGCCTCGAGCAGGCCAAGGAACGCGACCACCGCCGCCTCGGCCCCCAGCTTGGCCTCTTCATGCTGCGCAAGGAGGCGCCGGGGATGCCGTTCTGGCTGCCGAACGGGACGACGATGCTGCGGACGATCGAGACAGAGGTCCGCGACCAGCTGCGCAAGCGCGGCTACCAGGAGATCGCCACCCCCCAGGTGATGGACGAGAGCCTCTGGCACCGCTCCGGCCACTGGGACAACTACAAGGACGACATGTACTTCATGGAGGACGACGACCGCCGCTACGCGCTGCGGCCGATGAACTGCCCCGGCGCCTGCCTCGTCTACTCCGCCGACCGCCACTCCTACCGGGAGCTGCCGCTGCGGTTGGCCGAGTTCGGCCGCGTCTCCCGCAACGAGCGCGAGGGAGTGCTGCACGGCCTGCTCCGCGTCCGCGCCTTCACCCAGGACGACGCCCACGTCTACTGCACCGAGGAGCAGATCGGCCCGGAGGTCGCCTCGATCTGCGAGGCGATCGACGAGCTCTACGGCCGCTTCGGCTTCACCGACGTCCACGTCGAGCTCTCGACCCGGCCGGAGAAGTCGATGGGCTCCGAGGAGCAGTGGGCGAAGGCGGAGGCGGCGCTGGCCGAGGCGCTCGACAGCCAGGGCCGCGAGTACACGCTCAACCCCGGCGACGGCGCCTTCTACGGGCCGAAGATCGACTTCCACATCACCGACGCGCTCGGCCGCTCCTGGCAGTGCGGCACCTGCCAGCTCGACTTCCAGATGCCCGAGCGCTTCGAGCTGTACTACACCGGGGCCGACGACGCCGCCCATCGGCCGGTGATGATCCACCGCGCCCTGCTGGGCTCGATGGAGCGCTTCGCCGGGATCCTGATCGAGCACTACGCCGGCCGCTTCCCGACCTGGCTGGCGCCGGTGCAGGCGATCGTCCTGCCGATCTCCGACCGCCACAACGACTACGGCCGCCGCGCCTTCGCCGAGCTGCGCGAACTCGGCGTCCGCGTCGCCCTCGACGACCGCTCCGAGTCGGTCGGCAAGAAGATCCGCGACGCCTCGACGATCGGCCTCTACCCCTACATGCTGGTGGTCGGCGACCGCGAGGAGAAGAACGGCGCCGTCGCCGTCCGATCCCGCTCCGACGGCGACCTGGGGGAGATGTCGCTGGCCGAGTTCGCCGGCCGCGTCGAGGCCGAGAGCGCCGAGCGCTAGCCGACCGGGTTCACGAACCGCCCCAAGGTCTCTATACTGCGCCGAACTTGATCGCTGGCACGAACAATCACCGCCGCCGCTGAGCGCTCCGTGCCTGCCTACCGTCTCGTCCTCTTGAAGTCCCGACTCCGATAGTGCCGGTCCCGCGTAGGTTCGATCGGCGCCCGCCAGAGCGCGACACCACCCGGATCAACGAGCGGATCCGGGTCCCGCAGGTGCGCCTGATCGGCGCCGACGGCGAGCAGCTGGGGATCGTCGAGATCGGCGACGCGCTGAAACGCGCCCAGGAGGCCGAACTGGACCTGGTCGAGGTCGCCCCCGGTTCGAAGCCGCCGGTGACCCGCCTGCTCGACTACTCGAAGTACAAGTACGAGCAGGAGCAGAAGCAGAAGCAGGCCCGCAAGCACCAGCAGCAGGTCAACATCCGCGAAATCAAGCTGCGGCCGAAGATCGCGACCCACGACTACGAGACCAAGAAGGGCCACGTCGAACGCTTCCTCAAGCACCGCGACAAGGTCAAGGTGACGATCATGTTCCGCGGCCGCGAGCAGGCCCACCCCCAGCGCGGCCGGGACCTGCTGCAGAAACTCTTCGAGGACCTCGGCGGCCTCGCCACGATCGAGTCGGCGCCGCTGCAGGAAGGCCGCAACATGAGCATGCTGCTCGGTCCCAGCAAAGAGGTCGACAAGCTCCTCGAGGCCGATCAGGCCGACCCGGCCGACACTGAGGCTGGCGCTGAGGCTCCGGTCGAGGCTGCCGCCGAGGCTCCTGCCGACGCGCCCGCCGACGACGCCGCGCCGGCTAGCGACGCTCCCGCCGAGTCCTGAGGCGCATCCGGGATTGACCCCACCCGGCTGGGGGAAGAATCGGACGCGATGATCGTCGACCTCGTCTTCTATGGAGCGGTGCTGTTGTGGGCGATCACCGTGGTGCCGGCTGCGGTCGCCTGCTGCCTGCGGGGTCAGTGGCTTTATTTCTGGTGCGGGTGGCTGACCCTGGGGATCCCCTGGTACATCGGGGCCCTTGGTCGCAAACCGGGCCAGCCCGCCTATGAGCCGCGCCGGATCGCGGTCGCGCTGGCATCGACTGCGGCGGCGTTCCTCGCGCTGGGCTTCTTCGGGGCTCGGCCGGCGACCGTGCTGGGGGTGGACGGCGGGTCGCTGCAGAACTCGGTCGGCAACAGCCTGATCTTCGATTCGCCGAGCGGCTGCGGGCGGGAGGGTCAAGCTTGGAGCTGCAGCAAATGGGACAGCGGGAGCAGCGGCGCGGTTCCCTACCGGGTGAAGGTGAACGACCTTGGCTGCTGGCAGGCGGTCAGGGTCGGATACGGCGGCGAGGGCGGAAGCCCGAAGAGGCTCTCCGGCTGCGTCACCCGCTATGACTTCCTCTTCACCTGAGCAGTCGGTCAGCCGAGGATGACGTCGGCGATCCGCTCCGCGGCGCGGCCGTCCCAGAGGGGCGGCGGCCCGGGCGGGGTCTGGCGTCCCTCGGCCAGCACGCCGGGGATGCGGGAGATCGCGGCGGGGTCGAGGCCGAGCAGGGTGTTGGTGCCGGAGGTGATGGTGACCGGCCGCTCGGTGTTGTCGCGGAGCGTGAAGCAGGGGACGCCGAGGTAGGTCGTCTCCTCCTGGATCCCGCCGGAGTCAGTGAGGACGGCGCGGGCGTCGGCGATCAGCGAGAGGAAGTCGAGGTAGCCGAGCGGGTCGGTGAGGAGCAGGCCGGGGTGGTCGGGCTCGAGCCCTTCCATCATCTTGCGGGTGCGCGGGTGGACGGGGAAGACGACGGGGATCTCGCGCGCCAGGGCGGCGAGCTGGGCGACGGTCTCGCCCAGCAGCGGCCCGTCGACCAGGGCGGGGCGGTGGAGGGTGACGAGCAGGTAGGAGCCGGGCTCGGCGCCGAGGCGGGCGGTCGAGCCGGCGGCGCGAAAGCGATCCTCCAGCGCCACCAGGGTGTCGATCATCGTGTTGCCGACCATGTGCATCCGCTCCTCCGGAATGCCTTCGCTGCGCAGGTTCGTCACCGCCTCGGGGCTGTGGAGGAAGAGCCACTCGGCGAAGCGGTCGGCGACGATCCGGTTCACCTCCTCGGGCATCGTCATGTCGAAGCTGCGCAGGCCGGACTCGATATGGGCGACCGGGATCCCCATCTTCACCGCGGTCAGCGCTGCCGCCAGGGTCGAGTTGACGTCGCCGGGGACCATCACCAGGTCCGGCTTCTCGTCCGCGAGAACCGGCTCCAGCCGCTCCATCGTCCTCGCCGTCTGCGCCGCGTGGCTGCCGGAGCCGACCTCGAGCATGTAGTCGGGCGCGGGCACCCCCAGCTCCTCGAGGAAGACCTCGGACATCAGGCGGTCGTAGTGCTGGCCGGTGTGGACGATCGCGTGGCGGCCCTCGGGATGCCGCTCGCGCAGGGCGCCGATCACCGGCGCGGTCTTGACGAAGTTGGGCCGGGTTCCGATCACGTAGAGGATCCGCATCGCGGCACCAGCGTATGACAGGCATCTGACATCCCCTCAGGCACGGGTCCTGACGGGAAACTGACGGTGTCTGCTTCAATAGCGGACCGCATGCCGAAGATGAAGACCCATTCCGGCGCCAAGAAGCGCTTCAAGAAGACCGCCAGCGGCAAGCTGCGCGGCCGTCGCGCCTACTCCAGCCACATCCTGGAGAAAAAGTCGCCGAAGCGGAAGCGGAAGATGGCGAAGCCGGTCGAGATCGCGCCCAGCGACCAGAAGAAAGTGCGGACCCTGCTGGGAGGCGGAAAGTGAGCCGCGTCAAGCGCTCCGTCCACGCGCGCAAGAAGCGCCGCAAGGTGCTGAAGGAAGCGAAGGGCTACTTCGGCCGCAAGCACTCCTCCTACCGCTTCGCCAAAGAGCAGGTGCAGCGGTCGGGCATGTACGCCTACCGCGACCGGCGCAACAAAAAGCGGACCTTCCGCCGCCTCTGGATCACCCGCATCAACGCCGCCGCGCGGCTCGAGGGCATGAGCTACTCGGAACTGATGCACGGCCTCAACAAAGCCGAGGTCGAGGTGAACCGGAAGATGCTGGCCGATATCGCCGTGCACGACCGCGACGCCTTCCGCCGATTTGTGGAGCTAGCCCGGGAGGGTGCGGCCGCCTAGCGGCATCACCGACATTCCTCTCTCCCGGGCGGGCCGTTTATCGGCCCGCTTTTTCGTTCCAGGAGAAGAAACCGCCGAGAAGAAGAACCGACCACCAGCAGAACCCGATGATCGAGAGCCCACACAACGAGAAGCTGAAGCTGGTCCGCAAGCTGCGCGACCGCAAGCACCGCGAGCGCGAGGCCGCGTTCGCGACCGAGGGCGAGGATCTGCTCGAGGCGGGGCTGGCCGCCGGGGTGCGGCCGCGGTTCGTGCTGGTCGCGGCGGGGTCCGGCCTCGAGGGCGAGGAGGTCGATCCGGCTCTGCTGGCCGAGGTCTCGTCCCTGGGCTCCGGGACGCGCGTGATCGCGGTCTGGCCTGTGCCGGAATCGTCAACCGATTTGTCCCCGGATAGCGGGGACAGCCCGCCTGAGCCCTGCTTTTACCTCCAGGGTGTGGGCGATCCCGGCAACGTCGGGACGATCGTGCGGACCGTGGATGCGCTGCTCGGCAGCTCGGTCGTCCTCGGCCCCGATTGCGCCGACCCCTACTCGCCCAAGGCGGTACGCGCCAGCATGGGATCGATCTTCTCCTCACCGCCCGTCCGAGCCGGAATCGAGGCCACCCCGGAGCCGCGTGTCGCTTTAGTTGCCCACGGGGGTCAAGAACTCGACACGCTCGCGGCGGCGGCGACGGTCTGCCTCGGGGCCGAGCGGGAGGGGCTGCCGGACGCGGTCGTCGCCCAGTGCGCTCGCAAGGTGACGATCCCGCTGCGGTCCGGCGGTCCCGACTCCCTCAACGTCGCCGCGGCGGCGGCGATCGCCGCCCAGCGGCTATCTTCGCTCGCCATGCGGGAGGTGCAACCGGATGCTTGAGCGGATCGAGGCGATCAGGGCCGAGGCGGCCGGCGCGATCGAGGGCGCCGGCGGCTCCGCCGAGCTGGAGGAGCTGCGGGTTCGCTATCTCGGCCGCAAAGCCGAGCTGACCGGAGTCCTGCGCGGGATCGCCGAGCTGCCCCAGGAGGAACGGGGCCAGGTCGGCGGCGCCGCCAACCGCGCCCGCAAGGAGCTGGAGGCGTTGCTGGAGGCGCGCGCCGAGGCACTCGGCGCCACCGAGCTGGAGTCGCGGCTGGCCACCGACACGGTCGACGTCACCCTGCCCGGATCGCCGCCGCGGCCGGTCGGCCACCCGCACCTGATCGCCCGCACCACGCGGCTGATCGAGGACACGATGGTCGGCCTCGGCTACCACGTCGCCGAAGGCCCCGAGATCGAGCACGACTACTACAACTTCACCGCGCTCAACCACCCGCCCGGCCACCCGGCGCGGATGCTCCAGGACACCTTCTACGTGCAGTCGCACCCCGACGTGCTGCTGCGCACCCACACCTCGCCGATGCAGGTGCGCTCGATGGAGGCGAAGCCGCCGCCGATCTTCGTCGTCGTCCCCGGCAAGGTCTACCGCCGCGACTCCGACGCCACCCACAGCCCGATGTTCCACCAGGTCGAGGGGCTGGCGATCGCCGAGGGGCTGACCCTCGCCGACCTCCAGGGGACGCTGCTGGCGATGTGCCAGGCGCTCTTCGGCGGCGACCGCGAGCTGCGCCTGCGGCCGCACTTCTTCCCCTTCACCGAGCCCAGCGTCGAGGTCGACGTCTCCTGCTTCCAGTGCGGCGGCAGCGGCGAGCTGACGGGCGGCGAGCGCTGCAACCTCTGCAAGGGCCAGGGCTGGATCGAGATCCTCGGCGCCGGCATGGTCGACCCCAACGTCCTCGGCTTCGTCGAACCGCACGGCTACGACCCCGAGCAGGTCCAGGGCTTCGCCTTCGGGATCGGGGTCGAGCGGGTGGCGATGCTGCGCCACGGCGTGCCGGACCTGCGGCGGTTCTTCGACAACGACGTGCGGATGCTGGAGCAGTTCTCGTGAGGTGTTGGGTATGAGAATCCCTGACAGCTGGCTGCGCGAGTACTGCGACCCCGGAATGGAGCCGGCGGCGCTGGCCGACCGCCTGGTGATGACCGGGACCGAGGTCGAGCGGATCGAGACCGTCGGTCTGGAGTCCGGCGAGGGCTTCGTCGTCGGCAAGGTGCTGGAGCGCGAGCAGCACCCGAACGCCGACCGCCTCAGCGTCTGTCGGGTCGACACCGGCGAGGGCGAGCGAACGATCGTCTGCGGCGCTCCCAACGTCGACGCCGGCCAGACCGTGGCGGTCGTCCTGCCCGGAGCGACGATGCCGGGCGGGATGAAGATCCGCAAGGCGAAGCTGCGGGGCGTTCCCTCCGAAGGGATGATCCTCTCCGCCGCCGAGCTCGAAATCGCCGAGGAGGCGGACGGGATCATGGTCCTCGAAGACGGCCCCGCGCCGGGAACCCCGCTGGCCGAGGTGCTGCCGCTGGGGGAGGCGGTGCTGGAGATCGAGGTGACGCCGAACCGCAGCGACTGCTTCGGCGTATACGGCATCGCCCGCGAGGTGCACGCGATCACCGGCGCTCCGCTCGGCGCCCCCCCCTGGGTCGAGGACGCGCCGGCCGCGGGGGAGGGGGAGGCGTCCGGCTACGGACCGGTCGCCGGCGCGGAGTCGGCCTCGGACTACGCCTCAATAACTGTCGAGGTCCCCGAGCTCTGCCCGCGCTTCACCGCCCGCGTCTTCACCGACGTCATGATCGGACCCTCGCCGCTCTGGCTGCAGCAGCGATTAACGGCAGCCGGCCAGCGCCCGATCAACAACGTCGTCGACATCACCAACTACGTGATGCTGCTGACCGCGCAGCCGCTGCACGCCTTCGACCTCGACCGGGTCCCGGGCGGGGAGCTGATCGTCCGCACCGCCGGCGAGGGGGAGAAGATGACGACCCTCGACGGCGTCGAGCGCACCTTCGACGCCGAGACCGTCCTCGTCTGCGACCGCGAAGGGCCCTCGGGCGTCGCCGGGATCATGGGCGGCCAGTGCTCCGAGGTCTCCGGGGAGACGACCCGGGTCCTGCTCGAGGTCGCCTGCTGGAACGGGACCAACATCCTCCGCACCTCGCGGATGCTGGGGCTGCGCTCGGAAGCCTCGGCCCGCTTCGAGAAGCAGCTGCACCCGGAGCTGACCCTGCGGGCGCAGCGGATCGCCTCGCGGCTGCTGGTCGAGCTCTGCGGCGCGACGATGGTGCCGGGGACGATCGACGTCGCCGCCGAGGCACCGGAGCCGCGGCGGCTGACGCTGCGGGCGGCGCGCGTCTCGGGGTTGCTGGGGATGACGATCTCCCAGGAGGAGCAGAGGACCTACCTGGAGCGGCTCGGCTTCGCGGCCAAGCCCGAGGGCGAGGACCTGTTGGTGACGGTGCCGTCCGAGCGCCACTACGACGTCACCCGCGAGGTGGACCTGATCGAGGAGGTGGCGCGGGTTCACGGGATCGACGAGCACCTGCCGACGACGCTGCCCTCGACCGGGGAGGCCGTTGGCGGGCTCAGCCGCGAGCAGCGGCTGCGGCGGCGGGCCGAGGATGTACTGCGGGACCTCGGCTTCGACCAGGTCGTCGGCTGGAGCTTCACCGACCCCGGTGAGGCCAGGCGCCTGCGGATCCCGAGCGACGACGCGCGGGCGACCCCGGTCCTGCTCGCCAACCCGCTCTCCGAGGAGCAGTCGGCGATGCGCACGACCCTGCTCGGCTCCCTGCTCGTCGTCTCCGCGCGCAACGTCGCCCGCGGCAGCGACGCCCTGGCGCTCTTCGAATCCGCCCGCGTCTACCTGACCGATCCGCCGACGGGACGAAACTACCCCCATATGGAGGGAAATCGTCCCGTCGATCCGCTAGCGGGGCATTTCGCCGGGGATCAGCCAGCGCCGTTTGCCGAGCCGGAGCGGCTGGCGGCGATCGCGGTCGGCTCGCTGGCCCCGCGCTCCTGGCGCGGCGGCGGTGAGGCCGCGGACTTCTTCGTTCTCAAGGGCGTCGCCGAAGCGCTGGCGCGTGGGCTGGGGCTGGAGCTTGCTTTCTCACCAGCCGAGGAGCCGTTCCTGCACCCGGGCCGCTCGGCGGCGGTCTCGGTCGGCGGCGTGGCGGCCGGCTGGCTCGGCGAGGTGCATCCGTTGGTCTGCAGGACCTGGGACCTCGACGCGGCCGTCGCCTTCGAACTCGACCTGGCGCCGCTCCTCGCCGCCGCGACCCTCGGCGAGGAGACCTACGAGGACGTCACCACCTTCCCCGCCGTCTACCAGGACCTGGCCGTCGTCGTGCCGGCGGAGACGCCGGCGAGCGCGGTGCGCGAGGCGATCCTCGGCGCCGGCGGCGAGCTGCTGCAGGCGGCCGAGGTCTTCGACCTCTACGAGGGCGAGCAGGTCGGCGAGGGCCGCAAGAGCCTGGCGCTGAACCTCGAGTTCCGCGCCCCCGATCGCACCCTCACCGACGAGGAGGTCGGCGGCCTGCGGGAGCGGATCAAGGCGAAGCTGGAGGAGATCGGGGGAGCCCTGCGTGAATAAGCACGTCCTCGTCGCCGGCGCCTCCGGCTTCACCGGGGCGCTCGCGGCGCAGATCGTCCACGACCACCCGGGCCTGGACCTGGTCGCCGCCACCTCGCGCAGCGACGCCGGCAAGCGGCTGTGCGACCTCCACCCCCGCTACCGGGCGCCGATCGAGCTGACCGAGCTCGACCTCGACGACCTGCCCGAGGTCGACGCGGCGATCGTCGCCTACCCCCACGGGGCGGCCGCCCCGACCGACGCCGCCCTGCGCGAGCGGGGGATCCTCGTCGTCGACCTCTCCGCCGACTTCCGCCTGCGCGACCGCGAGACCTACGAGCGCTGGTACGGGGAGCACGGGGCGCCCGACCTCTTCGGGACCGGCGTCTACGGCCTCACCGAGCTCTACCGCGACGAGCTGCGCGAGGCGACCCTGGTCGCCACCCCTGGCTGCTACCCGACCGCGAGCGTCCTGGCGCTGGCGCCGCTGGCCGAACAGGGGCTGCTATCGGAGGTCTTCGTCTCGGCGATGCAGGGCACCTCCGGCTACGGCCGCGCCAGCGACGACCTCGTCCACTTCTCGAACATGACCGAGAACGCCTTCCCCTACAGGACCGAGGGACACCGCCACCGGCCCGAGATCGAGCAGGAGCTGGCGGCGCTCGGCAGCCCGGCGCCGGTCACCTTCGTCCCGCACCTGCTGCCGCTCGACCAAGGCGAGCTGGCGACCTGCTTCGCGACCCTCTCCGAGGCGACCTCGAAGGAGGCGATCCGCGCGCTCTACGACCGCCGCTACGGCGGCGAGCCCTTCGTCCACGTCCTCGACGGCCCGCCGAACCTGCGCGCGGTCCGAGACACGAACGAGTGTCACGTCTACGTCACGGTCGAGGAGCGGGGGAGGGTGATGGCCTTCTCGGCGATCGACAACATCTGGAAGGGCGCCTCCAGCCAGGGCGTGCAGAACCTCAACCTGATGCTGGGGCTGGACGAGACGGCGGGGCTGAGATGAAGGCGCCGGAAGCGGACGCGAAGCGGAGCATTCCGGCGGGTGATGGCTTCTTCAGGTCGCGCTGGGTCGATGCTCCCGACGGCGTCGAGGAGCTCGACCCCGCCCAGCTAGCCCCGGGCTTTCGCGCCGGCGGCGCCCACTGCGGGCTCAAGGGCGGCGGCCGCACCGACGTCGGCCTGCTCGCCTGCGACGCCGAGCAGGTCAGCTCGGCCCTGGTGCTGACCCGCAACGCCTCCGCCGCGGCGCCGATCCGGGTCTGCCGCGAGCGCTGCGAGGCCGGCGGCATCCGCGCCGCCGTCGTCAACAGCGGCAACGCCAACGCCGAGACCGGCGCGCAGGGATACGCCGACGCGCTGGCGATGTCGACGGTCGCCGCCAGGCAGCTGGGCCTCGAGCAGCCGCAAGTCGCCGTCGCCGAGACCGGGACGATCGGCGTCCCGCTGCCGGTCGACGCCGTCCTCGTCGGCATCGCCGAGGCCGCGAAGACGCTCGCGCCCGACGGCGGCGGGGCCTTCTCCGACGCGATCCTCACCACCGACCGCTGGCCCAAGCGCTGCACCCTGCGCGCCGGGGGCGTGACGCTTTCCGCCCAGGCGAAGGGGGCGGGGATGATCGAGCCGAACATGGCGACGATGCTCTGCTTCGTCCAGACCGACGCCGTCGTCCCCGACGCGGACGCGCGCCTGCGCGCCGCGGTCGAGGGCTCCTTCAACCGGATCACCGTCGACGGCCAGATGAGCACCAATGACACGGTCCTGCTGCAGGCCTCCGGCAAGGCCGGTCAGCCGCTGCCCGAGGGACTGCTGGAGGCGGTGCTGAGGCAGCTGGCGATCGAGATCGTCCGCGACGGCGAGGGCGCAGCCCGCACCGCCCGGATCGAGGTCTCCGAGGCCGCCAGCCAGGCCGAGGCCGAGCGCGTCGCCCGCGCGATCGCCAACTCGCCGCTGGTCAAAACGGCGCTGTTCGGCCGCGACCCCAACTGGGGCCGGATCGCCCAGGCCGCCGGCGCCGCCCTGGTCGGCGAGGACCTGGAGGAGCTCGGCGCCGAGAACATCGACGCATCGGAGCTGGGGGCCGACGTCGCCGAGGCGGAGATCGGTCTGCGGCTCGGGCGCGGGAACTACGCCGCCCACGTCTGGTTCTCCGACCTCGGCTACGACTACGTCAAGCTGAACGCGGAATACACGACGTGACCCAGGACATCAACACGCATCACAACAACACCCGCTACGACAGCGGCAGCGTCGGCACCCTCCTCGAGGCGCTCCCCTACATCCGCGAGTTCCACGGCCGCACGATCGTGATCAAGTACGGCGGCGCGGCGATGCTCGACGACGAGCTGCGCGAAGCCTTCGCCACCGACGTCGTCCTGCTCAAGTACGTCGGGCTCAACCCGGTGATCGTCCACGGCGGCGGGCCGGAGATCACCCGCTACATGGAGAAACTCGACCTGGAGGTCCGCTTCCATGAGGGGCTGCGGGTCTCCGACGCCGCGACCGTCGAGGTCGCGCAGATGGTCCTCGCCGGGAAGATCAACTCGGAAATCGTGCAGCGGCTGAACCGCCACGGCCAGGCCGCCGTGGGGCTCTCCGGGGAGGACGGCAACCTGTTCGAGGTCTCGCCGGTGGCCAACGCCGAGCAGGTCGGCTTCGTCGGCTCGATCGACCGGGTCGACGTCGACGTCCTCAAGCACATCGCCGCCGACTACATCCCGGTTATCGCCTCCTCGGCCTCCGACCGCGGCGGACAGTCCTACAACGTCAACGCCGACGAGGCGGCCGGCAAGGTCGCCGCCGCGATCGGCGCGCACAAGGCGGTCTTCCTCACCGACGTCGAAGGCTGGTTCGACGACCCGGCCGACGAGGGCTCGCTGATCTCCCGTGCCACCGTCGACGAGGTCGACGCGAAGCTGCCGAGCCTGGAAGGGGGGATGCGGCCGAAGCTGCAGGCCTGCATCGACGCGATCCGCGGCGGCGCCCAGTCCGCCCACATCATCGACGGCCGGATCCCGCACAGCCTCCTGCTGGAGCTGTTCACCGACGCCGGCATCGGCACGATGGTCACGCCGTGACCGACGCCACGCGGGAGATCGGGTTCGAGCAGGCACGGTCGCTCGAGGAGCGCTACCTGATGCGAACCTACAAGCGGGCGCCGGTCGACTTCGTCCGCGGCGAAGGGGCGCTGCTCTGGGACGCCGAGGGCAAGCGCTACCTCGACTTCCTCACCGGGATCTCGGTCTGCTCGGTCGGCCACTGCCACCCCGACGTCGTGCAGGTGGTCCAGGAGCAGTCCCAGCGGCTGATGCACGTCTCCAACCTCTTCTACACCGAGCCGATGGCGCGGCTGGCCGAGCGGCTGGCGGAGTCGAGCCTCGGCGGCCGCGTCTTCTTCTCCAACTCGGGCACCGAGGCGAACGAGTGCGCGATCAAGATCGCCCGCAAGCACGCCCACGGGCGCGGGATCGCCGAGCCGGAGATCGTCAGCTTCGAGAGCGACTTCCACGGCCGCAGCTACGGGGCGCTGGCGGCGACGCCGGCGCTGGCGGCAAACGAGGCGCTGGGCCCGATGCTGCCCGGCTTCCGCGCCGTCCCCCGCAACGACGCGAGCGCCCTGCGCGAAGCGGTGGGGGAGAGCACGGCCGCGGTCCTGATCGAGCCGATCCAGGGCGAGTCCGGGGTCTTCCCGATCACCGACGAGGCGCTGCTGGCCGCCCGGCAGGCATGCGACGAGGCGGGGGCGCTGCTGATCCTCGACGAGATCCAGACCGGGGTCGGGCGCACCGGCTCCCTCTGGGCCTACGAGCAGACGCCGGTCCGCCCTGACGTGATCACCAGCGCCAAGGCGCTCGGCGGCGGCTACCCGATCGGCGCCTGCATCGCCGGCCCGGCCGCGGCCGAGGCGCTGGAGCCGGGCGACCACGGCTCGACCTTCGCCGGTGGCCCCGTCGCCACCGCCGCCGCGATCGCCGTCCTCGACGTCGTCGACGACCCGGTCCTGCTGCGGAACGTGCGTGAGCTCGGCGCCTATCTCTGCGAGCGGCTCGAGGCGCTCGACGGGGTCGCGGGCACCCGCGGCCGCGGCCTCATGGTCGGCGTCGCCCTCGAGGAGGGGATCGACGCCGCCGCCGTCGGCGCCGACCTGCTCGAGCGCGGCCTCGTTGTCAACGCGCCGCGGCCCGACACGCTGCGCCTGCTGCCGCCGCTGGTGATCGATTCCGACCACGTCGACCTCGCGGTCGGCCTGATCGAGGAATCGCTTCTAGGCTTCTCCAGCTCATGAGCCGCGGCGGCAAGCCAACCGACATCTCCAAGAAACAGGGCTCTCAGAAAGCCCTGCGCGCCGATACGGCCGAGCGCCTGGAGGCGATCGTCGAGGCGGCCGAGCGGGCCGCCGAGAGCGTCATCGACGACGCCGAAGCGCAGGCACGGCGGTACCTGGCGCAGGCCCGCGCCGAGGCCGACCGGATGGCGGTGGGGCGGGCCGGCGAGCTGGGCGACCTGATCGAGACCCTGCTTGGCCAGGCGGTCTCCCTGCGGCGGGAGGCCGAACGACTGCAGGGCACCCTGGAAGAGGCGAGGGAGCGAATCGAGCCGGGAGAGGCGCCCCCGGCAGATGCGCGGCAGCGGCACGACCTCGCCGAGGAGCAGGAATCCGAGGAGACGCCGCGCCTGCGGGCGGTACCGGTCGAGGACGCCCCGGCTGCCGCGCCGGCGCAGCCGCCCGAGCGATCCTCGGACGGGCCCGGCGCCCGCCTCCTGGCGACGCAGATGGCGGTTTCCGGCAGCAGCAGGGAGGAGATCGCCGAGCGGCTGCGAAACGGGTTCGAGATCGAGGACGTCGACGCGATCCTCGACGCCATTCTCGGACCGGAGGAGCGGTAGGCGATGCACGAGGACCCGACGCGACTGATGGGACCTGAAGACCGCGGGCCCGGCGGTCCGGGCGACGGCCGCCCGCACGGCAACATGCGGCTCCTCGTCGCCGGCCTCGTCGCGGTGATCGTCGGCCTGCTGATCGCCGTGATCGTGATCGCCAATAACGACGACGGCGGTGGCGACACCTCGACCGTGCCGACGCTGGAAAGCTCGACCACGACCGAAAGCTCGACCACCACGACGACGGAATCGACGACGCCCGAAGCCGAAGAAGAAGAACCGGCGATCGAAGAAGACGAAGAAGCTCCGGAAGAAGAAGCCGAAGAAGAGCCGCCCGTCGAAGAAGCCGAAGAAGGCGGCAGCGGGGGGATCGAAGCCCCCTAGAAGTCTTCCCCGCGAGCGAGGTGCGAGACTTCCGCCCCCGTGAGCAGCGATCAGCCCCACTTCCAGCCGACCGCGACCTACGAGGCGGATCCGGCCAGCGTCCATCGCGTCCTCCTGCTCTATTCGGGCGGGCTCGACACGAGCGTGATGCTGAAGTGGATCCAGGACCACTACGAGGCCGAGGTCGTCTGCCTCACGGTCAACCTCGGCCAGCCGGGCGAGGACTACGGCGTGATCGAGGCGAAGGCGAAGCAGCTGGGCGCGGTCGAGTGCCACGTCGTCGACGCCCGCGAGCGCTTCGCCGCCGAGTTCGTCGCCCCGGCGATCAAGGCCAACGCCGTCTACGGCAACGGCTACCCGCTCTTCACCGCGCTCGGCCGGCCGCTGATCGCCCAGCTCGCGGTTGAGTACGCGCGGCAGACCAACTGCGACACGATCGCCCACGGCTGCACCGGCAAGGGCAACGACCAGGTCCGGATCGAGGCCACGGTCGCGACCCTGGCGCCGGAGCTGAAGACGATCGCCCCGGTTCGCTCCTGGGAGATGGGCCGCGAGGAGGAGATCGCCTACGCCCGCGAAAACGGGATCCCGGTCAAGGGCGGCACCGAGGTCGCGCCCTACTCGATCGACGACAACCTCTGGGGCCGCTCCTCGGAGGGGCGCTGGATCGAGGACCTCGGCCACGCTCCCGAGGACGACGTCTTCCAGCTTGTGACCCGCCCGGAGGAGGCCCCCGACGAGGCGGAGACGGTGACGGTCGGGTTCGAGGCCGGGGTGCCGGTCTCGCTGAACGGCGAGCGCCTCGGCCTGGTCGAGCTGCTGGAAAAGGCGGCCGAGATCGGCTGCCGCCACGGGGTCGGCATCGTCGACCACATCGAGGACCGGATCGTCGGCCTCAAGGTTCGCGACATCTACGAGGTGCCGGCGGCGGCGATCGTCCTCACCGCCCACGAGGAGCTGGAGCGGCTGGTCGGGACGATCCACCAGAACCAGTTCAAGCCGGCGCTCGACCAGAAGTGGGGCTACCTCGTCTACGCCGGGCTCTGGTGGGAGCCGCTGCGCACCGACCTCGACGCCTACATGGACGCGGTCAGCGCCCAGGTGAGCGGCGAGATCGGCCTCCGTCTCTTCAAGGGCAGCGCCCGCGTCGTCACCCGCTCCTCGCCCAACGCCGTCTACGACGCCGAGCTGGCGACCTTCTCGGAGTCCGGCGGCCTCTTCGACCAAAATGCCTCGCCGGGGTTCATCGAGCTCTGGTCGCTGCAGTCGCGGATGGCGCACCGGCTGCGCCAGCGGGGGGAGGGCTGATGTACAACCGGATCGGCAGGGCCTCGGTCAAGTTCGCCTTCGGCTACCTGCGGCGCCGCTACCGGCGCGAGGCGCGGATCGCGCTGGGCGTGGCAGGCGTCGCGGCGGTCGCCGGGATCGCCTACCTGGCAAAGCGCGAAGTCCCGGAAGGGTAGAACCGCAACTTCGCTTGCGGGTTATCGTCGACTTGCAGGGATTTTGCGAGCGGCTCGCTAGCCTCGCTCCCCTGTGCGGCCGTTCGAAGTCCGAAGAGATCTGCTGAGGATCTGCGCCGCGGCGTGCCTCTGCGCGCTGCTGGCGATCCTCGTCGCGACCGCCGGCAGGGCCGGCGCGACCGAAGCCGAGCAGCTTGAAACGAAACTCGCCTCGGCCCGCGACGAGGCCGGCTCGCTCGCCTCGCAGCTGCAGGCGACGACGGCTGAACTGGCGAGCGCCGAAGGCGAAGCGAAGGACGCCGCCGCCGAAGAGGAAGAGCTGACCGCGCTGCTGACCGAAGGGCGCGAGCACGCCGCGGAACTGGCCCGAAAGCTCGTGCTGACCCAGCACCGGCTGGCGGTGGAGAAGGCGCGGCTGCAGCGCTCGCGCCGGGTCCTGGCCGAGCGCCTGGTGGCGATCTACGAGAGCGGCATGCCGAGCACCGCCGACCTCGTCCTCGGGTCCGGCAACTACGAGGACTTCGTCACCCAGAGCGACTACCTGCGGGCGATCTCCGAAGCCGACAGCGCCCTCGCCGACCGGGTCGCCGAGGTGCGCTCGGCGGTGCACCGGCAGGTGCTGGCGGTCGCCGAGCTGAAGGCGGAAGCGATCGCCTACGACGAACGGCTCGAAGTCGCCCGCGAGGAAATCGCCGCGGTGCGCGAGGCGGCGCAGGCCGCGGCCGCCCGCCTGCAGTCGCTCCGCGCCGACCGCGAAGCGGCGCTGGCGACGCTGAAATCGGACATCTCCTCCTGGGTCGAGGAGCTGCAGGAAGCGCGCCTGGCGGAATCGGAAGCCGAAGCCGAAGAAGAAGTCGGCCGCTGGCTCGGCGGGCCCTACTCGATCCCGACTTACATCGTGATGTGCGAGTCCGGCGGCAACTACAGCGCCCTCAACCCCTCCAGCGGGGCCGGCGGCGCCTACCAGATTCTCCCCTCGACCTGGGAACTCTACGGCGGCCAGGGCGAACCCCAGAACGCGCCGAAGGCCGAACAGGACCGGATCGCCGCCGAAATCTGGGCCGACTCCGGCCCCAGCGCCTGGGTCTGCGGCTAGCCCCGCACCCCGACCCCGGACCTTCCGCGAAAACCCCCCGCGCGACTGTCGCGGAAGTCGCGCAAAAGGGGGCGAAACCCAGCCGTTACATCTGCCCGGATTGGCATCATCGAAGATCTCGATGAGCACCGCGTCGGCCGTACACCTCCATGCCCACAGCGAGTACTCGCTGCTCGACGGCGCCTGCAAGATCGACGCGATGGCGAAGCGGGCGGCGGAACTCGACCAGCCGGCCCTGGGGCTGACCGACCACGGCGTCATGAACGGCGCCGTCGACCTCTACAAGGCCTGCAAGAAGCAGGGGATCAAGCCGATCGCCGGGCTCGAGGCCTATCTCGTCGACGACCGCAGGGCGATCAAGGAGCAGACGCGGTACGAGCGCAACCACCTGACCCTGCTGGCCGAGACCGACACGGGCTTCGCCAACCTGGTCAAGCTCACCTCCGCCGGCTTCCTCGAGGGCTTCTCCCGCGGCAAGGCCAACGTCGACATGGAGCTGCTCTCCCAGCACGCCGAGGGCGTGATCGCCCTCACCGGCTGCCTGCAGTCGCGCTTCTGCCGCCGCCTGGTCGAAGAGCGCGAGGACGACGCCCGCGCCCACCTCGACGACCTGATCCACGCCTTCGGCCCCGAGCAGGTCTACTTCGAGGTGCAGAAGAACGGGATCGCCGAGCAGGACAAGGCCAACCAGGGGATCGTCCGCTTCGCCCGCGAGCTGGGGCGGCCGCTGGTCGGCACCGCCGACGTCCACTACCTGCGCCGCGAGGACTTCGACAACCACGCGGCGCTGCTCTGCGTGCAGACGAAGTCGACCCTGCAGATGCCGAAGATGAGCTTCGACACGAACGAGTTCTACATCAAGGACAACGCCGAAATGGCCGAGTCCTTCGCCGAGTGGCCGGATGCGGTGCCGACGACGATGGAGATCGCCGAGCGCTGCGAGATCGAGATCGAGCTCGGCAAGCTGCTGCTGCCACGCTACCCGACCGAAGACGGCGAGGAGCCGGGGGCGATGCTGCGGCGGATCGCGATGGACGGCCTCCGCGCCCGCTACGGCGACCCGCCGCCCGCCGAGGCGGTCGAGCGGCTTGAGTTCGAGCTCGGGGTGATCGAGGAGATGGGCTTCGAGTCCTACTTCCTGATCGTCTGGGACTTCGTCAGCTACGCCAAGCGCAATGGGATCGCGGTCGGTCCGGGCCGCGGCTCGGCCGCCGGGTCGATCGTCTCCTACTGCCTGAAGATCACCGACCTCGACCCGCTCGAGAACGAATTGATGTTCGAGCGCTTCCTCAACCCCGGCCGCAAATCGATGCCGGACATCGACATCGACTTCTCGGTCCGCGGCCGCGAGCGGATGATCCGCTACGTCGGCGAGAAATACGGCCGCGAGTCGGTCGCCCAGATCATCACCTTCGGCAAGATGGCCCCGCGCGCGGCGACCCGCGACGCCGCCCGCGTGCTCGGCTTCGACTACGCCACCGGCGACAAGCTGGCGAAGCAGATCCCGGAGCCGATCATGGGTCGCAGCCCCTCCTTCGCGGAGTGCCTGAAGGCCGGGCAGGAGCTGAAACGAACCTACGACTCCGAGCCCGACGCGAAGAAGGTCATCGACGTCGCCCAGGGCCTCGAGGGGATCATCCGCAACAACTCGATCCACGCCGCCGCCGTCGTCATCGCCGACCGGCCGCTGCACGAGATCGTCCCCCTCCAGCTGGCCGAGGACAAGAGCGCCCCCGCCGGCGGCAACGGCAACGGGACCGGCAAACCCGAGCGCCAGTACAAGATCGTCACCCAGTACTCGATGGGCCCGATCGAGGAGATCGGGCTGCTGAAGATGGACTTCCTCGGCCTGCGGAACCTCGACGTGATCGAGGACGCGATCGACATCATCGAGCGCTCGCGCGGCGAGCGGATCGACATGGAGCAGATCCCGATCGACGACGCCAAGACCTACGAGATGCTGGCGGGCGGCGACTCGACCGGCGTCTTCCAGTTCGAGTCGGAGGGGATGCGCGACGCCCTGCGCAAGGTGAAGCCGACCGAGTTCGCCGACATCGTCGCCCTCGGCGCCCTCTACCGGCCTGGCGCGATGGCCTACATCCCCACCTACGCCAAAGGCAAGAAAGACCCGTCCACGGTGCGCTATCCGGACCCGCGAATGGAAGCGATCACCAAGGAGACCCACGGCTGCGTCATCTACCAGGAGCAGTTGATGCAGATCGCCCGCCAGATGGCCGGCTTCTCGGGCGCCGAGGCGGACGACCTGCGCAAGGCGATCGGCAAGAAGAAGCGCGACCTGATGGCGACCATGAAAGACAAATTCATGGAAGGGCTGGCCCAGTCGGGCACCGACACCAGGGTCGCGCAGGACCTCTGGAAGCTGAACGAAGCCGCCGCCGACTACTCCTTCAACAAGTCCCACGCCGCCTGCTACGGGCTGATCTCCTACCGCACCGCCTACCTCAAGGCCAACTACCCGGCCGAGTACATGGCGGCGGTGATCTCCTCGGTGATGAACACCAAAGACAAGGTGCCCTTCTTCGTCAACCGCTGCTCGGAGATGGGGATCGACGTGCTGCCCCCCGACGTCAACTCCTCCGACCACTCCTTCGTCGTCTCCGAGAACGCGATCCGCTTCGGCCTCGACGCGGTCAAGAACGTCGGCCACCAGGCGGTGGAGGCGATCCTCCGCGCCCGCGAGGAGAAGCCGATCGAGTCGATCTGGGACTTCTGCGAGCGGGTCGACTCGAGAGCCGTGAACAAACGCGCGATCGAATGCCTGATCAAGTGCGGCGCCCTCGACTCCACCGGCGACAGCCGCAAGGGGATGCTGGAGACGCTGCCGGCGGCGCAGTCGGCGGGCCAGAAGGCGCAGGAGGACGCGCAGATGGGCCAGGGCTCGATCTTCGACTTCGGCGAAGAGGGCGGGGGAGAGGCGCACTCGCAGGGCGCCCACCACCGGCCGCCGATCCCCGGTGCCGAGTTCGACCGGGCCGAGATGCTGGCGATGGAGAAGGAGACGCTCGGCACCTACCTGTCCTCGCACCCGCTGACCGAAGTCGGGCCGGCGCTGCGGGCGCGGGTCGACTGCAGCCTGGCGCAGCTGGCGACCAAGCCCGACGGCGGCTGGGTGACGGTCGGCGGCATCGTCGTCGACTGCAAGAAGATCCGCACCAAGAGCGGCAGCCAGATGATGTTCGCGACCCTCGACGACGTCGAGGGGCAGGTCGAGATGCTGGTCTTCAAGGCCGACGAGGCCGAGAGCGCGGCGGTGATCCAGCCCGACGCGATCGTCCTCGTCCGCGGCCGGATCGACCACAAGGATCGTGGCGAGACGAAGCTGGTGGTCCAGGAGGCGCAGCGCTTCGAGCCCGATGCGGCCGAGATCGCCAAGG
>DATMBY010000070.1:0-3416 GCA_035558995.1 Solirubrobacterales bacterium
TCTCGACTACGAGCCGGCGCTCGCCCATCAGCGGTGCCGCCTCCGCCGCCGCGTCGCCGGCGATCTCAGCCAGGTCCACGCGCCTGTGGGCCTCGAAGCGGCCGGCGTTGGCACGGGCCAGCAGCAGCAGGTCGCCGACCAGGCGTCCCATCCGCTTCGAGGAGCGCAGGGCCGAGTCGACGATCTCCCGGTCCTCGGCCTGTCCGCCGCCGTCGAGCGATGCCTGCAGCAGCTCGAGGTTGGCGAGGACGCTGGTCAGCGGCGTCCGCAGCTCGTGCGAGGCGTCGGCGACGAACTCGCGCTGCTTCTGCATCACGCCCTCGCGTTCGGCTCGGGCGGCGTCGAGCGAGCGCAGCATCTGGTCCAGGGTTCGGGCCAGCTCGCCGACCTCGTCGTCGGCCGCCGGCTCGGGCATCTGCTTCGAGGGGTCGCGGGTGGCGGCGATGTCCCGCGCGGTCGCGGTCAGCGAGGCGATCGGCCGCATCGCGCGACGGGCGATCATCACCCCGGCGAAGACGGCAAGCAGGGTGCCGCCGAGGATGCCGCCGAAGACCAGCAGCCAGACCCGGTCGACCGTCTCTTCGACGTGGCTGAGGCTGCGGCCGTACTGGACGAAGCCGGTGATCGTCCGGGTTTCGTCGCGGATCGGTTCGGTCGCCACCCGCATCCCGTTGAAGTCCGCGAGCCCTCGCTTCGGCGTGCCCAGCGATTCGGCTTCTTCGTTCGAGGTGATCACGTTGCCTTCGGCGTCGTAGACCCAGACCGAGGCGTCGTCGGGGAGAGCGAAGGCGTCGATCAGCTGCGGCCGCTCGATCGCCTGCGGTTTGCCGCCGAAGGCGGGGTAGACGACCTGGATCTGCCCGGAGAGGATCTTCGCCGCGCTCGTCACCTCCCCGTTGAAGTCGTCGCGGATCCGTTCGGTTGCGATCTTGCCGATCAGGCCGCCGAAGAGCAGGAGGATCGCCAGCGTCAGCCCGGAGGAGACGAGCGCGAGCCGCCAGCGCACCGGCCAGGACCTGGGGCGGATCAGCCGGCGCACGGGGAGCACCTCAGGCCTTGAGGACGTATCCGGCCCCGCGTTTGGTGTGGAGCAGGCGTCCCTCGCCGCCGCCCTCGAGCTTGCGCCGCAGGTTGGAGATGAAGACGTCGATCGTGTTGGTCGCGGCCATCGGGTCGTAGCCCCAGACCTCGTCGAGCAGGCGCTCGCGGGAGACGACGAGGCGCTCGTTCCGCATCAGGAACTCGAGCAGCTCGAACTCGCGGTTGGTCAGCTCGATCTCGCGCTCGCCGCGGCGGACTTCGCGGGTGTCGGGGTTGAGGCAGAGATCGCCGACCTCCAGCGAGGCGGCGCCCCGCGGCGGGCGGCGACGCAGCAGCGCCCGGATCCGCGCCAGCAGCTCCTTGCGCTCGAACGGCTTCACCAGGTAGTCGTCGGCGCCGCTGTCGAGGCCGGTCACCCGGTCCTCGGTCTCCGCCCGCGCGGTCAGCATCAGGATCGGGACGTCGCCGTCGCTGCGCAGGCGGCGGCAGACCTCGACCCCGTCCATCCCCGGCAGGCCGAGGTCGAGGACGACCAGGTCGGGGGAGAAGCCGGCGGCGACGTCGAGCGCCTCGACCCCGTCGGCGGAGGTGCGGACTTCATAGCCCTCGTTGCGAAGCGAGCGGCGGAGGACGTCGGCGATGTCGACGTCGTCCTCGACGACGAGGACGCGGCCGCCGATCTGGTCGATCTCAGAGAGCACGAGACGATGGTAGCCGCGGAAAACGCCGCTTCGCGCGACTTTTAGGCCGAATTTAGTGGCGCGCAGGGGTGGAGGGCTCCGCGTCGAACGGGGAAACATGTTCGTGCGTAAGAAGCGCGCCGGATCGGCGCGACGAGGCAAAGCTGCGTCAAAGCGCAAACCGAAAGGGAAGGCGAAAGCCGGCGGGCTGCGGCTGCCGGCCGGGCTCGAGCAGCGCCATCTCGACCTGATCGCGCTCTTCCTCGTCGCCTTCGGCGTCTACCTCGTCTTCGTCCTCTTCTTCGGCTGGGAGGGAGGCAAGGTCGGCTACGGCGCCGAAACCGCCCTTACCTACCTCTTCGGCCAGGTCGGGGCGCGCATCTTCACGGTGATGCTGCTGGTCGTCGGCGGGATGCTGCTGACCGGCACCTCGGTCTCCGCCCTGGCGCGGGGGATCGGCAGGGGACTGCGGGGAGTCTTCGGCGGGGCGCTCGCCGGCGGCGACGCGGCCGCGCGCACCGTTGCCAGGACCCACGCCGACTGGCGCGAGCACCGCCAGGCGCGGGCCGAGGCCGCCACCGTCGCCGGCGCGACCGACGTGATGAGCGCCTACCCCGAGGAGGACGAGGACTTCGAACCGACCGTCGCTCTCGCCGAGGAGGACGACTTCGACACCCAGATCTTCGACGCGGCGGTGCCCGCAGAGGAGGAGCCGGAGGCCGAGCCCGAGGTCGGCGAGCAGGTTGAGCTGAAGAACTACGACTCCGAGGATGCCGTCGCGATCGTCGACGAGGGCGACCGGGCCCACGCCGGCCTCACCCCGATGGGCTCCAAGCGCGGCGTGACCATGTCGGAGGAGATCGACTACCGCCCGCCTTCGCCGAAGCTGCTCGAACGCGGGAAGGGCGACAAAGGCCCGGACCCGAAAGACCAGGAAGCGATCGGCCGAAAGCTGGTCGAGACGCTCGGCCACTTCGGGGTCGAAGCGAAGATCGTCGGCGTCGTCAGCGGCCCCCACGTCTCGCGCTTCGAGCTGCGCCTGGCGCCCGGCACCAAAGTCAAGAAAGTGACCGAGCTGGCGAACGACATCGCCTACGCGTTGGCCTCGACCGACATCCGCATCCTCGCCCCGATCCCCGGCAAGCAGGCGGTCGGGGTCGAGGTCCCCAACCGGACCCGCAAGATGGTCCGCCTCGGCGACATCTACGCCGGCCGCCCGGAGAAGACCTCGCCGCTGGTCGCCTGGCTCGGCAAGGGGATCGACGGCAACGCGGTCTGGACCGACATCGCGAAGATGCCGCACGTGCTCGTCGCCGGCACCACCGGCTCGGGCAAGAGCGGCTGCGTCAACGCGATCCTCTCCTCGATCCTGATGCAGGCCTCGCCGAACGAGGTCCGGCTGGTCCTGGTCGACCCCAAGCAGGTCGAGCTCAACCACTACGAGAACGTCCCCCACCTGCTGACGCCGGTGGTGACCTCGCCGCGGCTGGCGGCCAACGTCCTCTCCAACCTGATCACCGAGATGGAGAGCCGCTACGGGATCATGAGCGAGGCGCGGGCGCGCAACCTGAACGAGCTGAACAAGGTCCGGCAGAAGCGGGGTGAGGCGCCGCTGCCGCACATCCTCTGCGTGATCGACGAGCTCGCGGACCTGATGATGGTCGCCCCGGCCGAAGTCGAGGACTCGATCATCCG
>DATMBY010000071.1:0-4836 GCA_035558995.1 Solirubrobacterales bacterium
CGACGTTCACATGCCCTACTCCAAGCGCCTGGAGCAGGCCGCGATCCCCCACGAGGAGCACGTAGTGAAAGCAGCGCTAGCCACTCTCTCCGGATCGCTCTGAGAGGGTCTGCGGCCAAGCAGCTCAAGGACGCAGGGAGCGTGGCGTGCTCCGCACGCGAGCGACCGAGGACGCCGAGATGGGCCGGCCGCAGACCCTCTCAGCAGGTCTTGCTGGCGCCGGTCGCCGCATTCCACGCCCGGCCGACGCTGAAGTCGGCGGCGACGCGGAAGATGCCGGGGCGGCTGGCGCGGGCGACGGTCCAGTCACCGCGGCGGAGGATGCAGCCGTGGCCGTGGGCGATCGACCAGTAGGGGGTGAAGCTGACGCGGACGAGGAACTTGCCGGGGCGCTGGACGTCGAGGGCGAAGCCCTGGCGGCCGAACCAGAGCGTCTGCGCGGCGGCGCCGTTCATCGGCGCGATCAGCGGCTTCGGGTCGCGCACCTCGTAGATCCGCCAGTGCTCGGAGCGGAAGCGCAGGGTCAGGTAGGAGGGGGCGGCGAGGATCAGGCGGCGCTCGCGAACGGAGGAGTAGTCGAGCGGGGCGTCGGGCAGGGCGACGTAGGAGATCGCGTTGGCGCGCAGCCAGCGGCCGTAGCTCGCCTCGGTCAGGGCTTTGTCGTCGTAGAAGAGATCGTCGCGGGTGGTGTCGAGCTGGCGCAGCCAGCCACGGGCCATGTCGAACTTGTCGGCGAGGTAGGCGGACTCCCAGTGGTTGGCGGTCGGCGGCACCTCGATCCGGGCGCCGGCGGCGTCCTCGTCGCGCAGCCATTTCGCCACCGGGTGGAAGTAGGCGGAGGCGGTCGAGGGGTCGCCGACCGAGCGGGCGATCTGGGTGACGCTCGCGGTCAGCTGCCAGTAGAGGCTGCCGGCGATCGCCAGCGCCAGCAGCGGCGCGAAGAACCACATCGGGACGGTCGGGCGCGGCCGCCGCGAGAGCAGGACCGCCGCCAGGACCGGGCCGCCGAAGAGGGCCCCCAGCCGCACCGCGTTGCCGCCCATCGCGTTCGGGACCAGCCAGATCAGGGTCGCGGCGAGGGCGTAGGCGACGAGCACGCGTCGCAGCTGCCGCTCCTCCTCCCGCACCCCCTGCGTGAGAACCAGCGCCCCCGCGCACCAGAGCGGGATCGCGACGTAGGAGGAGAAGACGAAGGGGAAGTGGCCGCCTTCGGGGAAGGCGAGTTTCGGCGCCAGGACGAGGCCCAGCGCCAGGGCGGCGGCGGTGAAGGCGATGCGGCTGGCGCGGCGGCCGGACTCGACCGCGCCGGCGAGCAGAACGCCGGCGAGGAAGGCGCCGGCGACCGGGCTCGCCAGCGGACAGGCCGCGGCGGCGGCGAGGGCCAGCGGCGCCCGACCCGTCTGTAGGCAGCGCAGCGACGCCAGGCCGAAGGCGACGCCGAGGGCGAAGGTCAGCTGGCCGTCGGCGAGCAGGGTGACGACGCCGGCGCCGAACCAGAGCGTCGCCCAGCGCGCCTCCACCCCCCAGCGGTCGCGGACGAGGCGGTCGAAGAGGTAGGAGGAGGAAACGACGGCGAGGCCGCCGACCACCTGCGGCCCCAGCAGCGCGGCCAGCGGCGGGAAGAGCAGGCTGTAGGTGAGGGTGTAGTGGCCGCCGTACCAGCTGCCGTTCCAGATCGCGAGGCCGGCACTCTCGAAGAGCTCGGTGCGAAAGACCTGCGCGGCGAGGTCCCCGACGGGCGGGCTCCAGAGCAGCATCAGCAGCGCCAGCGCAGAGGAGAGCGCCACCGCCGGCAGCCATTCGGGTCGGAGGGGTTTGGACTGGACCATGGTCGGCGGCCCTAAAGGATAGGGGCGACTCCTGCAACGATTCGAGAATGAGCGGTGAGATCCTGGTTGCGCGCCGCGGCATCGTCCCTTACGAGGAGGCGCGAGGGCTGCAGAAGGAGCTGGCGGCGCGGCGCCAGCTGGGCGAGGTCGGCGACGTCCTGCTCCTGCTCGAGCACCCGCCCGTCTACACCCGCGGCCGCCGCTCGAAGCCGGAGGAGCTGCCGATGGGAGCCGCCTGGTACGAAGCGCAGGGGATCGAGGTCCGGGAGACCGACCGCGGCGGCCTCGTCACCTACCACGGGCCCGGCCAGCTGGTCGCCTACCCGATCGTCGACCTGCGCGGCTACGGCGGCGACGTCCACCGCTACGTGCGGGGGCTGGAGCGGACGATGATCGACGCGCTGGGCGCGGCGGGCGTGCGCGCAAGCATGATCGAGGGCCTGACCGGCGTCTGGGTCGGCACCCGCAAGATCGGCTCGATCGGGCTCCACGTCAGCCGCGGCGTCACCACCCACGGGCTCGCGGTCAACGTCAACAACGACCTGCAGCCGTTCGAGTGGGTGGTCCCCTGCGGGATCGAGGGGGTCTCGATGACCTCGCTCTCCCGCGAGCTCGGCGGCGAGCAGGATCTCGACGCCTTCGCCGACGCCCTCGTCGCCGCCTACGCGAGCGTCTTCGACAAAGAGCCGGTTGCCGACGCCGGCATCGCCGCCTAAGCTGCCGCGGATGTCTCGTCCGCTCCGACTCCTCGGCCTGCTCGTCGTGATCCTCGCCTGCCTGCCGGCGGCCGCCGCTGGCGCCGTTTCCTACGCCGTGACGAACACCGCCGACAGCGGCCCGGGCAGCCTGCGGGCAGCGATCCAAGCCTCGAACGATCCCGCCGCCCCGGACGCGATCTCGATCAGCGCCACGGGCACGATCCAACTCGCGACCGCCCTGCCGGCGATCGCCGACGACGTCACGGTCGCCGGGCCGGGGGCAGGCTCGCTCGCGCTCGAACGCGCCGGCGGAGCCCCTCCCTTCCGGATCCTCCAGGTCAACGCCGGGACGGTGGTCTCGCTCAGCGGCCTGAGCATCCGCGACGGGCTCGAAGCTTCGGGCGCCGGAATCCTCAATCTCGGCAGCCTGACCTTGGTCGGCGTCGAGGTCGCGAACAACTGGGCGGACAACGAAGGCAGCGGGCTCAGGCTGGGCACCGCCGGGGGGATTCTCAACACCGGCTCCCTGACGCTGCGCGAAACCTTCATCCACGACAACCTCGCGACCGCCCGCGGCAGTGGGCAGGCCCTCGCGGCCGGCGGAGGCATCGAATCCGAAGGCGCGCTCTTCGTCGAACGCAGCACGATCAGCGGCAACATTGCCGAAGCCGAAGGGGGCGAAAAAGCCGAAGCCTTCGGCGGTGGGCTGGTGCTCGTGAGCGGGATCGTGACGATCGAGGAAAGCACGATCAGCGGCAACCGCGTCTTCGCCAACGGGGGAAGCGTGACCAACGTCTCCAGGGGCGGTGGGATTCAGGGGAGCGGCGTCGGGATCACCGGTTCGACGATCACGCGGAATGCCGCCGAACTCGGCACCTCGGTCTCTGTCGGGGAAGTTGTCGGCGACAACCTCGCCGTCTCCTCTGGGAGCGTGATCCGCAACTCGATCGTCTCCCGGCCGGTCGGAGAAGGCGACAACTGCGCCGACCTGATCACCTCCGGAGGCTTCAACCTCGACGAAGACGGCTCCTGCGAATTCAACAAACCGACCGACCTGGAGGGCGTGATCGACGGCCTGGAACCGCTGGCTGACAATGGCGGCCCGACTCCGACCCACGCGCTACGGGAGGACAGCCCCGTCGTCGACCGTGGCAACTCCTTCGGCTCCGGTGTCGACCAGCGTGGCCTTGCGCGGCCGGTCGACTTCCCCTCGATCTCCAACACCGAAGGCGGCGACGGCTCCGACATCGGCGCCTTCGAGCTGCAGGCGCCGACGACGCCGGGCGCAGGGGACGGTCCGGCCGTCGTCACCGAGCTTCCCTCCGACCGGACGCCGCCGAACACCCGCATCGTCCGCGGCCCCGCCCGCTTCGGCTTCAAGCGCCTCGCCAAGTTCCGCTTCGCCTCGACCGAGGCGCAGTCGAGCTTCCGGTGCAAGCTCGACAAGAAGAAGTGGAAGGCCTGCGCGAACCCGTTCAAGCGCTCGGTGAAGCCGGGCAGGCACCTGTTCAAGGTGCGGGCGATCGACCGCTTCGGCAACGTCGATCCGACCCCCGCCCGCTTCGGCTGGCGGGTGAAGCTGCTCAGCTAACGTAGGCGTCGGTGTCGACCACCGAGCGCATCCACGTCACCCGCTCCCGCGCCAAGCCGGGCGGGACCGCCGCCGAGGCCGAGGGCACCGTCCCCTTCCGCCGCGCCCGCAAGCCGCCGTGGCTGAAGGTGCCGGCGCCGGGCGGGCCGAACTACCGGCGGCTGAAGGAGAAGATCGGCAGCGACAACCTCCACACCGTCTGCGAGGAGGCCAACTGCCCGAACGTCGGCGAGTGCTGGGAGCGCGGCACCGCGACCTTCATGATCTTGGGCGACGTGTGCACGCGGCGGTGCGGCTTCTGCAACGTGCAGACCGGCAAGCCGAGCTGGAACGACCCGCTGGAGCCGCTGCGCGTCGCTAACCAGGTGAAAGCGATGGGCCTGCGCCACGCCGTCGTCACCTCGGTCGACCGCGACGACCTGCCGGACTACGGCGCGAGCGCCTTCGTCGGCGTGATCCGATCGATCCGGATGCTGGCGCCCGAGTGCAAGGTCGAGATCCTCACCCCCGACTTCCGCGGCCAGGAGATGCCGCTGGCGAAGGTGATCCACGAGCGGCCCGACGTCTTCAACCACAACGTCGAGACGGTGCCGCGCCTCTACCCCGTCGCCCGCCGCGGCTCCCAGTTCCTGCGCTCCGCCCGCGTCCTGCGCATGGCGAAGGAGATGGGAGGGGACGAGGTCGTCACCAAGTCCGGCCTGATGGTCGGCCTCGGCGA
>DATMBY010000072.1:0-4005 GCA_035558995.1 Solirubrobacterales bacterium
GAGCATGATCGTCTGGAAGATCGACATCGGGTCGCGGCCGGGCAGCAGCAGGCGGCCGAGGGCGCCGACGATCAAGCCGGTGAAAAGAAGGCCGATGATGAAGAGGATCACGTCCATGCGGCAGTTATTCCCGCCAGGTGGGTAGAGGAAACGCGTGGCCGCAACGATCGGGACCGGGGAGCTGCTGAAGAACCGCTATCGGCTCGAGCGCACGCTCGGGCGCGGCGGCATGGCCGCGGTCTGGCTCGGCCACGACGAGGTGCTCGATCGGCAGGTGGCGGTGAAGGTGCTGGCCGACACGATCGCCGCCGATCCGGGCTTCGTCGCCCGCTTCCGCCGCGAGGCGCGAACCGCCGCCGGGCTCTCGCATCCCAACCTGGTCGGCGTCTACGACTTCTCCGAAGAAGGCGAACGGCCCTACCTGGTGATGCAGTTCGTGCCGGGGGAGAGCCTGGCGGCGCTGCTGGAGCGGGGGGAGGAGGTCGACTGCGACAAGCTGGCGCGGGAAATGCTGGACGCGCTGGTCCACATCCACGGCGCCGGCATCCTCCACCGCGACGTCAAGCCCGGCAACATCGTCGTCGAACCGGACGGGACCGCGAAGCTGATCGACTTCGGGATCGCGCGGCCGCTGGACGCGACGGCGATGACCCGCACCGGCCTGATCATGGCGACCGAACGCTTCGCCGCGCCCGAGGTGATGGAGGGCCGGCCGGCGAGCGAGCGATCTGACCTCTACTCGCTGGGTGTCGTCCTGCGGGCCTGCGGGGGCAGCTGCTCACGTGCTCTCGGCGCCCTGGTCGAGTCCCTGACCGAGACGGACCCGGCGGCGCGTCCCAGCTCGGCCAGGCAGGCGCTCGCCAGGCTCGAACGAGCCGAGCCGGCGCTGGAGCAGACGACCGAGGCGTTCGAGCTGACGCCCCTGCCGGAATCAGAGGCGCCCGCGCCTCCTCCGCCCGTCTATGAGCGCAGGACCGGTTCGCGGCGCAGCCGCTGGGGTGCGCTCCTGGCCCTGCTCGCCTTCCTCGTCGCGATCGGGGCGATCGCCGCCGTGGCTCTCAACGGGGGCGGCGGCGACGGCGGGGAGCCGCGGCAGGCGAAGGCCGGCAAGGCGAAGAAGGCAAAGCAGGCGAAGCAGAAGGGCTCCGGCGCGGCTGCGGCGAGTGAGCCGGCCAGCTCGTCTCCGGCACCAGTCGAAGAACCGAGCGAAAGCGAACCGAGCGAAAGCGAACAGACCGAACCCGCTGCCGCGCCGGAAAGCGGCTCCTCCGCCGACGGCGCCTCGCTGAACGAACAGGGCTTCGCGCTGATCCAGGCAGGCGAATACGAAGCCGCGGTGCCGGTGCTCGAAGAAGCGGTCGCCGCCTACCCGGAAGGCAGCGAAGACCTCGACTACGCCTACGCGCTCTTCAACCTCGGCAACGCGCTGCGGCTCAGCGGCCGCCCCGAAGAGGCGATCCCGGTGCTGGAAAAACGGCTGGAAATCCCGAACCAGACCGGCACGGTTGAAGCCGAGCTGGCACGGGCGCGCGAAGAAGCTGGCTGATCTGCCCTATTAATCCGGCGGGGCGTATGCGAACATATGTTCGTGTTCGCGATCGCGAGAGGCCGCCCCCCTGAAACGGGTCTCCGCCTGCGACGCCGCGGTGAACGGTTGAGCCTGCCTCTATGGACGCGGGGGCGGGAGGCAAATTCCCTTCCCTAGATGCCGCGCCAGGAAGAACCCCAGATCGGTCTCAGCAAGGCGATCCGCCAGCTCCGCCACGAGGAGAAGCTGAGCCAGGAAGCGCTGGGGCTGAACGTCGGCATCCACCCGACCTGGATCTCCCACATCGAGTCGGGCAGGGTCAACCCGACCTGGGGCAACGTCCGCCGCATCGCCCAGGGTCTGCGGGTCCCGCTGCCCGAGCTCGCCGCCCTGGCCGAGGACCTCGAGGCCAAACATGGAACCGCCCCCCAGCCCGACGGCGGTGGGGGGCGGTAGGAAAGGACCTTGGGGTGGTTGTGCCCAACTCTAATACCCCGTCGTTCCCAAAGGCATTCGGGCTCAGGATGAGCGGTCGCCGGCCAAGAAGGTAGGGTTTCGCGTCCTGCCGCTGCCTCAGCTCCGATGAAGAAGCCCCTCCTCGCAATCGCCCTGCTCGCCTTCTTGGTCCTCGCCGGCTGCGGTAGCTCTGAGGACGGCACCGACACCTCGGCCAACGCCAGCGCCGCCACCTGCAAGCCGGGCCAGCTGCCGACCCAGCAGCGGGGCGTGCTGACGATCGCCACCGACAAGCCCGCGTACCCGCCCTACTTCGAAGATGAAGACCCGACCAACGGGGAAGGCTTCGAGAGCGCGGTCGCCTACGCGATCGCCGACCAGCTCGGCTACCCGAAGGCGAAGGTGAAGTGGACGGTGGAGCCCTTCAACAACTCCTTCGCGCCCGGCCCGAAAGACTTCGACTTCGACGTCAACCAGATCTCGATCACGCCGCCGCGCGAGAAAGCGGTCGACTTCTCGGCCCCGTACTACACCGCCAACCAAGCGGTGGTGGCGCTGAAGGACTCCGAGGCGGCCAGGGCCACCTCGCTGGAAGACCTGCAGGACGCGAACCTCGGCGTCCAGATCGGCACCACCAGCCTCGAAGCCGCCGAAGCCGAGATCGAACCGAGCAGCAGGCCGGAAGTCTTCAACAACTCCAACGACGTCGTCCAGGCGCTGAAGAACGAACAGATCGACGCGGTCGTCGTCGACCTGCCGACGGCGCTCTACCTGACCGCGGTCCAGGTCCCCGAGGCCACCGTGGTGGGCCAGTTCAGCGCCCCCGGCGGCGATCAATGGGGAGCTCTGCTGGAAAAGGACTCCGAGCTGACCGGCTGCGTCTCGCTGGCGGTCGAAGCGCTGGAAGGCTCCGGCGAGCTGGAAAAGATCACCCAGCGCTGGATGAGCCAGGCCGCCGGCGCCCCTGAATTGAGCTGATGCCGAGCGACCGTCGCCTCGAACGAGAGGCGGCGAAGCGCCGCGGGCAGCGCCGCGGGCAGGCGGTTGCGGCCACCTCCAGCATCGTCGTCCTGGGCGGCCTCGCGGTCCTGATCCTCACCAGCCCCGGCTGGCCGGAAGTTCGCGAGACCTTCTTCAACTGGGAGGTCTTCAAGGACTCCTTTCCCGACGTGCTCCATGCCTTCTGGCTCGACGTCAAGCTCTTCGTCCTGATCGAGCTGGCGGTCCTCGCGGCGGGGCTCGTCGTCGCCCTGGTCCGTCTTGCCCGCTCGCCGGCGTTCTTCCCGCTGCGGCTGCTCGCCATCGCCTTCGTCGACCTCTTCCGCGGCATCCCGACGATCCTGCTGATCTTCCTGATCGGGTTCGGCGTACCCGCCCTGCGCCTGGAGGGGGTGCCGACCGACCCGGTCGTCCTCGGCGCCATCGCCCTCGGGCTCTCCTACAGCGCCTACGTCGCCGAGGTCTACCGCGCCGGGGTGAACTCGGTCCACCGCGGCCAGCGGGACGCGGCGCTCGCGGTCGGGCTGACCGAGGGCCAGGCGATGCGGCACGTGATCCTGCCCCAGGCCGTGCGGCGGGTTGCGCCGCCGCTGCTCAACGACTTCGTCGCCCTGCAGAAGGACGTCGCCCTGATCTCGATCCTCGGCCCGCTGGAGGCGTTCCGCGAAGCGCAGATCATCGAGTCCCAGCTGTTCAACTTCACGCCGCTGGTCGCCGCGGCGCTGCTCTACCTGGCGGTGACGATCCCGACCGCCCGCATCGTCGATCGCCTGGGCGGACCCGAGGGGGCGGTGAGGTGAGCGCCGGCGCCGGCGAGGCGGTGCTGGAGGTCCGTGGGGTCACCAAGGCCTTCGGTGAGCGCGAGGTCCTGCGGGGGATCGACCTCACCGTGCGCGAACACGAAGCGGTGGCGCTGATCGGCGCCTCGGGCTCGGGCAAGTCGACCTTGCTGCGCTGCGTCGATTTGCTCGAGGAGATCGACGACGGCGACGTCTTCCTCGACGGCGAGCCGATCACCGATC
>DATMBY010000073.1:0-10420 GCA_035558995.1 Solirubrobacterales bacterium
GTCGGCGGCGAGGTCGTCGCCTACGTCTGGTGAGCAGGTGAGCCGGATCGGAAGAAAGCCCGTCCCAGTGCCCGACGCCGTCACGGTGGAGATCGCCCCTGGCAACATCGCCGTCAAAGGCCCGAAGGGAGAGCTGCGCCAGACCCTCTCCGCCGAGATGAAGGTCGAGCAGGAGGACGGCACCGTCACCGTCACCCGCCCCACCGACCGCGGCGAGCACCGGGCCCTGCACGGCCTCACCCGCAGCCTGATCGCGAACATGGTCGAGGGCGTGACCGAGGGCTTCGAGAAGCGCCTGGAGATCCAGGGGGTCGGCTACCGCGCCGCGCTGAAAGGGAAAAAACTGGAGCTGGCGCTGGGCTACTCGCACCCGGTGGCGATCGACGCCCCCGAGGGAATCGACTTCGAAGTCCCGCAGCCGACCGAAGTGATCGTCAAAGGCATCGACAAGCAGCTCGTCGGCCAGGTCGCCGCGGACATCCGCAAGCGCCGCCCGCCCGAGCCCTACAAGGGCAAGGGCATCCGCTACAAGGACGAGCAGGTCCTGCGGAAGGTGGGTAAGCGCGCATGACCGTCCTCACCAAGCGCCAGCGCCGGCTCAAACGGCGCCGCCGGGTCCGCGCCCGCGTCCACGGCACCGCCGAGCGGCCGCGGCTCTCGGTCTACCGCTCCAACAAGGGCGTCTTCGCCCAGCTCATCGACGACACCAAAGGCCACACCGTGGCCGCGGTCAACTGGATCGAGCCGGAGCTGCGCAAGCTCAGCGCCACCGAGCAGGCGAAGAAAGCCGGGGAACTGCTGGCCGAGCGGGCGAAGGGCGCCGGCGTCGAGGCCTGCGTCTTCGATCGCGGCGGCTACCAGTACCACGGTCGCGTCAAAGCGCTGGCCGATGGCGCGCGAGAGGGGGGTCTGGCTTTCTGAAGCCGTAGTTCCGCTACGGTGAGCCGCTGCTTATGAAGGGTATGGACGTCAGAAACGTGGAAACGGTCAGTCCTCGCGGGCTGGACCTGCAGGAGCGGGTGATCGAGATCAACCGCGTCGCCAAGGTGGTCAAGGGCGGCCGGCGCTTCTCCTTCACCGCACTTGTCGCCGTCGGCGACGAGGAGGGCGTGGTCGGGATCGGCTACGGCAAGGCCCGCGAGGTCCCGCTGGCGATCCAGAAGGGCGTCGAGGACGCCCGCAAGAACTTGATCCGGGTGCCCAAATACGGGAACACGATCACCCACCGCATCATCGGCCGCTTCGGCGCCGGCCACGTCGTCCTGCGCCCGGCCAGTCCCGGTACCGGCGTCATCGCCGGCGGCGGCGTCCGCGCCGTGCTCGAGCTCGGCGGCGTCCGCGACGTGCTGACCAAGAGCATCGGCACCCAGAACCCGATCAACCTGGTGAAGGCGACGATGGACGGCCTGGTTCGTCTGCGGCGCCCCGAGGAGGTCGCGGAGCTGCGCGGGCTGACCGTCACTCAGGTTCTGGGGATGGATGGGAACGGGAACGGGGCCCAGCCGACCGAGACCATCACGGCCGAGTCGAACGACGCTGCGGAAGAGAAAGCTTCGGAGGGCGCGGAGGCCGAGAAACAGGCTCCGGTCCAGCCGGCCGAGCAGCCCCCGGAGACCGGGAAGCCTGCCGAGGGTGATCAGCCCGCGGAGGGTGAGTCCTCGTGAGCAAGGTGAAGATCCGCCAGGTCCGCTCCGCCGCGAAGACCAACCCGAATCAGAAAGCGACCTTGAAGGCGCTGAAGCTGGGGCGGATCGGCAAGACTGCGGAGCTCAAAGATTCCGAGCAGCTGCAGGGTCAGCTGCGGGTCGTCTCGCACCTCGTGGAGGTCGACGGTGGCTGAGAAAGCCGCGAAAACTCCATCAAAGAAAGTATCTGAAGAGAACTCGCGCGCCGAGGAGATCGGCCTGCACAACCTGAAGCCGAAGCCGGGCTCGAAAAAGCCCCGCAAGCGGATCGGCCGCGGCGAGGGCAGCGGCCTCGGCAAGACGTCGGGCCGCGGCCACAAGGGCGCCGGCTCCCGCTCGGGCCGCAAGCGCAAGGCCGGCTACGAGGGCGGGCAGAACCCGATCCACATGCGGATGCGAAAGCTGCGAGGCCCGCACAAAAAGCAGTCGATGCCGTTCGAGAACTTCCGCACCAGCACCCAGGCGGTCAACCTCGCCGACCTCGAGGAGCGCTTCGACAGCGGCGCTGAAGTCACCCCCGCGAGTCTGAAGGAGAAGGGCCTGGCGAAGCGAAAGGACCCGGTCAAGGTCCTCGCCCGCGGCGAGATCAAGAAGAAACTCGAGGTACACGCGCACGCCTTCAGCGCTGCCGCCAAGGAGAAGATAGAAGCGGCCGGCGGTTCCTGTCACACTCTGGAGCCGTAATGCTCAAAACCATTCTCAACGCCTTCAGCGTTGCGGACATCCGCAAGAAGCTCGCCTTCACGGCGGCGATGCTGGCCCTGTACCGGCTCGGGTCCTACATCCCGGCTCCCGGCGTCGATGCCGACGCGGTCAAGGAAGTCTCCGAAAACTTCGGCGGGGGCGGGATCCTCAACTTCCTCAACACCTTCTCCGGAGGAAGTCTTTCCCGGCTGAGCCTGTTCGCGCTGGGGATCATGCCCTACATCACCGCCTCGATCATCCTGCAGCTGCTGACGGTGGTCGTGCCCTCGCTCGAGCGCCTGCAGAAAGAGGGGGAGGTCGGGCAGCAGAAGATCACCCAGTACACGCGCTACCTCACCGTCGGGCTCGCCTTCGCCCAGTCCCTCGGCTACGTCTTCCTCTTCGACTCCTTCAGCAGCGGCCAGACCAGCGTCGTCGGCAACCTCACCTTCCCGCGGCTCTTCCTGATCGTGATCTCCCTCACCGCCGGCTGCACCCTGCTGATGTGGCTGGGCGAGCTGATCACCCAGCGCGGTATCGGCAACGGGATCTCGCTGATGATCTTCGCCTCGATCGCCTCCTCGATCGTCCCCGGGCTCTCCAAATGGTGGAACAACCCCGATCAGGTCTTCATCGTGATGATGCCCTTCATCGCCCTTGCCGTGATCGTCGCGATCGTCTTCGTCCAGGAGGGTCAGCGCCGGATCCCGGTCCAGTACGCGAAACGCGTGGTCGGCCGCAAAATGACCTCCGGCGGCTCCACCTACCTGCCGCTGCGGGTCAACATGGCCGGCGTCATCCCGGTCATCTTCGCCGCCTCGATCATGGCCTTCCCGGCGACGGTCGGGCAGATGATCAACACCCCGACCGCGCTCGACTTCGCGGCCTTCTTCGGGCCCAACACCTGGGCCTACGTGGTCGGCGAGGTCCTCTTCATCATCATCTTCACCTACTTCTACACGGCGGTCACCTTCAACCCGGTCGACCAGGCAGACAACCTGAAGAAATACGGCGGCTTCATCCCCGGCGTCCGCCCGGGCCGGCCGACCGCCGAGTACCTGGACAAAATCCTCTCCCGCCTGACCTTCCCCGGCGCGCTATACCTCGGCGCGGTGGCGGCGCTGCCGACGATCCTGATCAGCCAGACGGCGGCCAACTTCTACTTCGGCGGCACCTCGATCCTGATCGTGATCGGCGTCGCGCTTGACACGGTCAAGCAACTCGAGGCGCAGCTGATGATGCGCAACTACGAGGGCTTTCTCAAATAAGCTCCTCGGATGGCTGAGCTGAATCTCGTCCTGCTGGGCCCCCCGGGGTCGGGCAAGGGGACGCAAGGGGAGCGTCTCAACGAAGACCTGCGGCTGCCGTACTACGCGACCGGGGACATCCTCCGCGCGGCGGTGCGGGAGGAGACCGAGCTGGGGCGGACCGCGAAGGAGTACATGGACCGCGGCGACCTGGTGCCGGACGAGGTGATCGTCGGTGTCATCGCCGAGCGGATCGACTCCAGCGAGGCCCTCGACGGCTTCATCCTCGACGGCTTTCCCCGCACGACCCCGCAGGCCGAGGCGCTCGACGCCAAGCTCACCGAGCTGGGGCGGGCGGTGACCGCGGTGCTGCTGATCGACGTCTCCGACGACGAGGTCGTGCGCCGGCTCGGCGGCCGCCGCACCTGCGAGGCCAACGGCCACGTCTTCCACGTCGAGTTCGAACCGCCGAAGCAGGAGGGGGTCTGCGACATCGACGGCTCGCCGCTGATCGTCCGTGACGACGATAAGCCCGAGGTGATCCGCAAGCGGCTCGAGACCTACCACGAGAAGACCGAGCCGCTCGTCTCCTACTACGACAGCCGCGGCGTCTTGCGGCGGATCGAAGGCGAGGCGCCCCCGCAAGCGGTCGGGGAGCAGGTCCGCGGCACCCTGGCGACGCTGCGGATGGAGCAGGACGAGACCGTCTGAGCCTCGCCGCGGGCTACCGTAGCTTGTACAGAATGATCATCAAGAAGACCCCGGAGCAGGTCGACCAGATGGCCGCCTCCGGCGCCGTTCTGGTCCGCTGCCTGAAGATGCTGGCCTCGAAGGCGCGGCCCGGGATCACGACCGGGGAGCTCGACGAGGCGGCGGAGAAGTTCATTCGCTCGCAGGGGGCGACGCCCGCCTTCAAGGGCTACCGAGGCTTCCCGGGCTCGATCTGCGCTTCGCCCAACTCGATGGTCGTCCACGGGATCCCTGGCGACTACGAACTGAAGCGCGGCGACGTGATCTCGATCGACGTCGGCGTCGTCAAGGACGGCTGGGTCTCCGACGCGGCGATGACGCTGCCGATCGGCCCGGTCAGCCCCGAGGCGCAGAAGCTCCTCGAGGTGACCAAGGCCTCGCTCTTCGCCGGCGTCGAGCAGATGCGTCCGGGCAACCATCTCGGCGACGTCTCCAGCGCGATCCAGCGCTCGGTGGAGATCGAGGGCCTCTCGATCATCCGCACCCTGGTCGGCCACGGGATCGGGCGCGACATGCACGAGGAACCGCAGGTGCCGAACTTCGGCGAGCCCGGCAAGGGGCCGGAGCTGGAGGAGGGGATGGTGCTGGCGATCGAGCCGATGGTCAACGTCGGCGGGCCGCTGGTGCAGATGGGAGACGACGGCTGGTCGGTCTACTCCGAGGACGGCTCCCTCGCCGCCCACTTCGAGTTCACGGTCGCCGTCACTCCGGACGGTCCGCGAATCCTGACCCCCTGGCACGAGGAATCCGACTAGCCGGGATACCCAGTCGAGTAGTCTTTTCCTTTGCGGTGGGGCGCCGCAACGGAAGGAGAAGTTCTTGCGTGTCCGAAGCCGTGCCCTTTCCGCGCTCTCGCTGCTGATCGCGCTCCTCGCCCTCGCGATCGCCGCGCCGCTTGCTGCGGCCGCCCCCTTTCCCTCCGGGACCAACGACGCCGGCGGCTTCCGCAACGTCCTGCCACCCGGGGAGAACGGCACCGCCAGCTTCGGCGAGATCCTCGCCTTCCGCGGCCCCGGCCTGCTGCCGCCCCACTTCGCCGACCAGCAGGCGCTCTACGAAAACCTGCTCTACGCGGCGCCGACCCTGACCGAAGACCAGATCCCGAACTACTTCAAGGACGCCACCTTCGGCGTTCCCGCCGGCGAAGTCGCCTCTGAAATCGAACCTCGTCCAGGGGCGACGATCGTCCGCGACAAGGCCTTCGGCGTCCCCCACGTCTACGGGGTCACCCGCGCCGACACGATGTTCGCCGCCGGGTACGCGGGGGCGGCCGACCGCCTCTTCCTGATGGACGTGCTGCGCCACACCGGCCGTGCCGAACTCGCCTCCTTCCTCGGCGGCTCCAACGCCGGCGCCGACGCCAGTCAGTGGCAGTTCGCGCCCTACACCGAAGCCGACCTCGAAAAGCAGCTGGCGCAGGCGCCCCAGCTCTACGGCGCCTCAGGGCAGCAGGCGGTCGACGACGTCGACGCCTACGTCGAAGGGATCAACGCCTACGTTGCCGCCGCCAACCTCGACCCGAAACTGAAGCCGGGCGAGTACACGCTGCTGAACAAGCCGATGGAACCGTGGAAGCCGACCGACGTGATCGCGATCGCCTCCCTGGTCGGCGGCATCTTCGGCCAGGGCGGCGGCAACGAGCTGAACTCGGCGCTGACGATGCAGTCCTTCGTCAAGCGGATGGGCAAGAAGGCGGGGCGCAAGGCCTGGGCGGACTTCCGCTCCAAGAACGACCCCGAGGCGCCGACCACCGTCTCCAAGCGCTTCCCCTACGAGACCCGCACCGCCTTCGCCAAGAAGGGCCTGGCGCTGCCCGACCCCGGCAGCGTCCACTTCACCCAGACCGCCAGCGCCTCGGTCGCCCCCGGCGCGGCGCACGGGCTCGCCACCGTCGGCGCCCGCCTGCAGGCGGCGCTGGAAGCGGCAGGGCACGCCTCCAACTGGGAGCTCGTCTCCGCCAAGGAGTCGGCCAGCGGCCACCCGATCGCGGTGATGGGCCCGCAGGTCGGCTACTTCGTGCCGCAGATCCTGCAGGAGGTCGACCTGCACGGGCCGGGGATCGACGCCCGCGGCGCCGCCTTCCCCGGAGTCAGCCTCTACGTCCAGCTCGGCCACGGCCGCGATTACGCCTGGAGCGCCACCACCGCGACCTCCGACAACGTCGACACCTTCGCCGAGGTGCTCTGCAAGGACAAGTTCCACTACCTCTACCGCGGCAGGTGCCTGGCGATGGAAAAGCTGGAAAAGAGCGAGAGCTGGACCTCCAACGCCGCCGACCCGACCCCGGCCGGCTCGCAGACCCTGGTCGCCTACCGCACCGTGCACGGCATCGTCTACGCCCGCGGCAAGGTCGGCGGCAAGAAGGTCGCCTTCGCCCGCCAGCGCAGCACCTACGGCCACGAGGCCGACTCCGTGGTCGGGTTCGCGCAGCTGAACGAACCGGGGGTGGTGACCGGGCCGGCCGGCTTCGAGAAGGCGGTCTCCCACATCAACTTCCTCTTCAACTGGAGCTACGTCGACTCCGAACACATCGCCTACGGGCTCTCGGGCTGGATGCCGCAGCGGGCGAAGGGGACCTCGCCGGACTTCCCGATCCTCGGCACCGGCAGGTACGACTGGAAGGGCTACAAGCCGGCGAACCGGACCGCGAGCTGGCTGCCGTTCGCCAAGCACCCGCAGGCCGTCGACCCGCCGTTCCTCGTCTCCTGGAACAACAAGCAGGCGCCCGGCTGGGCGGCGGCCGACGACAAGTACAGCTACGGGCCGCTGTTTCGCTCGCAGATGATCGCCGACAAGGTGAAGGCGGGGACGAAGGGCAAGAAGAAGATGACGATCGCCCAGCTGGTCCAGGCGATGGAGGAACCGGCGACCCAGGACCTGCGCGGCTACCGCCTGCTGCCGACGATCTTCAAGGCGGTTGGGAAGCCCTCCTCGCCGAAGCTGCGCCAGGCGCTGGCGAGGCTGAAGGCGTGGCACGGGCACGGCGCCCACCGCCGCGACCTCGACCGCGACGGCGTCTACGAGGAAAACGAGGCGGTGCAGCTGATGGACGCCTGGTGGCCGAAGCTGGTCGCGGCCGAGTTCAAGCCGACGCTGGGGGGCAAGACCTACAAGGCGCTGGAAGGGATGGTGCGGACCGGCAGCTACACCGGCGGCTCACCGACCGAACCGGACTTCTCCGACGGCTGGTGGAGCTACGTCTCCAAGGACCTGCGCGACCTCTTCGGCCCGAAGCCGAAGGGCGCCTGGAGCCGCGTCTACTGCGGCGGCGGCTCGAAGCGGAAGTGCCGCCGCGTCCTTCAGGACAGCCTCGCGGCGTCGCTGAAGACGAGCCCGCAGCAGCTCTACGGCGGCGGCGACGGCGCCTGCGCCTCCAACCCGCAGCCCTCCTGCTTCGACCAGAACCGGCCCCAGGTGACCGGCGGCATCTCGCTGCCGCCGTTCCCGTTTCAGAACCGGCCGACCTTCCAGCAGGTGGTGACGCCGACGCAAAAGCTGCCGAGGTAGGGCGGGGCGGGGGACCGGTCTCCGGACACATCTCGCTATGGCTCGATGTTGAGTGTCCTGAGAGGGGACCCCCGACCCCTCCCTCATGTCACCATCGTCAGCTATGGATGAGGAGCTGTTCGCTGCCGTCGACGCGTTTGTCGGCGAGACGATCGTTGGGGAGGACGAGGGGTTGCGGGGGGCGGTGGAGGCTGCCGAGGCGGCTGGGCTGCCGGCGATCCAGGTTTCGCCGCCGCAGGGGAAGCTGCTGCAGTTACTGGTCCGGCTGGTGGGAGCCAGGCGGATTCTCGAGTTCGGGACGCTGGGCGGCTACAGCGCGACCCTGATGGCGCGGGCGCTGCCGGAGGACGGGCGGCTGATCAGCCTCGAGGCGAGGGCGGAGTACGCGGAGGTGGCGCGTCGAAGCACCGACGCGGCTGGAGTGGGGGGGAAGGTCGAGATCCGGGTCGGGCCGGCGCTGGAGGCGCTACCGGGGCTGGAGGGCGAGGAGCCCTTCGACCTCGTCTTCATCGACGCCGATAAGGTCAACACGCCCAACTACTTTGCCTGGGCGCTCGGGCACACGCGGCCCGGGGGCCTGATCGTCGCCGACAACGTCGTCCGCGGCGGCACCCTCGCCGATCCCGGCGGCGACGAGGCTGCCGTGGCCCAGCGCCGCCTGCACGAGATGCTGGCGGGGGAGCCGCGGGTCAGCGCCACCACCATCCAGACCGTCGGCGGCAAGGGCTACGATGGCTTCCTGATCGCTCTCGTCGAGCCTGCGTGACCAGGCATCGCCGAGGCGTCTCCCCTGCTATCTTTCCCGGTCGGCCTTGTTGGCCGGTTGGTTCGTCCTACCGTCCGATTCATGGGGCGCGTGGGAATCCTGTTGTCGATACGAGATCCGGAGCAATGAAGGTTCGAGCTTCCGTCAAGCCGATGTGCGAGAAGTGCAAGGTAATCCGCCGAAACGGGGCGGTCCTGGTGATCTGCCAGAACCCGCGCCATAAGCAGAGGCAAGGCTAGCCATGGCACGGATCGCCGGCATCAACATCCCGGTCAACAAACGCGCCGAGATCGGGCTCACCTACATCTTCGGCATCGGCCGCTCCACCGCCCAGCGGATCCTCGCCGAGACCGGCGTCGACCCCGGCACCTCGGTCAAGGACCTGACCGAGGACGAGGTGATGAAACTTCGCGAAGCGGTCGAGAACCGCGAGGTCGAGGGCGACCTGCGGCGCGAGCGTTCGCAGAACGTCAAAAGGTTGATGGAGATCGGCTCCTACCGCGGCCTCCGCCACCGGCGCGGGCTTCCCGTCCGCGGCCAGCGGACCAAGACCAACGCCCGCGGCCGCAAGGGCCCGCGGCGCCTCAGCGTCGCCGGTAAGCGCAAGGTATAGGCACCCCGATGGCTGAGAAAAAACCCGCCAAAGGGCGCACGCGCCGCCGCGTCAAAAAGAATGTCACCTACGGGCAGGCGCACATCAAGACTTCCTTCAACAACACGATCGTCACCCTGACCGACACCGACGGCAACGTGATCGCCTGGGAGTCGGCCGGCTCGGCCGGGTTCAAAGGCTCCCGCAAGTCGACCCCGTTCGCCGCCCAGGTGACCGCCGACGCGGCCGCCAAAAAGGGCATGGAACACGGTCTGGAGCGGGTCGAAGTCTTCGCCAAGGGCGCCGGCTCGGGCCGCGAGACCGCGATCCGCTCGCTGCAGGCCGCCGGCCTCGACGTGACCACGGTCAAGGACGTCTCCCCGCAGGCCCACAACGGCTGCCGGCCGAAGAAGCGGAGGCGCGTCTAATGGCCCGCGACACCGCCCCGCAGTGCAAGCAGTGCCGGCGCGAGGGCCAGAAGCTCTTCCTCAAGGGGGAGCGCTGCTTCACCGACAAGTGCGGCGTCGAGCGCCGCTCCTACCCGCCCGGCGAGCACGGCCGCGGTCGCCTCCGCCAGAGCGAGTACCGGGTGCAGCTGCGCGAGAAGCAGAAGACCCGCCGCTACTACCAGGTGCTGGAGAAACAGTTCCGCGCCTACTACGACAAGGCCTCGCGCCAGGACGGCGTCACCGGCGAGAACCTCCTGCGCCTGCTCGAGTCCCGCTTCGACAACGTACTCGTCCGCCTCGGCTTCGCCGCCTCGCGGCGCCAGGCGCGGCAGCTGATCACCCACGGCCACTGGCAGATCAACGGCCGCCGGGTGAACATCCCCTCTTACCAGGTACGACCCGAAGACATCATCTCGATCAAGGCCGGATCGAAAGCCACCGACACGATCCAGCGGGCCACGGAACTCGTCTCCACGGTTCCCGCCTGGCTGCAGGCCGATCACGATGCCCTCACCGCCAAGGTCCTGCGCTACCCCGAGCGCTCCGAGATCTCGGCGCCGGTCCAGGAGCAGCTCATCGTCGAGCTCTACTCCAAGTAGCCCGGACAACCCGTTTTCCGAACCACCAGAGCAAGGAACTCATGACCACCGATTTCCAGGTCCCCCGCATCACCTCCGAGAAAGTCGACGACCGTCGCGGCACGTTCACGATCGAGCCGCTCGACAAGGGCTTCGGCTACA
>DATMBY010000074.1:0-19091 GCA_035558995.1 Solirubrobacterales bacterium
GGCGAGGTCGAGCGCCGCCCCTCGCCCTACCGGACCAGCTTCCCGATCGAGGAGCTGCGCTTCGAGCTGGCGGGGCGGGGGGCGGTCCGGGTCGGTTTCAAGCAGCTGGGGTGGGACCGACTCGAGCCCGCCGCCCAGCTCGCCAAGCCGCGCTTCCTCCACGACCCCGAGCGCGAGCCCGAGGTCTACCGGGCGCTGCTGCCGGGGGCGCCCGCCGGCCCGCCCGAGTTCCTCGGCGCGGTGCTGGAGGACGAGCGGCGCTGGCTCTTCGTCGAGTGGGTCGAGGGGCGGGAGCTGTTCCAGGTGGGGGAGAGGGAGCTGTGGGAGGAGTCGGCGCGCTGGCTCGCGCGCTTCCACGTCGCCCTGGCGCCAGAGGTGGAGCGGTGCCGCCGCGAGGCGCGGCTGCTCGACCACGACGCCGGCTTCCACCGGCGCTGGATCGAGCGGGCCCGCGAGTTCGCCCCCGACCCGCAGCCGGTCGAGCGGCTCGCCGCCCGCCACGAGCAGGTGGTCGAGGCCCTCCTCGCTCAGCCCCGAACCGTGCTCCACGGCGAGTTCTACGCTTCCAACGTGCTCGTCGCTTCCGACTCCCACCCCACCCGGCTGGGGCGAAACTCGGATACGCGCATCGCCCCGGTCGACTGGGAGCTGGCGGCGGTCGGGACGGGCCTCAGCGACCTCGCGGCGCTGGTCAGCGGCTGGCCGGAGGAGGATCGCGCGTCGATCGCCGCCGCCTACGCCTCCCAGCCCGGCGTCCCGCCGTTTAGCCCCCGCGACCTCGACCTCGCCCGCCTCCAGGTCGCGATCCAGTGGCTCGGCTGGGCGCCGCCGGAGTGGGAGCCGCCGGAGGGGCAGCGTCACGACTGGCTCGGCGAGGCGCTCGCGCTGGCGGAGGAGCTGGAGCTGTGAGCGACGAGCGCTTCCTCGTCGTCAACGCCGACGACCTCGGCCTCTCCGAGGCCGTCGACGAGGGCATCTTCCGCGCCCACGCCGAGGGCGTCGTCACCAGCGCCAGCCTGATGGTCCGCCAGGGCGCCTCCCCGGCCGCCGCCGAGGCGGCGCCGTCGCACCCCGAGCTGGCGATCGGGCTCCACATCGACCTCGGCGAGTGGATCTACGGACGCGGCGAATGGATCCAGGCCTACCTGCACTGCGACACCGACGACCGCGACGCGGTCGAGGCCGAGTGCCGGGCCCAGCTGGAGCGCTTTCGTGCCCTGCTCGGCCGCGACCCGACCCACCTCGACTCCCACCAGCACGTGCACGAATCCGAGCCGGTCGCCGGCGTCGCCGAGACGCTCGCCGCCGAGCTCGGCATCCCCCTGCGCAACCGCGCGATCCGCTACGAGGGCGGCTTCTACGGCCAGAGCGGCAAGGGCGAACCCTTCCCCGACGGAATCTCCCCCGAGCGGCTCGCCGCGCTGATCCGCGAGCTGCCGCCCGGCTGGACCGAGATCGGCTGCCACCCCGCCGCCGGCCCCGTCCCGACCTCCTCGTACGACGTCGAGCGCCAGGTGGAGCTGCGGACCCTTTGCGATCCATCGATCCGCGAGGCGCTCAATGTGACAAACGTCAAGCTGTGCTCGTTCGCACAGGTAAATCGCCCCTGGCGGCGTACCTTCGGTTCATGATCCGTTCCGCCCCGCCCGCCCCGTTCAAGACGGCCCTGCTCACCCTCCTGATCGCCATCGTCATCGCCCTGCTCGTCGCCGCCGGCAGCGGCGTCCAGGGCTGAGCATCCTCTCGCAGTAGGCTCACCATTCGTTGATGGTGAGCGCAGAGACCACGGCGCTGCTCGACCGGATCGCCCGGATCCGGCGGCACCGCGAAGCAGGATTCGTCGCCCCCAACAAGCCGGTCACCCTGCTCTGGGCATTGGCCCGACTCGAAGAAGGAAAGCCGCGCCTGGTGCCCTTCGCCCGGTGTGAGCAGGAACTGCGACGGCTGCTGACGGCGGCCGGCAGGCCTGGGACGCTCCCCGTGCATGCCTTCTGGCGACTGCAGAACGATGGTCTTTGGGAGGTGGTCGGCGAAGGTGAGTTGATAATCCGCGCCGGCAGCGACGAGCCGAAGGCCCCGCGGACGCCGCTCCGATCGCGCCCGCCAAAACCGCCAGGGAGACGGTCGAACGCCTCGCCCGCGATCCTCGCTTCCGGCCGGAAGCGCTCCGCGCCTACGACAGTCGCTGCGTCGTCTGCGGCTGGCACGCCCATCCAGAGGCAGGCCGGTGGCCGGCTACGCCGGGGTGCCGCTGCCCGAGCCGAAGGTCGACGCTTGGCGCGTTCGTGACGAGCACCTCGCTTGGCACCGGGAAAACATCTTCCTCGGTCAGGTCCCGCTGCCGAGCACCATCGCGCAGTAGCCCTCGGCGATCTCCGCGGGGGAGAGGCGGCCGTACGGCCGCACCCACTGCGGGGTGTAGTTGACCATCCCCAGCAGGGCGAGGAGGGAGAGGCGGCGGTCGGCGAAGGTCATCGAGCTGTCGGCCTCGCCGCGGGCGAGGACGTCGTCGAGGATCTTCTCGAAGGCCTTGCGCTGGGAGCGGACGCGGCGCCAGCGCGACTCGCGCTCGATCGCCTGGCGCTCCTGGGTGAAGACGAGCATGTGGTGGCGGTGCTCGACGACGTGGGCGACCCAGGCGCCGACCAGCGCTCGCAGCTGCTCGACCGGCGGCGCCTCGGCGGCGACGATCTCGCGCGCCCGCGCCAGCAGCGGCTCCAGCAGCTCGTCGCAGATCGCGATCAGGAGGTCGTCCTTGCCCTCGATGTAGTGATAGAGGCCACCGGCGGCGAGGCCGGTCGCCGCGGTCAGCTCGCTCATCGAGGTCGAGTCGTAGCCGCGTTCGGCGAACAGCTCGGCGGCGGTGGCGACGACTTCGCTGCGGCGGGCGTCGTAGCGGGCGCGCAGGGCCGGGCGGGTCGGGGGAGAGGGGACCGGCATCGGGCGAGGGTAGCGCAAAAAACCGAACGGATCCTCTAACTTCGAACGAGAATTCGGTATCTTGTGGCGATGGACTTCAACCTCGGCGACGAGCATCGCCTGATCCAGCGGACGGTCCGCGACTTCGCCACCCAGGAGGTGGCGCCGGTCGCTGAGGAGCTCGACCGCGAGAAGCGGTTCCCCTACGAGATCGTGCGCAAGCTCGCCGATCTGAACCTGATGGGGATCCCCTTCCCGCAGGAGTACGGGGGCGGGGGCGGCGACTCGCTCGCCTACGCGCTCGCGGTCGAGGAGCTGACCCGGGTCGACTCCTCGGTGGCGATCACCCTCTGCGCCCACACCTCGCTCGGGACCCAGCCGATCTACCTCTTCGGCTCCGAGGCCCAGAAAGAGGAGTGGCTGCCGCGGCTGACGGCCGGCGAGGTCCTCGGCGCCTTCGGCCTGACCGAGCCCGAGGCCGGCTCCGATGCCGGCAACGTCCGCACCAAGGCGCGGCTGGAGAGCGGCGAATGGACGATCGACGGCGCCAAGCAGTTCATCACCAACGCCGGCACCGAGATCTCCGGCGTCGTCTGCATCACCGCCCGCACCGGCGAGGACGAGATCTCCAACCTGATCGTCCCCAACGGCACCCCCGGCTACGAGCAGGGCGAGCCCTACCGGAAGATGGGCTGGAACGCCTCCGACACCCGCCCGCTCACCTTCACCGAGTGCCGCGTCCCGGAGGAGAACCTGCTCGGGCCGCGCGGGATGGGCTTCCGCCAGTTCCTCCAGGTGCTCGACATCGGCCGCATCGGCGTCGCCGCGATGGGCGTCGGGCTCGCCCAGGGCGCGCTCGACGAGGCGCTCGCCTACGCCAAGGAGCGCCAGGCCTTCGGCCAGTCGATCTCCCGCTTCCAGTCGATCCAGGCCAAGCTCGCCGACATGGCGACCGAGATCGAGGCCACCCGCCTGCTCGTCTACAAATCGGCGCGGATGAAGGACCGGGGCGAAAACTTCTCCCTCACCGCCGCCCAGGCGAAGCTGAAGAGCGGCCGCCTCGCCGTTCGTTGCTGCGAGGAGGCGGTGCAGATCCACGGCGGCTACGGCTACATCGAGGAGTACCCGGTTTGCCGCTTCTACCGCGACGCCAAGATCCTCACGATCGGCGAGGGCACCGACGAGGTGCAGCAGATGGTCATCGCTCGCGCCCTCGGAGCCTAGGGGAGTTCGACCGTGATTCCGAAAGCCGTCCGCATCCGCGAGGTCGGTCCCCGCGACGGCTTCCAGAACGAGCCGGAGACGATCGCCACCGCGGACAAGGTGCGGCTGGTCGAGATGCTCGCCCGCACCGGGCTGCGGCGCCTCGAGGTGACGAGCTTCGTCCGCGCCGACGTCGTCCCCCAGCTGGCCGACGGGCGCGAGGTGCTGGAGCGGGCTCAAATTCCTGATGACATCTCGGTCTCGGTCCTCGTCCCCAACATGCGCGGCCTCGAAGCGGCGCTCGAGGTGCGGGAGAAGATCGACGAGGTCAACGTCTTCCTCTCCGCCTCGGAGACCCACAACCGGCACAACGTCAACCGCTCGGTCGAGGAGTCGCTCTCGGGCCTGGAGCAGGTGCTGGCGCGGGCGACCGAGGAAGGCCTGCGCTGCGAGGGCGTGATCAGCACCAGCTTCGGCTGCCCGTATGAGGGTTACGTCCCCTTCGAGCGCGTCTTCGAGATCGCCAAGCGGCTCTCGGTCGCCGGCGCGGTCGAGATCGGGTTCGGCGACACCACGGGGATGGCCAACCCGGTCCAGGTCGGTGAGTTCTTCCGCCGTGCCCAGGAGGAGATCGTCGGGGCCGAGCTGACCGCCCACTTCCACGACACCCGCGGCCAGGCCCTCGCCAACGTGCTGGCGGCGCTCGAGGTCGGCGTCGACTCCTTCGAGTCGAGCTTCGGACAGCTCGGCGGTTGCCCGGTCCCGCCCGGCGCCACCGGCAACGTCGCCAGCGAGGACCTGGTCTCGATGCTGCACGAGATGGGGATCGAGACCGGCATCGACCTCGGCAGGCTGCTGGAAGCGGCGGCCGCCGCGCAGGAGGTGCTCGGCCGACCGCTCGCCTCCCACACCCTCGTCGCCGGTCCCGTGGAGTGGCACGCCGAGCGCGACCCCTTCAAGGAGAACCCGCCGCGATGAGCGTGACGGAGGGAACGGTCGAGAGCTCGCGGGAGCAGCACCTGGAGCTGATCGCCGAGCTGAACGTGGAGCTGGAGCGGGTCCGGGGCGGCGGCGGCCCGAAGGCGGTCGAGCGCCACCGCGGCCGCGGCAAGATGACCGCCCGCGAGCGCGTCGCCGGCCTCTGCGACGAGGGAACCGAGTTCCTCGAGCTCTCGCCGCTGGCCGCGCACGGGATGTACGACGGCGCGGCGCCGGGGGCGGGAATCGTCACCGGCGTCGGCGTCGTCAGCGGCCGTCGCTGCGTGATCGTCGCCAACGACGCCACCGTCAAAGGCGGCACCTACTACCCGGTGACGGTGAAGAAGCACCTCCGCGCCCAGGAGGTGGCGCTGGCGAACCGGCTCCCCTGCATCTACCTGGTCGACTCCGGCGGCGCCTACCTGCCGCTGCAGGACGAGGTCTTCCCCGACCGCGACCACTTCGGCCGCATCTTCTTCAACCAGGCGACGATGTCGGCGCGGGAGATCCCGCAGCTGGCGGCGGTGATGGGGTCCTGCACGGCCGGCGGCGCCTACGTACCGGCGATGAGCGACGAGACCGTGATCGTCCGCCACCAGGGGACGATCTTCCTCGGCGGCCCGCCGCTGGTGAAGGCCGCGACCGGGGAGGAGGTGACGGCGGAGGAGCTCGGCGGCGGCGACGTCCACGCCCGGAAAAGCGGGGTCGCCGACCATCTCGCCGCCGACGACGCCGAGGCGCTGGCGATCCTGCGCGAGATCGTCGCAACCCTGCCGGCCTCGCCGGCCCCGCCGTGGGCGCGGATCGAGCCGCGGACGCCGGCCGAGGACCCGGACGGGATCCTCGACACCGTCCCGATCGGCTCCCGCGCCCCCTGGGACGTGCGCGAGGTCCTGCGCCGCGTCGTCGACGCCGGCGAGCTGCACGAGTTCAAGGAGAAGTACGGGAAAACCCTGGTCTGCGCCTTCGCCCATATCGACGGCCACCCGGTCGGGATCCTCGCCAACAACGGCATCCTCTTCTCCGAGAGCGCGCTCAAGGGCGCCCACTTCGTCGAGCTCTGCGACAAGCGCCGCATCCCGCTCGTCTTCGTCCAGAACGTCAACGGCTTCATGGTCGGCTCCAAGTACGAGGCCGGCGGGATCGCCAAGGACGGGGCGAAGATGGTCGCCGCCGTCTCCACCGCCCGCGTCCCCAAGCTGACCGTGATCGTCGGCGGCTCCTTCGGGGCGGGCAACTACGGCATGTGCGGCCGCGCCTACTCGCCCCGTTTCCTCTTCATGTGGCCCAACGCCCGCATCAGCGTGATGGGCGGCGACATGGCCGCCGCGGTGATGAAGGAGGTCGGCCAGCCCGAGACCGCCGAGGAACTCGGCGAGCAGTACGAGCAACAGGGCCGCCCCTTCTACTCAACCGCCCGCCTCTGGGACGACGGCGTCATCGACCCCCGCGACACCCGCCGCGTCCTCGCCCAGGCCCTCGACGCCTGCGCCAATGCGCCCCTGGCCGAGGCGATGGCGCCCGTGTACCGGATGTGACCGCCGGCTTCCTCTCAGGTCTGCTCGCCCTGCTGCTCGGAGCCACCGGACCCGCGCCGTCGCACTGCCCGCCGGGGCACCCCGCCTGCCGGGAAACCTACGGGCGGATCGTCTACGTCGAGCGGGTCGATCCCGACGGGGACGGCGACGCCCACTTCGTGATCGTCGACCCGCAGGGGATCACGCTGCCGGGGCTGACCGCGATCGACGTCCGCGCCGGGCTGCGGCCCCACCCGTTGCCCGGGCCCGGCGAGCTGATCAGCGCCGCCGGCCCCGTCCAGACCGGCTCCTACGGCCAGTCGCAGATCCACGCGCTGGAGCTGCACGTGACGCGATGAGGTGACAAGGTCGTGAGGTGCCAAAGGTCACCTCGTGCGCATGGCACCCAGCGTTTGCAGCATCTTCTGACATTTGCTCTCGGCTCGCAGGAGCTAAAACCAGACACCTTGTAGAGATACTCCTCTCGTCGGCCCTTGCACTGCAGCGAACCTCGCTGTAGAAGCTCTGCGAACGGTTCATTCACTTTGAGTGAACAAACAAACTCCCGAAGCGCCTTCTAGGGAAAGACAGCGCTCCGGGAGCTCAAGGAAACCCGAGCCGCAGGGCTCGGATAAGAAAGAGGAGTATCTCACATGTCAAAGAAGCTCATGACGGGCCTCCTGGCGCTGGTCGCCTTCGCGGCTCTCGCCCTTCCGGCGCTCGCGTCGGCCAAACCGGTTCTGAAAGAGGCCGGTACGCCGGTGGCGACCGGGACCAAGATCGTGGGGACAAATGTCGGCAACACGGTCATGACAACCTCATTCGGCAGCGTCACCTGTGACACCTCCATCCTTACAGGAACCCTGACAGTGAACAGCACGGCTAGCGGCGTAGAGGGCGACATCGAAACCGCGCGCTTCTTCAATAAAGAAGGCGCCCAGGCTGCTGGCGAGCCTGAGAAAGAGTGCAGCAGCTGGACCGGTGGCGTTTCGGTTACACCGAATCCTGCGACCAATGGTCTGCCCTGGTGCGTGGAAGCGACAGAAGCCAATGACGTCGTCAAGCTCAGGGGCGGTAGCTGCACCGCGGAACCGCGGCCCATCCGATTCACCCTTGTGTTTACAACGGGCCTGATCGGCACTTGCACCTACCAGCGCAGCGCGGCAGCTGTCGGCAGCCTCACCACAGGTACCGGCGAAGCTGAAATCTTGGCGCAGGAATGGACCAAGTTCGAAGGCGGCGGTGGCTGCCCGAGCTCCGGCAAACTCGACATGAAGTTCGCCATGGAGACAGAGAACGGGACGGCTCTGACCTTCGCCTCGAGCTGAGGTCTGAAGAGCAGAGTAGTTATCGCTGACACCGGGGCCGCTTTTCTGCGGCCCCGGTGTTTTTGCCCGGCGCCCGCGCCTTACAGGTTCATTCGAAAACCGCGCGCTTCTTCAATCCCTCGGTCAGCGGCTCAGATTCGAGTGAGCGGCCGGATCCTCCCTGATGTCTACTTCTAGCTGACTGGGTGCGGGGCGAGAAGGTCGAGTCGGAACGGCCCTCGTGAGGGGCCCTGCTCGGTTATCCAGCTTTGGCCTGAGGTACGAGTGACAGGATGTGCAAGATCCTTGACGAGCGTGATTCCTCGCCGTAACGTCGAGTGTCGGGACTGACTAGGCCATCACTTATCAGGTCAGTTGGAGGGGGAAAGGGACAGTGAAGAGCGTGACACGGGGACTCGGGGTATTTGTCATCTGGCTGGTTGCCTTGGTGCTGGCTCCTTCAGCCGGAGCTCAGGTGTGTCCAAATGAGCCTTTGCGCACCGGGCCCTCAGCGGCTCTTCCTGATTGCCGAGCCTATGAGTTGGTGACTCCTACGGACAGCAATGGGCGGTCGGTCGAGGGGATATCCAGTTTCAGGTTTCTAGCCTCAGGTGGGTTGTTCCCCACCGAGCTGATCACCCCGTCGGGTGATGGGGTCGCCTTTATGTCTTTCAATGGGCCCTTAGGGGAGGTCGATGGTCTCACCGGAACCTTGGATGTCACGGAGACGCAGCGGACTGCGGGCGGTTGGCAGATCACCAGGCGCTTCAGTCCAGGGGGAGAAGAGGCGGTTGCTCCGATTCCAGGCGGGATCTCGCCGGACCATCTGTATGCGTTTACCAACGTAGCCCCGGTCTTCAAACCGGGGGACAGCAGTGGCACCCTCTCGGGGGGCACGCTCGCCGCGGACGGGCAGGCCGAATACCTGAGCAATCCCGATGGCTCCTTCGATCTGGTGGGGATAGGTAGCCAAGGGGTGGAACGGATGGCGCAGGGGCGGTACATAAGCGCGAGCGGCGAGCACGTGATCTTCTCCACCGGGCGTCTTGAGTCAGGGAGTTATCGCTGCTTCCAGCCGGGAGCGTCATGCCCTGTGCGTCAGCTTGAGGCCAATGCACCGCCCGAAGGCACTGGCGCCATTTACGATCGCGAAGCCGATGGGCCGACGAGGGTTGTCTCGCTGTTGCCGGGAGACGATGACCCCACTCCTGCGGCTGGCGAAGATGCGGCCTACGAAGGAGCCTCCAAAGACGGCACCACCGTTGCTTTCAAGATCGGCGGGGTTCTCTACGCCCGCGTTCCCGATATGGAAGACGGTCATACCTGGAAAGTCACCGATGGCTCTACCGCCTATGCCGGTCTTTCCGATGACGGTCGCTACCTCTTCTACGTCGCCGGAGGAGAAGAGGGCGTCATCCACCGATTTGACACCGTTACCAAGGCGGATGTCGCGATCAATCCCGCCGCCGAAGGGGAAGTCGTCAACGTTTCCACCGATGGCTCTCGCGTCTACTTCATCTCTGAATCTCAGATAGGCGGGCAGGGTGAGGCGGGCCAGCCTAACCTCTACGTCTGGAGCGGCGGTGTGGTCGGGTACGTGACCACCGTGATTCCCAGTGATCTCGTCAAGACCTCGAACTTCGGTACGGAGGAAGCAGATTTCACCGTTGGCATCCCCGCTCTGACCAACTGGACCGACTGGGCGGTCACCCCGAATAGGAACGGAGAACGGGGCCCCGGCGCCGAGTCCTCCCGCGCTACGCCCGACGGAAAGGTGCTCATCTTCGAGTCGCGGGCCAAGCTGACGGCCTACGACAATGGCGGCCATACCGAGATCTACCGGTGGGATGACGAGGTCAAGATCCTCGACTGCGTGTCCTGCAACAAACGGGTGGGCTCTGCGGGGGCTGACGCCCGTCTGCAGCTGCTGACCCTCCTGCCGCCTCCAAATGTGGTTCGCAACCTCAACGACGATGGCAGCCGCGTCTTCTTCGAAACGCCAGAAGCGCTGCTCGCTGAGGACGTTGACGGCGTCAACGACATCTATCAATGGCGGCCGGAGCAAGGCGGTGGCGGGGCGCTGAGTCTGATCTCATCGGGAAAGTCATCTGCCGAGGTCCCTCCGCTCGCTCCGGAACCGCTGTACCAGCCGAAGCCCAACGTGATCTTTGGGATCACTCCGAATGGCAGCGACGTCGTCTTCCTCTCTCAGGACGAGCTCGTGCCGGGGGCTGGATCCGGTGGTACGCCGGCCCTCTACGATGCGCGGCTAGGGGGAGGCTTTTCGGTGCCCGTGCCGCTGCGGCAGTGCGTCGAGGAGGAATGCCATCCCTCCGGCGCCGCTTCTCCCAATTTGCAGGACCCGCGTTCTGAAAGCACGAGGGGGAAGGGGAATGTGAAGCCGCGCAAGCATCGCTGTCGGCATCATTCGAAAAAACACAAGAAACCTCATCGCTGCATCAAGCGCAACGGGAAGAAGCGGAAGGCGCAAGCATCGGCAAGTGGCGCTGGGGCCGCGATGTCGGCCCCAGCGGCAGGGGCCGCTGCGGTTGCTGCTTCAGAGTCGCCCACTGACTCTGCGAGCGCATCCCTCCAGCCCGCTGCGGTAGAGGACTTCGAAGAATTCGGGATCGAAACGGTCAGCGCGGAGGCGACTACCGCGGAGGCCGCCGAGCACCCCGATGTAACCACCCGCTTCGTCCTCAATCACTTCGTCCAGAACGGGATCGCTGGCGCCGCTGCGCGAACCGAAGACATCTCGGTGAAGCTGCCGCCGGGGCTGCTCGGCGATCCAACGGCCGTGGGGAGGTGCAGCACCCGCAACCTCCTTGCCTTCGGCAACTGCCCGCTCGATTCACAAATAGGAGTTGCGAAAGTTCTGGCCTACGGGTTGTCGGAGTTCACCGAGCCCGTATACAACCTCGCCCCCCCGCATCCGGACGAGGAGGTGGCTCGCCTCGGGTTCATCGCGGGCGTCTTTCCCGTCTACATTGACATCAAAGTTCGGACGGCAGGTGACTACGGCGTCACCGCCGTCGTCCACCAGGGCCCCGGACAGACGTCATTGATCGCGGCGACCACCACCCTGTGGGGCGACCCTACGGATCCGAGCCACGACGAGCAACGACTGCTCGCCTCCGAAGCGCTGCTCTGCCCCGGGACGGCATGTCTCATCCCCGAAGGCAAACGGGAAGTGCCGCGGACGGGCCTGGCCTTCATGACCAACCCCTCGGCCTGTCAACCGATGAACGTCGGCTTCGAAGTGACGAGCTACCAGCTCCCCGGTCAGGTCTTCGATGCCAACGCCCCCATGAAACCGATCATGGGCTGCACTGGACGTCCTTTCGCCCCCATCTTCAGCGCCGAGCCCACCAACCATGTGGCGGGAGCCCCAACTGGCCTCAAGACCAACCTGGTGATCCCTCAGCACCAGGGCGCCGACGAACCTGGCACCGCGACCATGAAGGAGGCTCGGATCACCCTCCCCAAAGGAATGCAGATCGCTGCGGGCGCGGCTAACTGGATCGGCACTTGTTCCGAGGGTCAAGTCGGCTTTCACGAGGAAGTCGAGGCAGCGTGCCCTGACCGCGCCAAGCTCGGGACCGCGACGATCATCTCTCCTGCCCTGCCGAAACCGCTCCAAGGCGCTCTTTATCAGCGCACCCCCCCTCCCGGCCACCAGTTCGGGCTCTGGCTCGTCACTGATGAGCTCGGCCTGCACGTGAAGCTGCCGGGCGAGCTGCAGCCGGATCCGCAGACCGGCCGGCTGACGGCGGTTTTCGCCGACCTTCCTCAGGTTCCGGTGGAGGAAATCCGGTTGGACGTCTGGGGCGGGCCGAGGGCGCCGCTCGAGAACCCGGACGTCTGCGGCACCTACACCACCTCCTACGTTTTTGCCCCGCACAGCCAGGACCTCCCGGTTTCGGGGCAGAGCCAGATGACGATCGATCGAGGCTGCAACCAAGGCTTCTCGCCGAAGCTTCGTGCCGGGACCACCAAGCCGGTGGCGGCCAGGTTCAGCCCGCTGGTCGTCGACCTTTCGAGGGCTGATGACGAACAACAGCTGGAGGGCTTCAGGCTGACGCTCCCCGACGGATTGCTCGCCAAGCTGAGGGGTGTTCAACTCTGCCCCGAGTCGGTGGCTGCAAGCGCCGGCTGCCCCACTGGTTCGAAGATCGGCCGGCTCGCTGCCGCCGTCGGCCCAGGCTCGGAACCCCTTTGGGTGCCTCAGCCGGGCAAGACCGCGCCCTCGGTCTATCTCGGCGGTCCTTATGAGGGGCTGCCCTTCAGCATCATCACCGCGGTTCCCGCGCAAGCCGGTCCCTTCGACCTCGGGACGGTCGTCGTGCGGTCGGGCCTCGGGCTCGATCCCGACACCAACCGCGCTGTAGTCGAGGCCGATCCGCTGCCGCAGTTCTTCGAAGGCGTCGGACTCACCTACCGTCGCCTGCACGTGGTGATCGACCGGCCTCGGTTTGTCCTCAATCCGACCGACTGCCGGGAGATGCAGGTCACCGCCGAGGCTCGCTCTACTCAGGGTGCGGTGGGCAGCTCGTCCGCACGCTTCCAGGTCGATGGCTGCAGGCGGTTGAAGTTCGCCCCGAAACTCGATCTGCAGCTCAGCGGTGGCACCCGACGGACCGAGTATCCGGCCCTCAAAGCCATCGTCAAGGCGAGGAAGGGCGACGCCAATCTCGGCAAGGTCTCCGTAGCTCTGCCGCGCTCCGAGTTCCTGGCCCAGGAACACCTCGGCACGATTTGCACTCGTAAACGCTTTGCCGCGCGCAACTGTCCGAAGAGGTCCATCTACGGGCGCGCGAAGGCTTGGACGCCGCTTCTGGCCAAACCGCTTTCGGGTCCCGTGTATCTGCGCAGCTCTGACAACACGCTGCCGGACCTGGTGATGGCTTTGGGCGGGGAACTCGAGGTCAACCTCGTCGGTCGCATCGACTCCAAGAACCAAGGCATCCGCACCACCTTCGAGGCGGTGCCCGATGCGCCGATCACGAAGTTCGTCCTGAAGATGCGCGGGGGGGAGAAGAGCCTTCTCGTCAATTCCACCGATATCTGCCGCGGCACTCATCGCGCTCTCGTCGTGATGAAGGCGCAGAACGGCCGGCGAGTTGATGCCAGGCCTGCATTGCGCAGTAGCGGGTGTCGCCACAAAGCTTCCTAGGGAAGACCAATAACTACAGGGGAGGGAATGAATGTTCTCCAGAATCCACAATAGGCTGGGAACCGCCGGCTTTGTGGTTGCCATCGTGGCGTTGATCGCCGCGTTTGCAGGGACCGCCTTCGCGGCTGTCGACACGCTCTCCAGCGTGGAGAAGAAGGAAGTAAAGAAAATCGCCAAGAAGTTCGCCGGAAAGCCGGGCGCCCAAGGCCTGCAGGGACCAAAGGGAAGCCCGGGGCAGAAGGGGGACCCTGGGCAGCCGGGAACGGATGGGACTGACGGAACCAACGGTGAAAACGGTGCTTGCAGCGTCAAAAACCCCGTATGTGAAATCCCCACCGGCGCGACGATTACTGGAGTGTGGGGATTCTCGACCGTCGGCGACAAATTTGGCTATGCGCAGGCCAGCTTTCCGCTGAGGTTGCCTGAGGAACCTTTCGAAGTCGTGCGGGTTCCGGCGGGTGAACCCGCTGGAGCATTTCCGGAATGTCCTGGCACCTCACAAGATCCGCAAGCAAAAGCCGGCTTTATCTGCTTCTACTATGCCGCGCGGGAAAATATCCAGAAAATCAACAGTTTCATCACCGATGACAATTTCCACAGCGGCTTCTTGGTCGAATTCGAAGTGGCGGATACGACCCAGCGCGCCTATGCACACGGGACTTGGGCCGTCACTCCGAAAGAACCCTCCTAAATCGCACCAGCTCAGTGAACCGAACCCCGGGCCTTGCGCCCGGGGTTTGCTTACGCTCTCGCGTGCGTGATTTCGGACTGATGGCCTAGAAGTTGCAGGTATCGAGCCCGTAGGACCGTCCTGCTTCGGCCGCCTCCCCAAAGATTTCCGTGCTCAAGACGCTGCTGGGGTCTGAGTCGGCTTCGTCAAGGCTGTCTTCAAGCGTCGTGATCAGCGCCTCGATCTCGTCCTTGTCTTGTGCCGGCGGCTCCAAGGAACCCAATTCATTTGCGATAAGCCGGTAGCTGGAGAGAACGCTTTCCCCAACTTCTTGTTGCAACTGCTTCGAAGCTTCCTTCTGCCCAGAGGCGGCGAGTTTTTTGACCGCCGCTTTCACAACATCATCCTTTTCTTCTAAGCGCTTTTCGCAGATCTCGTTTCCTCGTTTGAGAAACTGAGCCTTGGTGAGAGCGGGGGAGGTCTCTTCTGGGTTATTGCTGCTCCCGCACCCAACATTCAGTACGAGTGCTATCGCGGTTACCAGGGCGGTCGTCACCTTGTTTGGGCATGTCCTTCTCATGACAATACCTTAGCGAATATCGAGTAATCAGGATACGAATCGCCATCGGTCTATGACGACCCAAAGGCTCAGCGCTGCGGTTTACCGCTTCCGCTCGCGCTTGCGCTTGACGTCGCCGTTCTTGATCGTCCCGCGCCAGCCTTTGTCGCTGTGCTCCTCCATCTCGACGTAGGCCTTGAACCGGTGGAGGTCGCCGCGGACCGCGCGCTTGGTGAAGCGCATGCCGCGACCGGCTTTCTCCAGCAGCGAGTCCGGCTTCACGTCCATCGTCACCTCGATCCGGGTCAGGCGGGGCGCCAGGCGGTGGAAGGTGACGACGCCGCTGTTCATCAGCCCGTCCTCGGAGTGCCATTCGATCCGCTCGTCCGGCCGCTGTTCGACGATTTCGGCCTCGAACTCCTTGGTCACGCCCCAGACCTTGGTCGAGATGTGGACGGTCGAGTCGTCGACCTGCTGGACGCTGTCGACCCGGTGCATGAACTCCGGCCACTCTTCGAACCGGGTCCACTGGTCGTAGGCCTCGTCGATCGGGACCGCGACGTCGACCGACTGCTGGATCGGCATCCGCCGGCCGCTGCCGTGGGCCTCGGTCGCGTCCTCGCCGTCGTCGTCGGATCCGTTTTTGCTGAAGAGGCTGCCGAGGCCGCCCAGTTTCGAGCCGAGCTTCTCGTCGGCGACGTCGCTGACCGCTTCCTTCGCGCCTTCGGTGGCTTTGTCTTTCGCCTTCTTGCCGAGGTCGGCTGCTTTCTCTTTCGGCGAGCCACCGACTAGCTTGGCGATTCCCTCCGCCGCGAACGGCAGCGCCATCATCGTCGCCCCGGCCGCGGCCATCTTCCCCGGGCTTTTCAGGTTCTTCAGCGGCGCGGCCGGTGACTTGCCTTTCTTGCGCGCCAACTGCACCGCGGTGCTGGTGATGTCGCTTACGTCGGGCATTCGATCCCTCCTCCTCGGCGAGCATCCATGCTCACCTTCGCGTTAATGCGACCCTCCCCCTGGCTTCCCCTGGGGTAAAAAGCCAAACATTCCGATCCGGTGGGAGACTCGGGGAATGCCGCGCCGCTTCGCTCAGGTCGACGTCTTCGGCAGCGGCCCCTGGTCGGGCAACCCGGTCGCGGTGGTGCTTAGGGCAGAGGGGATGGGGGAGGAGGAGATGCAGCGGTTCGCGCGCTGGACGAACCTCTCGGAGACCACCTTCGTGCTGCCGCCGACGGCGCCCGAGGCCGACTACCGGGTGCGGATCTTCACCCCGGTGCTGGAGCTGCCCTTCGCCGGTCATCCGACGCTCGGTACCTGCCACGCCTGGCTTGAGGCCGGGGAAGAGCCGACGAATCCCGCCGAGATCGTGCAGGAGTGCGAGGCGGGGCCGATCCGGATCCGGCGCGAGGACGGGCGGCTGGCGTTCGAGGCGCCGCCGCTGGTGCGATCCGGACCAGCTTCAGGGGAGGACGCGGCGAAAGTTGCCACGGCCCTCGGGCTCGACCCCGCCGAGATGCTCGCAGTCGAGTGGGTCGACAACGGGCCGGGCTGGATCGCGGTCCTGCTCGAGAGCACCAAGCGGGTGCTGGAGCTGCAGCCCGGCGACCTCGACTTCGATCTCGGCGTCGTCGGCTTTCACCCGCCCGGAGCGGAGGCGGCGATCGAGCTGCGCGCCTTCACCCCGGTCAACGGCCTCGCCTGGGAGGACCCGGTCACCGGCAGCCTCAACGCCTCGGTTGCACAGTGGCTGCTCGGCAGCGGCCGGCTAACCGCCCCCTACGTGGCCACCCAGGGCGGGGCGATCGACCGCGCCGGCCGCATCGAGATCTCCCAGGACGCAGACCGCGCTGTCTGGGTCGGCGGCCGCACCGAGACCGTGATCGCGGGCGATCTCGCGCTCTAGCCGTGGAGGCCGGTCTGGTGGACGACGGCGTGGCCTTTGCCGCGGGCGATCAGCCAGCGGTTGACCGGCCAGGCGATCAGGCCCGCGACGAGGAGGGCGAAGGCGAGGCTGCCCCAGAAGAGGAGGCTGTCGAGGCCGGCGTCCATCGCGCCCGGAACCGCGAGGACGACGAGGTTGTCGACGATCTCCATCGTCGCGATGCTGAGGGTGTCGGAGGCGAAGGCGAGCGGCGCCACCTCGCCCAGGGGCATTCCCGACCGGAGCAGCGGCAGGCTGGTCAGCCCGTAGCCGAAGAGGAAGGCGAGGGCGACCGCCAGCACGATCGTCCCCAGGTTGGAGAAGCCCAGCGCGGTCCCGATCGCCAGCCCCGCCACCTCGCCGATCGCGCAGCCGGTGAGGCAGTGGACGGTGGCGGAGAAGGAAAGGGAGTTGAGACTTTGGCCGCTGTGGTCCATCGCTCAATCGTAGGTCCGCGCCATTTGACGGCGCCCACCGAACCCTGAAAGGGTCAAGGGCTACCAGTCAAAGCCCCCGATGAGCACCGCCACCGCGAGTCTACCGCTATGTGACACGAATCCGTGTAATAGAAGGTAGTCGCGGGCGACCTTTGGCGATAAAGGGGCGCCCGTCCTCGGCGGGCGCCCCCTCGATTCGATCCAGCCTCAGCCGAGGTACATGATCGCGATCGCCATCGCGTCGTCGATCAGGTGATGCCCTTCCGGCACGTTGTAGATCCCGTGCAGGCGGATCGTCTGGCCTTTGCTGATCGTCGTAATCGGGTTGCCCGTGCAGACGTTCATCGAGGAGATGTGTAAGCCCCCATGTCTTCGTGTGGCTCCCCCACCGCTTGCTTGACATGTGACTAAACAGTCACCTATAGTGGCGTCCATGGACGAGGTCTTCAAGGCGCTGGCGGATCCAACCCGCCGCGAGCTGCTCGACCGGCTCTTCGAGCGGGACGGGCAGAGCCTCAGCGCCCTGGAAGAGCGGTTGCCGATGTCCCGCTTCGGCGTCATGAAGCACCTGAAGGTGCTGGAGGAGGCGGGCCTGGTGACGACCCGGAAGCGCGGCCGCGAGAAGCTGCACTTCCTCAACCCCGTCCCGATCCGGCTGATCCACGACCGCTGGGTCGGCAAGTACGCACAGCCCTGGGCCGCGGCGCTCAGCGAGCTGAAGAAAGACATGGAGAGCGAGGAGAAGCGATGAGCGAGGAGCAGGCTTATGCCGTGGTCGGCGGGCGCGGATCGATGACCGTGTTCGAGATCTACATCAAGACGACGCCCGAGCGCCTCTGGGAGGCGATCACCAGCGAGGAGATGCGTGCCCGCTACAGCTTCGGGGTCGGCACTGTCTCCGAATGGACTCCGGGCTCGGAGTACAAGGCCGCGGTGCCGGGGGTGATCGAGATCGCCAGCGGGGAGAACGTCGAGGTCGACCCGCCGCGGCGGCTGGTCCAGACCTTCACCGCGCTCTGGAGCGAGGACGTGAAGACGGAAGGCACCTCGCGCGTCACCTGGGAGATCGAGCCGGTCGGCACCTCCTGCCGCCTCCGCGTCACCCACGACCAGCTCGGCGAGGACGCCAACAGCGAGCTCTACGGCGGCTGGCCGATGATCCTCTCCGGCCTGAAGACGCTGCTGGAGACCGGGGAGGACCTCGACACCCCGGGTTCGCTGCGTTACTCGGGCGCTGCGGGCGCCTGATCGAGCTCGGCGACCAGCTCCTCGACGCGGGCGGCGATCTCGTCGCGGGTTGCCCGCACCGCGTCGAGCGGCTGGCCTTTCGGGTCGGGCAGGTCCCAATCGACGTAGCGGCGGCCGGGGACGTAGGGGCATTTGTCCCCGCAGCCCATCGTCACCACGACGTCGGCCCATTCGGCGTCCTCGGCGGTGAGCAGGTGCGGCACGCGGTCGCCGATCTCGATCCCCAGCTCGCGCATCGCCTCGGCGACCTCGGGGTGAACGTGGTCGCCGGGGGTCGTCCCGGCCGAGCGGGCGCCGTGGCGGCCGGCGGCGGCGCGTTCAAACAGCGCCTGGCTCATCTGCGAGCGACCGGCGTTGTGAAGGCAGACGAAGAGCGCGTTGGCCATCAGAGCCAGGCATCGAGCTCGTCGAGGGCGCCCGGGACGACGTAGTAGTAGGCCCAGAGCCCCTTGCGCTCGGAGTCGACGATGCCGGCTTCGCGCAGGACCTTGAGGTGATGGGAGACGGTCGGTTGGGAGAGATCGAAGAGGGGGACCAGCTCGCAGACGCAGACCTTGCCGGCGTGCTTGCGCAGGACGTCAACCAGCTGCAGGCGGATCGGGTCGCCAAGCGCCTTGGCGATCGCGGCCATCCGCTCGGCCTGATCGGAGGAGATGTCGGGGTGGACCAGCGGCTCCGAGCAGCACTCGCCGGCGGGGCGCTTCGTCTTCGGGGCCAGCTCCAGCTCGGTGGTCATCTATTCACATATATCCATTGAAATCACAGCTGTCAATGGAATAGGGTCGCGGCGATGAGCGATGCCCCGCTGTCGCGACGCCTGCTCGCCGAGTTCCTCGGCTCCGCCTTCCTCACTGCGACGGTGATCGGGTCCGGGATCGCCGCTTCCACGCTCTCGCCCGGCGACGTCGGCCTGCAGCTGTTCGAGAACGCGGCGGCGACGGCGGCCGGCCTCTTCACCTTCATCCTCATGTTCGGCCCGGTCTCCGGAGCGCACTTCAATCCCGTCGTCTCCCTCGCCGACGCCGCTTTCGGCGGCCTCGGCTGGCGCCGCGCCGCGGCTTACGTCCCGGCTCAGGTCGGCGGCTGCATCGCCGGCGCCGTCATAGCCAACGCGATGTTCGCCCTCAGCGCGGTCAGCATCTCCACCCACCACCGCGCC
>DATMBY010000075.1:0-4852 GCA_035558995.1 Solirubrobacterales bacterium
CTTCTATCGACCCCCGTACGGGAAGCTGAGCGAGGCCGGCGCCGAGGCCTGCCGCCGCCTCGGCCTCGAGGTCGCCTACTGGTCGACCTGGGGTCTCGACTGGGAGCCGCTGCCCGCCGATCGGGTCGCCCGCCGCGTCAACCGGGATCTCGAGGACGGCGCCGTCGTCCTCCTGCACGACTCGGCCCGCTACGCGACGCGGCCCAACGCCGCCGCGACCGTCGCCGCGATCGCCGCGATCGCCGAGCGGGCTTCCGCTCTCGGTCTCGACCTGGTCACGCTCGGCACCGCCGTCGACGCGCCCGCACCGGTCGAGGCCCGCTAGGGGAGCGCGGCCGTGTCGCGCCGGGAGCCGCAGAAGGTCCTGATCGTCGCCTCGCCGGGGGGCCACCTGCTGCAGATGCTGGCGTTGGAGCCGGCCTGGGGCGACGCCGACCGCACCTGGGTCACCCTGCGCTCGACCGACGTCGAGTACCTCCTGCGCGACGAGGAGGTCATCTACGGCCACGGCCCGACCCCGCGCGACATCGGCAACTTCTTCCGCAACCTGCGCCTGGCGCGCCGGGTGCTGCGCGAGCAGGATCCGGACGTCGTGATCTCCACCGGAGCCGGGCTGGCCCTGCCGTTCTTCCTCCTCGGCCGCCTGCAGCGACGGCGCCTCGTCTACGTCGAGTCGATCACGCGGGTGGAGAAGCTCGCCCTCACCGGGCGCCTGGTCTACCCCCTTGCCGACGCCTTCTTCGTCCAGCACGACCCTCTGAGCCGCCTGCGCCGGGCCCGTTTCCACGGGAGCGTCGCGTGATCTTCGCCACGGTCGGCTCGACCCAGATCCGCTTCGACCGCTTCACCGAAGCGCTGGCGTCCCTTCCCGCCGAGCGGCTGCTGGTCCAGCACGGCCCGATGGAGGCGCCGGCGGGCGCCGCCCGCGCCGTTCCCTTCATGCAGTTCCCGGAAGTCGTCGAGAGCATGGAGCGGGCCGAGACCGTCGTCTGCCACGCCGGCGCCGGCAGCATTCTCTGCGCCCTGCGGGTCGGTCACACGCCGGTGGTGATGCCGCGGCTGAAGGCGTTCGAGGAGACCGTCGACGACCACCAGCTCGAGTTCAGCCGGGCCCTCGCCGCCGAGGGCAAGGTGATCGCCGTCGAGGATCCGTGCCAGCTGGCGGCGGCGGTCGCGGCGACGCGGCCGCGGCGCACCCCCGAGGACGTCCAGGCGCTGCCGATCCAGGCTGCCGTCCGCGAGGCGCTGCAGGGCGCCCTGGCCTAGGTCAGTCGCGCGCGAGCGCTGCGGTGGCTGCAGCGGCCACCTCGGCGACCTGCTCCTCGCCCAGGGCCGGGCCCATCGGCAGCGCCAGCGACTCGGCCGCGGCTCCCTCGACGCCGGGCAGCGGCACCCGCGGTGCGAACTCGCGCATCGCCGGCTGCAGGTGGAGCGGGGTGGAGTAGTAGGCACGGGCTCCGACCCCGGCCGCGGCCAGCCGCTCGGCCAGCTCGCCCCGCTGCGGCGAACGTACGACGTAGAGGTGGTAGCAGGACTCGGCCCCCGCGGTCTCGACCGGCAGCTTGACCGCGTCGCCGAGACCGGCCTCGGCGTAGGCCGTCGCGACCCGGCGCCGCGCCTCGGTCCAGGCCGGGAGGTGGGGGAGGAGGACGCGCAGGCCGGCGGCCTGCAGCTCGTCGAGGCGGGAGTTGTAGCCGACCTCGGTGTGCTCCTCGCCCCCGCCGGAGCCGTGGAAGCGCAACAGGCGGGCAGCGTCCGCGACCTCGTCGTCGTCGGTGACGATCGCGCCGCCGTCGCCGAAGCCGCCGAGGTTCTTGGAGGGGAAGAAGCTGAAGGTGGCGGCGTCGCCCAGGTGCCCGGCGGGCTCGTCTTCGAGCCGCGCTCCGGCTGCTTGGGCGGCGTCCTCGAGCAGCCGCAGCCCGCGCGCCCCCGCCAGCTCGCGCAGCTCTGGCATCGGCGCCGGGTTGCCGTAGAGGTGGACCGGGATCAGCGCCCGGGTTCGCTCCGTCAGCACCGGCTCGACGGTCGCTGCGGTGATCGTGAAGGTGTCCGGGTCGACGTCGCAGAAGACGGGCGTCGCGCCGGCATTGACGACCGCCTCGGCGGTCGCGTAGAAGGTCAGGGCCGGGACCACGACCTCGTCGCCGCGGCCGACGCCGAGCGCGCGCAGGGCGATCGTCAGGGCATCGGTGCCGTTGGCGACTCCGACGCAGTGGCGGGCGCCGAGCGCCGTCGCGAACTCGGCCTCGAATCCCTCCACCTCGGGTCCGAGGATGTAGCGGCCGGACTGGATCACCGCCGCCTGGCGCGCCGCGACCTCCCCGAGCAGCGGCTCGAGCACCGGCCGGGTGGCGAAGAGCGGGACGCTCATCGCCAGCGCTCCAGCAGGTCCTCGTCTGGCACTTCGCGAACGCGGCGTCCGGGCACGCCCATGATCACGCTGCGCGGGGGAACGTCGGCGACGACGACCGCGCCGGCGGCGACGAAGGCCTCTTCCCCGATCTCGATCGCCGGGCAGACGACGACGCCGGCGCCCACCCGGCAGGCGCGGCGCAGCAGCGGCCCTTCCAGCTCCATCTCCGCAGCGTGGCGGTCCATGGTGTTGTCGTTGGCCAGGGTGACGCCGGGGCCGATGAAGACGTCTTCCTCGACCACGGTTCCGGCCGAGAGGTAGCAGCGGGCCTGCACGCTGGCGCGGGCGCCGATCCGGACCTCCGGGTCGACCGAGCTGAGGCTGCCGACCGTGGCGCCGGGCCCGATGCCGGCGCCGTCGCGGATCTGGGCGTGGTCGCCGATGCGTGCCCCGTCGCCGATCTCGACGCCGGCGTGGATCACCACGTTGCCGCCGATCAGGACGCCGTCGCCGATCTCGACCCCCTCGCCGAGCAGCAAACCGGGCGCGAGGTCGGAAGGCCGGAGGGCCGCGCCGCTCACCGCGGCGAAACCCGTGCAGTTCTCGAGCGGTCGCTGATGCGCCGCATGCTAACGACGGGGTCCGGCGCAAGCTGGGCGGGTCGCCGGTCGTTGTACGGGCATGAGCGCAAGCAAGAAGATCGGGATCGTCGGCCTCGGCTACGTCGGCCTGCCGCTCGCGGTGGCCTTCGCCGAAGCCGGGCACGAAGTGGTCGGTCTGGACTCCGACCGCCGCAAGGTCGACGGCATCAACGCCGGCAACAGCCATATCGAGGACGTCTCCGACGCTTCTCTCGCCGCCCTCGCCGGGCGCCTGAGCGCCAGCACCGACGAGGCTGACCTCGCCCCCTGCGACGCGGTCGTGATCTGCGTGCCGACGCCGCTGACCGGCTCGCGCGAGCCGGACCTGACCTACCTGATCGCCTCGGCCACGGCCCTCTCCGGGGTCCTGCGCGCCGGCCAGCTGGTCGTGCTCGAGTCGACCACCTACCCCGGGACGACGCGCGAGCGCCTGCAGCCGATCCTCGAGGAGTCCGGCCTCGCCGCCGGCAGCGACTTCCACCTCGCCTTCTCGCCTGAGCGGATCGACCCCGGCCGCACCGACTACACCGTGAAGACGACCCCGAAGCTGGTCGGCGGCATCACCCCGGCCTGCGCCGAGGCCGCCCACGACCTCTACGCGCTGATCTGCGACCAGGTCGTCGTCCTCTCCAGCCCCGAGGCGGCTGAGCTCTCGAAGCTCCTGGAGAACATCTTCCGCTCGGTCAACATCGCCCTCGTGAACGAGCTGGCGCAGCTCTGCGACCGGCTCGAGATCGACGTCTGGGAGGTGATCGACGCCGCCTCGACCAAGCCGTTCGGGTTCATGCGCTTCGAGCCGGGGCCCGGGATGGGCGGCCACTGCCTCCCGGTCGACCCCTTCTACCTCGCCTTCAAGGCGCGCCAGCACCAGTTCTACCCGGAGTTCATTGAGCTGGCGGGGAAAGTGAACCAGGCCCAGCCCGCCTTCTGCGTGGAGCGGATCGACCGCGCCCTCAACGACGTCCGCAAGTCGGTCAACGGCTCGCGCGTGATGATCCTCGGCGTCAGCTACAAGGCCGGCGTCGGCGACATCCGCGAGTCCCCGTCGCTGATGATCGTCAAGCGGTTGCTCGATCTCGGGGCCGAGGTCTCCTACCACGACCCCTACGTGCCGGAGCTGCCGGAGTTCGGCCTCGCCTCGGTCGATCTCGACGAGGGCCTGGCCGACGCCGACCTGGCGGCGATCGTCACCGCCCACCCCGATCTCGACTACGCCGAGGTGGTCGCCTCGGCTCCGCTGGTGGTCGATTTCCGCGGCGTCACCCGCGGGATCGAGGCGCGAAGCCTCGTCCGGCTCTAAGAGCGCTCAGGCGACGATCGTCAGCGCGCTCGGCGCCACCCGCAGCTCGATCCGCTCGCGCTCGCCGATGTAGTCGCCGTCGACCTGGAGCGGGAAGGGGCGGACTCCGCCGTCCTTCGTCACCGAGGCGGTCTCGACCACCGCGTGGGTGACGTCGTCGAAGTGGACCACCTGCTTGTGGCGCGCCGCCGGTTTGGTCTCGCTGAAGAGGCGGGTGATCAGCGTCGGCATGTCGCGCTGCGCCGCCCGCTTCAGGACCGCGAGCGAGAGCGTGCCGTCGTCGATCGCGACCCCCTCGCAGACCCGGATCGGGTGGGTGGTGAAGTAGGTGAAGGGATCGGAGTTCTGGACGATCGTGGTGATCCCCTCGACCGGCTCGGCCCCGTCGACCGTCGTCCGCACCCGCACCGGGTTGAGCAGGTACTTGCGGTAGAAGCTCGAGATGCCGGCCCAGCTGTAGTAGTAGGGGCCGGCGTTGCCCTTCAGGGTCGGGTTGCGGTCGACCCGCTTGACGACGCTGGCGTCGATCCCGACCCCGCAGGAGAAGACGAAGTAGCG
>DATMBY010000076.1:0-9021 GCA_035558995.1 Solirubrobacterales bacterium
CGCTGGTCCGCTACGAGTTCTTCGGCCGCCGCGCCGCCAACTTCCTGATCGTGATCCCGATGGCGACGCCCGAGGTGGTGATGGGCTCGGCGCTGCTCTCCTTCTTCCTCCTGATCGGCAGCTTCAGCCTCGGCTTCCAGACGCTTTTGATCGCCCACGTGATGTTCTGCATCAGCTTCGTCGTCGTCGTCGTCCGCTCCCGCCTGATCGGCTTCGACCGCAACCTCGAGGAGGCGGCGAAGGACCTCGGCGCCAGCTCCTTCGAAACCTTCCGCCTCGTCACCCTGCCGCTGATCATGCCCGGCATCTTCGGCGCCGCGATGCTCGCCTTCGCCCTCTCGATCGACGACTTCGTGATCTCCAACTTCAACTCCGGCACCACCGTCACCTTCCCCCTCTACATCTTCGGCGCCGCCCAGCGCGGCATCCCCGTCGAGGTCAACGTGATCGCGATGATCCTCTTCTTCTTCACCTGCGCCGCGATGGGATTCGCGACCTGGCAGCAACGGCGAGCGGAAAAGCTGACCAGCGTCCGGCCCGAACAGGAGGCCGGCGCCGGGGTGCCGGCGGGCGCCGCGGCGGCGACCTGAGACAGTTGCAAATCAGCGGCCGATGTGGAAGCCGATGAGCTCGGGAATCTTCGCCACGGCTGAGGAGATCGGGTCGGGCTGACGGCCGGCCATCTCGGCTTCCTCTTTCTTCTCGATCGCGAAGCGGATCGACTCGCCGCCGAGCCAGTGGAAGGGCTCGGGGGGGACGCGGGGGGTCTTGGCGTCGACGATGGCGAGGCGGGTGTGGTCGTCCTCGCGGTCGAGGGCCAGGGCGGCGAGGGTGCGGCCGACCATGTTGCTGGGGCCGAGGCCGTTGCCGGTGTAGCCGGCGGCGACCCAGGCGCGGCGCTGGGAGAGGGTGTGGATGGCGGGAAGGTGGGTCGGGGAGGCGTCGATCGGGCCGCCCCAGGCGTGGGTGATGCGGCGGCCGCGCAGAGCGGGGAAGTAGTCGTAGAGATGCTCGGTGGCGGCGGCGATGACGTCGGCGTCGACCTCGGCGCGGCCGCGGGTGCGGGCGCCGGCGGCGATGCGGCCGCCGCCCCAGCCGAAGGCGATGCGGCCGTCGCGGGTGGTGCGGAAGTAGTGGAGCAGGGAGCGAGAGTCGGTGATGCAGTCGCCGCCGGTCCAGCCGATCTGCTCGAGCACATCGGGGACCGGCTCCGTGAGGACGATGTGGGAGGAGGCGACGGTGAGGCGGCCGCGCAGTGGGCCGCGGCGGCTCTTCGCGGCGCTGCCGATTGCGACCACACCCCGCTGTGCACTAACTCGGCCGGACGCGGTCTCGGCTTCGACCCCGTCGCTGCTCTCTCTAAATGAGGTGACCGACGAGGACTCGAAGACCTCCACCCCCGCCGCCAGCAGCTGCGCCCGCAGCGCCAGCGCCAGCCGCGCCGGCTGCACCGTCGCCGAGGTCGGCGAGACGGCGCCGGCGCGGAAGGCCGGCGAGGAGCAGCGCTCCTGCACCTCCGCCTCGCTCAGCGGCTGCAGCATCTGCGGCACCCCGAGCTCGCGGCAGGCCGCGAGCGCCCGCTCCCAGGCGCCGTCGTGAGCCGGCGCGGTCGAGACCTGGACGTAGCCGGCGGGGCGGAACCAGGCGTCGACCCCGTGCTCCTCGCAGAAGGCGCCGATCCGCGCCACCGCCTGCTCGGCCGCTCCCGCGACCTCCAGCGCCGGCACGTCTCCCCAGCGCTCGCGCATCGAGGCGAGCGAGAACCACATCGCGTTGCAGAAGCCGCCGTTGCGCCCGCTGGGGCCGTGCCCGCAGAGCACCTCCGACTCCAGCAGGACCACCCGCGCGCCGGGCTCCAGCTGCTTCGCGTACCAGGCGCTCCACATCCCCGTGTAGCCGCCGCCGACGACGAGGACGTCGGCCTCGACCCGGCCGCCGAGCGCCGGCCGCGGCTCGGCGGCGCCGGCCTCCTCGATCCAGTAGCCCAGGCGGTCGTGCTTCATCCCCGGATTCTCCAGCACCCGCGGCGTCGGCTCTGTCCAAAGATCGGCGGCGAATTTGTCCAGTCGGCCCGGAGGCGACCCGTAGACTCGGATCGATGCCAGGAGATGGTCAGGCCTCCACTCCTTACGTCGACGCGATGCTCGCCTACGCGAAGCGCGACCCGGGTCGCTTCCAGGTGCCCGGGCACAAGGGCGGGATCGGCGCCGACCCGGCGATGCTCGAGCTGGTCGGCGAGCCGGGTCTGCGGAACGACATCCCCTCGGTCACCGAGGGCGTTGACGTCGGCCCCGAACCGACCCCGTTCCAGCAGGCACAGCAGCTGGCGGCCGAGGCCTGGGGCGCCGGCCGCACCTGGTTCCTCGGCAACGGCGCCTCGCAGGGCAACCATGCCGCCTGCATGGCGCTGGCCCACGGCGGCAACCGGGTCGTCGTCCAGCGCAACGTCCACTCCTCGGTGATCGACGGGCTCGTCCTCAGCGGCATGCGCCCGACCTTCGTCGCCCCCGAGCTCGACCCCGAGCTGGGGATCGCCCACGGGCTGACGCCCGACTCGCTGGCGGCGGCGCTCGACGAAACTCCGGAGGCGGTGGCGGCGATGGTCGTCTCCCCCACCTACTTCGGCGCCTGCGCCGACGTCGCCGCGATGGCCGAGGTGGCGCACTCGCGCGGGGTGCCGCTGGTGGTCGACGAGGCCTGGGGCGCCCACCTCCACTTCCACCCCGACCTGCCGACCGACGCGCTCGCCTGCGGTGGCGACCTCGTCACCTCCTCGACCCACAAGATCATCGGCAGCCTCACCCAGTCGGCGATGCTGCACCTCGGTCGCGGCGGCCGCATCGACGGTGCCGTCGTCGACCGCTGCGTCAGCCTGGTCGAGACGACCAGCCCCAGCGGACTGCTCGCCGGCTCCCTCGACGCCGCCCGGCGCCACATGTACGTGCACGGCGAGGAGATGCTGAGCGAGGCCCTGGGGGGGCTGGCGAAGACGCGGGAGATGGTCAAGGAGATCCCGGGGCTCGACGTGCTCGACGAGCGGATGGTGGGACGGCCGGGGGTGACCGGCTGGGACCCGCTGCGGCTCGGGATCGACGTCCGTGGCACCGGCTCCAGCGCCCAGCGGCTCTGGAAGACCGCCTTCCACGTCGCCGAGATCGACCTCGAGCTCTACTCGGGCAACGTCGTCGTCGCGATCTTCGGGGTCGGCGAGGAAGCCGAGAGCAGCGGCGAGCGGCTGGTCGCGGGGCTGCGCCGGGCGGTCGCCGAGCTGGAGGAGACGCCGGGGGAGCCGGACGAGAAGCTGGCGCCGGCGCCGCCCTGGGGCGAGCTGGTGCTGACTCCACGCGAAGCCTTTCTCGGCCCGCAGGAGGTCGTCCCCTTCGACGCAGCCGCGGGACGCGTCGCCGCCGAGGGGCTCGCCGCGTACCCGCCGGGGATCCCGAACGTCCTTCCGGGCGAGCGGCTGACCGACGAGACCCTTGACTTCATTCGCGAAAGCCTTGCGCACGGCGGCTACGTCCGCGGGGGGTCGGATCGGGAGTTGAAGACTCTTCGGGTGGCTTTGTAGAGGAGTTGGGTGGGGGTAACCGGACAACAGCGGGGAGGGTCCGGTAACCCCCACCCAACTCCTCTAGGCTCCAAGCGTGTCTAGCTTCGATGCGATTGCGGATCTGCCGCTTCTTATTGAGAGCTGTGAGTTCGAGGGCCTGAGTCTTGACGCGGGCGCCTTTGAACGGCTGACGACGATCGTCAGGTTGCGCGGGGGTGGTCATGAGGGGGTCGGGGAGGATGTGGTCTACGACGCCGTCGACCACATCGCCCAGCAGGACCACGGGCCGCCGGAGGGGCTGGCCGGCAGCTTCACCTTCGCCGAGTTCTCGGAGCGGCTGGACGGGATCGACCTCTTCCCGGCGGGGGAGCCGGTGCGGGAGGACGTCTCCCGCGACTACCGCCGCTGGGCCTTCGAGTCGGCGGCGCTCGACCTGGCGCTGCGGCAGGCGGGGACGAACCTGGCGGAGACGCTGGGGCGCGAAGCGAAGCCGCTGAACTTCGTCAACTCGATGCGCCTGGCTCCCTTCGAAGAGGGCGCCCGCTCCTCGATCGAGCCGCTGCGCGAACGCCTCGCGGCCTACCCGACGCTGCGCTTCAAGCTCGATCCCGCCAACGACTGGGACGACGAGCTGATCGCGGCGCTGGCGGAGACCGGCGCGGTCGACTCGCTCGACCTCAAGGGCTTCTACAAAGGCACCCCGGTCGACGTCGAGACCGACCCCGAGCTCTACGCGAAGCTGATCGAGACCTTCCCCGCGGCCTGGCTCGAGGACCCCGACGTGACCGCGGAGACGAAACCGCTGCTCGACCCCGTCTCCGAGCGGGTGACCTGGGACGCGCCGATCCACTCGATCGCCGACATCGAGGCGATGCCCTGGTCGCCGCCGAAGACGGTCAACGTCAAGCCCTCGCGCTTCGGCCCGATCCGCAACCTCTTCGCCGCCTACGACTACTGCGAGGAGCGCGGCATCGGCGCCTACGGCGGCGGCCAGACCGAGCTCGGCCAGGGCCGCGGCCAGATCCAGTACCTGGCTTCGATCTTCCACCCCGACACCCCCAACGACGTCGCGCCGGGCGGGTACAACGACCCCCGGCAGGCGACGAAGCCAGGGCTCCCGAGCAGCCCGCTCGAGCCGGCGATCGAGCAGATCGGCTTCCGCTGGAAGCTGTCCTGAAGGAGGGCCGGAACTACAGTTTGACGGCGAGGGCGCTCTTGCGGATCGCCTCGACGATCTCGCGCACGAGATCGGCGTCGCCGCCGATTTCGAGATCGCCCTCCTGACCGTTCATCCGCCGCATCCAGCTCGAGGCGCTGCCCGAGGCCCAGCCTTCCGCTTCGCCCTCCAGCCGCGAGGAGCAGGAGATGACCTTCCCCTCTTCGACGCAGATCAGCACCCCTGCGAAGACGGGAGAGGGACCGCCCTGGATCTCCACGGCGAGGCGGCACTTGCCGCTCACCTCCGGCGGCAGCTCGATCAGCGGGATCGCCAGCAGGAACGCCGCCTCGACGTCGAGGCGGCCGACCTGCGGCGGGTCGGCCAGGTAGCGGCGCTCCCACCAGGCGCCGGCGGTGAGCGGGACGATCGCCCGCCGCAGCCAGGGCGTCGCCCGGTACGGCGTGCCGCGGCCCTCGCCGGGATACGGTTCCACCAGATCGGCCAGGCGCAGCGCTCCGAGCCGTCGCTCCAGCGAGGGGTAGCTGATCCGCGGGATCAACCGGTTGAGGTCGGTCAGCGAGAGGGGTTTCGCGGCCAGCGCCCGGATGATGTTCGTCGACCAGCCCTCGACCAGGGCCTTCGTCGCGCTCTTGCTGGCGGTGGTGCCGAGGGTGATCGGGCCGACCGGCGCTTCCTGGAGCCAGCGCTCGAGGATCTGGCCGATCCCGAGCAGCGCCCGCCCGGACTCGGTGCTCGCGTATTCGACCGTGCCGGGGAAGGCGGCCTGCCGCTGCCGTTCCAGGGTCCCGATCTCGACGAGTGTTCGCGAGTAGACGCGCATCGTGCTCTGGGGGGGCGAGCCGACCGCCCGCCGGAGGTCGATCAGGGGAAGCGGACCGTCCTCCAGCGCCTGCAGGAGGTGGACGTTCAGCGGCGCCGCCAGGAGCGAAAGAGCAGTGGCCCCGGCGCGTTTCACGCGTTTCCCGACCCCTGCTGGGTCATCGACTGGTGGTTTGAGGTCGACGCGGACAAAATTGCACGAGCATCATTTGCCGCCTCGGTCGAAGCTTCAAGGAGCAGTGACAATGAGCGCATATCCACAACCTTACCTGAATTCTCAAAACTTTTAAAGTCCTGGAAAATACAGACCGCCAAATCCTCGCGCGGTCAAAAAGTCACCCGCGTGGATACGCACATCCTACTCTTTGGGTACGAATCTGGTACGAACTTTTTTCAGCACAGCCAGCCGGCCCTTTTGCGCATCGTCTTGATCCGCCGGAACTCGGCGATGTCCTCGCGCAGGGCGGCCGGTGCGGGAGCGGCCAGGAAGCGCGCCAGGAGCGGGGACTCGGTCACCTCCTCCCCCTCGCTGCTGACCCGGTAGGCGCGAGCGCCACGGCGCGCGGTGACCGCCGAGGGGACGCCTTCGCCCTCCCAGAGCAGGCCGGCGTAGTCGTCGATCCCGTACCCGCTCGGCATCCCGTCGCCGACGGCGTCGAGGTAGGCGGCGCGACGCTCCGGTTCGTTGTTGTAGTGGACGCAGAGGCTGCCGCCGACGAGGCCGAGGCCGGCGGCGGGAAGCGGCCTGCCGGAGGACTTGGTGATCCCGGCCTCGAACCAGCACATCGCTCCGGCGCTCTGACCCGCGAGGACGACGCCCTGCCGCCAGGCGAGGCTGAGGATCGAGGCGATGTCGTGCGCCTCCCAGACCGCGAGCAGGTTGACCATGCTGCCGCCGCCGACGTAGATCAGGTCCTGGGAGAGCAGGTGGTCACGGAGCGCCAGCGGCCGGCGGCCGAGCCGGAAGAGGGAAACGTCGGAGGGCTCGCAGAGCCGCTCGCCGAAGGCAGAGTAGAAGCTGGCGATCTGCTCGGAGGTGTCGCCGCTGGCGGTCGGGAGGATGCAGATCCGCGGCCGCTCCCCGCCGCGTTCGGCGGCCAGGCGCAGCAGCAGCTCGCAGACCGCCCGGTCCGCCGGGCGGGCGCTGAACTCGTGCCCCCCGAGGGCGAGGATCCGCCGCACCGGCGTCGCCGTCGCCACTCCGCGCCCGGGCGCCATCAAGCCGCGGGGGCGGTTGAGAGCGCCTCCGGCAGGGGCGCCTCCGCGGGCGCACCGCGATCGCCGAGGAAGGTCGTCGCGATCTGCATCTCCACCACGCGGGTGCCGGCCGTGTCGAGCCGGTAACCCCGCGCCTGCGGCCTCGAGGCGACGACGCGGCTCAGCTCCTCGCCGCGAAAGTGCAGCGCCGCCCCGTCCTCGGCGGCGTAGCCGCCGCACATCCCTTCCCGCAGGAAACGGTGGTAGGCCTCGCCGCGTCCCGAGCCGCGCTCGTAGTGGACGCAGTTGCTGAAGGGCAGCAGGCCGAGGCCGCGGAGCCGCCTCGGCTCCCCGTGGAAGCCGCTGACCGCCTCGGCGAACCAGCAGAGCGAGCCGGCCGAGAGGCCGCAGAGGACGATGCCCGATTCCCAGGCCTCGCGCAGAATCGAGTCGATCCCGTGGGCGCGCCAGACCCCGAGCAGGCTGACGACGCTGCCGCCGCCGACGTAGATCAGGTCCTGGGAGAGCAGGTGGCGGCGGAGGTCGGCCGGCCCCTGCTCGCGGCGGAAGAGGGAGATGTGGGAGGGCTCGCAGCGGTGGGCGGAGAAGGCGCGGTAGAAGCGGACGATGTAGTGGTCGGCGTCGCCGCTGGCCGAGGGGAGGAAGCAGACCCGCGGCCGCTCCGCCCCGGTCAGGCCGAGCACGTAGTCGTCGAGCAGCGGGTTGCCCGACTCCATCGAGAAGCCGCCGCCGCCGAAGGCGACGATCTGCCGCGCTGCCGTCTCCATGGATGGATCTTCGCCAGCGGGCACCGCGTCGGCGTTGTACAGCGGTCCGAACTTCAGCCCGGCGCGCTCGCCCCCGCGTACAGCAGGCGCAGCTTGTTGCGGGCCCGGTGCAGCCGCACCTTGACGGTTCCTTCGGGGATGCCGAGGCGTGTGGCGATCGTCGCCTGGGTCAGGTCCTCCTCGTATTTCATCTCCAGCAGCTGGCGGTCCCTTGCGCTCAGCCGCTCCAGCGCCGCGTGCAGGTCGGCGAGCTCGACCGCCGCCAGCACCGCCTCGTCCTCGGCCCCCTCGCGGAGCTCGATCGTCGCTGTCGGATCGGGGCGGACGCGGGCGTGCTGGCGGAAGGCCTCGTTGCGGACGATCGTCGCCAGCCAGTAGTTGCGGCGGCCGGGATCGCGCAGGGTCGAGCGCCGACGCCAGGCCCGGAGCAGGGCATCCTGAGCTATGTCCTCGGCCTCGCCCGGATCGCTCGCGTAGCGGTAGGCCATTCGAAGACAAACCCTCTGTGCCTCACCCCACTCCCAGCCATCGTCGTTCCCGCGGCGATGCCCTATCGGAGTGCTGATTGAACGAACCTACATAAGCAGTGCGCGAAATTGCCAGTCTGGCGATGGAAACCGCCCTGAACTTGCGCAGGTCTTCGCCCGCGCCGCGCGATTGCGCGCGACGCGGGCGACAGCGGCTAGACCTCGTCGGGCCGCTTCACTTCACCGCGCCAGCCGTCGCCGGCGCCATTGGCCTCGACCAGCTCCTTGAACCGCTCGAGGTCGCCGTGGACCCGCCGGTCGGCCGCTCCCAGCGCGTCGCCGATCCGCTCCTTGATCCCCTCGGGGACGAAGTCCATCTGGACCATCACCCGCGTGGTGGAGTCGTCGATGCGGTGGAAGGTGACGACGCCGGCGTTGTCCTTGCCGTCGGTGTTGCGCCAGGCGACCCGCTCGTCGGGCTTCTGCTCGGTGATCTCGGCATCCCACTCATGGCGCGAGCCGCCGAACTCGGCGACCCAGTGCAGGTGAGTGTCGTCGATCTGGCGGATCTCTTCGACCCCCTCCATGAAAAGCGGAAAGTCCTCGAACTGCGTCCACTTGTCGTAGACGCTGCGCAACGGCGCGTTGACCTCTATCGACTCCTCGATCGTGGACATCGCTGTCCTCCTTCTTGTTTGGTCTCTGTCTCCCACCGGGTAGCCCGTCCGCTGTAGAGATAAACCTGTACCTCGTGTCCAGACTTGAAGAAGAACCTCAACTCAGCATCGGCGACGTCGTCAAGGCCACCGGCGTCGGCGAGGCGACCCTCCGCGCCTGGGAGCGCCGCTACGGCTTTCCCCAGCCGCGGCGCGAGCCGAGCGGGCACCGCCGCTACGGCGCCGAGGAAGTGGAACGGCTCCTCCGCGTCGTCGCCGAGCGCGAGCGCGGGATCGCCCTGCCGGTGGCGATCGAACGGGCTCGTGCCGCAGCCACCGGGGTCCCGTCGCTGTTCGCCCGGCT
>DATMBY010000077.1:0-7738 GCA_035558995.1 Solirubrobacterales bacterium
TTGTTGCCGCCGTCGTAGTCGGGGGCCCATAGCTTCATAGTCGCCGGGCGGCCCCAGACGGTGACATGCTCCTCGCCGGCTGAGTCGAGGCCGCGCCAGATCCGCACGAAGGGGTTGTGCTCCCACTCCTCGCCGACCGTGGTCGGCTCTTTATGGCCGGGGTGGACGACGGTGTCGGGATGCAGCTCCAGCAGGCGCATTACCGAGGCTTTGAGGTCGGCGAAGCCGGAGGCGCCGGGGGCCATCGTGCCGCCGACCGTGCCCTTGAAGAGGACATCAGCGGTGAAGAGGTCGGTGGCATCGACCAGGAAGGCGAGGTGGCCGGCGGCATGGCCGGGGGTGAAGATCGCTTCGATCTCGATCCCGTTCGCGTCGAGCTTGTCGCCATCGCCGAGGATGATCTCGACCTCGTCGTCGAGCTCGGCGGCGGTCGCCTCGTGGGCGACCAGCGGCGGGGTGCCGAGCTGCGCCCGCGCTTCGGTGAGGCCGGCGACGTGGTCGGTGTGCGGATGGGTGACGAGGACGTGGGTGATCTCGATCCCGTCGCGCTCGGCCCGCTCGAGCAGCGGCCCGAGCTCGTCGTTGCCGTCGATGAGGACGCCGGTCTTGCGCTCGAGGTCGGCGACCAGGTAGGCGTTCGACAGCCACATCGGGTTCTCGGTCCTCTCGACGATCAATGCTCCTCCTTCGGTGGCGCGGATGGGGTGTCTGACTTTAGGCCCCTTATGAGGGGCATGAAGTCAGACACGTCCGCGGGAGGGTGCGGGGGCGCTGCCCTCCAGCAGCGTCCGGGCGACCAGCTCGGGGTCGTCCCAGGTGGGGGTGTGGCCGACGCCGGGGAGGACGAGGAAGCGGGCGCCGGCGGGCCGGCGGTGCGGCTTCGGCGGGCCGAGCAGGCGGTCGCGTTCGCACCAGGCGATCGTCACCGGCACGTCCTCGGGGTAGCCGGAGGGGTCGAAGACGTGGCTGCGCATCGCCCGGTTGGCGGCGTCGTAGCCCTCGCCGTCGAGCCAGCCGAGGGCGAGCGCCCGCGCCGCGTCGGGCGGGATCCGCTCGGGGTGGGCGGCGATCGACTGGAAGGCGGCGGCGCGGGTCTGCGGGAACTGCAGGGCGAGGCCGAGGAGGGGTCGCGCCGCCTTCAGCCAGGGGGAGCCGCGCAGCAGCATGCGGGCGCCGCCGCCGGCCGGTTCGCCCAGCGGCCGCGCCCAGAGGCCGGCGGGGGAGAGGGTCGTGACCGAGGCGGCCCAGCCCCAGCGGCCCATCTCCAGCGCCACCCAGCCGCCGAGCGAGTTGCCGGCGACGTGCGGGCGCTCGACCCCGTTGCGGGCGCACTCTTCATGGACGGCGCGGGCGAGGTTGGCGGCGGTCGGCTCTTCGCTTTCCGGCAGCGGCGGGGTCTCGCCGAAGCCCGGCATGTCGATCGCGTGCACCTCGCGCTCCTTCTCCAACAGCGGGATCGTCGGCTCCCAGATGCTGCGGGTGCCGCCGAGGCCGTGGATCAGCAGCAGGTCCCGGGTCACCGCGCCCCCGGCTTCGCGAAGAGAGCCTGCACGTCGCCGATCCGCCGCTCGCGGAAGCCCGCCTCCGAGGAGGAGAGGTAGAAGTCCCAGAGGCGGCGGAAGCGCTCGTCGTAGCCGCGGTCGCGCAGCCGCTCCCAGGCGGCGAAGAAGCGCTGCCGCCACTCGGCCAGGGTCGGCGGGTAGTGGGCGGTGATGTCGTCGACCCAGACCTGCTTCATCGAGGTGACGCGCTCGAGGCAGCCGGTGATCAGCCCCTGCGAGGGTAGGCAGCCGCCGGGGAAGACGTGGGTGTTGGCGAAGCTCCTCGCCGCCTTCTCGATCTCGTAGATGCGGTCGTCGATCGTGATCGCCTGCAGCAGCATCAGCCCGTCGTCGCTGAGCAGCTCGTCGCAGCGGCGGAAGTAGTCGTCGAAGTACTGCCAGCCGACCGCCTCGATCATCTCGACGCTGACGAGGCGGTCGAAGCGGCCCTCGAGGTCGCGGTAATCCTGCAGCAGCACCGTCACCTGGTCCTCGAGGCCGGCTTCGCGGACGCGGCGGCGCGCCAGCTCGTACTGCTCGCGGGAGATCGTCGTCGTGGTCACGCGGCAGCCGCTGCGGCGGGCGGCGTGGATCGCCATCCCGCCCCAGCCGGTACCGATCTCCAGCAGGTGGTTGTCGGGGCCGAGCCGGAGGCGGTCGCAGATGCGGTCGAGCTTCGCCAGCTGGGCCCCCTCGAGGCTCATCGTGTCGTGAGCGAAGTAGGCGCAGGAGTACATCATCCGCTCGTCGAGGAAGGACTCGAAGAGATCGTTGCCGAGGTCGTAGTGGGCGGAGATGTTGCGGCGGGAGCCGGGGCGGGTGTTCTCGGGGACGAGGTGGCGGACCCGGTGCCAGAGCCCGCGCGGGCGGGCGATCGCGCCGCGCAGCCCATCCATCTCGCGCAGCTCGCGGGCGGCGATCCGGATCAGGGAGACGAGGTCGTCGGTCTCCCAGCGGCCGTCGACGTAGCCCTCGCCGAGGCCGACGCTGCCGCGCAGCGGGTCGCGCCAGGCGGCCGGGTCGTTGATCTGGATCCGCGCCGTCAGTTCCGCGCCGGGCGGGCCGAAGCTGCGTTCGCGGGAGCCTTCGAGGATCTCGATCCGCCCTTGGCTGACGTGGCCGAGGACGGCGCCGATGCCGGCGCGGGCGAGCGCGTCCCTCATCGCGCCGCCTCCGGGTGCGGGTGGTAGCGGGCTCCCTTCAGCTTCAGCCGCAGCGCCTGCGCGTAGATCTTCGTCACCACCTGCAGCGACATCGCCGGGTAGCGCGCGAGCATCCAGTTGAGCGTGCCGCGGCTGAGCTCCCGCCGCCGCAGGTTCAGGGTCGCGTCGAATGTCTTCGGCGCGTCGCTTCGCCGAGACCGCGGAAAAGCATCCTCAGGATGCGTTTTTGCGGTCTCGCGCGGGCGCGACTCGATCTGGACGGCGATGCTCTCGCCGGGCTCGGAGGCGCGGAAGGAGTAGGTCTGGTCCATGCCCATCAGCGGGGAGACGTGGAAGGCCTTGTCGAGGTCCTCCGCGAGCACCGTACCCCGGCGCCCGCCGCGAGCCAAGACGTAGGGATGGCGCTCGCCCCATGGGGTGTTCTCGACGTCGGCCACGATTGCATCTACCCGCTTCCCGCCCCGGTCGAAGCAGTAGTAGAAGGAGACCGGGTTGAAGCTGTGGCCGAAGTAGCGCAGGCCGGTGAGGAGGCGGACGGGGCCGGCGGGGCGCTCGCCGGTCGCCGCGGCGACGGCGTCGCGCGCGCACTCGTCCAGCGGGCGGGACGGGTCGCCGAGGAAGTCGGCGCGGCGAAAGCGGGCGGGCGCGGCGCGGCGGGCGGAGAAGAGCGGAAAGGGATCGAGCACCTCCGGCAGCTCCCCGAGGTCGAGGTACATGAGGAAGAGCCGGTAGCGGAACGAGTGCTCGACCGGCTCGAAGCGCCGGTGCCGCACCGTCCCCTCGTAGACCGCCGAGGCGATTGGGCGGGACAAGGGGTGGGGGTCGGCGGGCAACAGCGGGGAGGGCCCGGCGACCCCCACCCCTTGTCCCCCGATTGCGGGCGTCATGCCGCCACCTCGTCCCGCCACTCCGAACCTGGGGCCCCTATGGGGGCCACAATCTCGGAAGGCCGGTCGTCCAGAAGGTCGTCGCAGACCCGCAGCGCGCTGACCACGCCGTCCTCGTGGAAACCCCAGCCCCAGTAGGCGCCGCAGTAGTGGGTGCGGTGCTCGTTGCCGGAGATCTCGGGGTGGCGGGACTGGGCGGTGACCCCCTCCTTGGTGTAGACGGGGTGGTCGTAGGAGATCGTGCGGATCGCCTTCGCCGGGTCGATTTCGGCGCCGCGGTTGAGGGTGACGAAGTAGTGCATCGGCGAGCGCAGGCGCTGCAGGTTGTTCATCCAGTAGGTGACGGTGCTGCCGGCTGCCGGCTCCGAGCGGAGGTGGAAGTTCCAGCTCGACCAGGCCGCGCGGCGGCGCGGCATCATCGAGGCGTCGGTGTGAAGGACGGCTTTGTTGCGCTGGTAGGGGATAGCGTCCAAGACCTTGCGCTCGGCCTCGCTCGGGTCGCCGAGCAGCGCCAGCGCTTGGTCGGAGTGGGTCGCGATCACGACCTGGTCGAACTCCTCGCTCTCGCAGCCGTCGGACTCGATCCGCACCCGGTCCGCCAGGCGCTCGATCCGCCGCACCGGCGCCCGCAGCCGCACCCGGTCGCGCCAGGGCGCCGCGATCGCCTCGACATAGCTGCGCGAGCCGCCGCTGACCGTCCGCCACCGCGGCCGGTCCCGCAGGCTGTACATCCCGTGGTTCTCGAAGAACTCGGCCATGAAGCTGGCCGGGAAGCTCCACATCTGCTCCGGGTCGGCGGACCAGACGGCGCTCGCCTGCGGCACGATCAGGCGCTCGACGAAGTGACGGGAGAAGCCCTGCTGCTCGAGCCAGTGGCCGAGCGAGGGCGCGGTCCCGTTCATCCCGATCAGCGCCCGCGCCTCGCGGTTGAAGCGGCGCCAGTCGCGCAGCATCCCGAGGAAGCTGGGGCTGACGAGGTGGGAGGGCCGGGCGAAGAGGCCCCACGGCGTCCCGGAGTACTCGAAGCGGCCGCGGCCGTCGGCGACCGAGAAGCTCATGTGGGAGGGCTGGCTCGCCACCCCCAGCTCCGCCAGCAGCGCTTCGAAGTTGGGGTAGTTGCGGTCGTTGAAGACGATGAACCCGGTGTCGATCCAGTGGGTCCCGTCCTCGGCCTCGACCGGGACCGTGTTCGTGTGCCCGCCGATCCGGTCGCTCGCCTCGTAGACGACGATCTCGTGCTCGGGGTGCAGTCGGTGAGCGGCCACGAGACCCGAGATCCCGGTGCCGACGATCGCGATCTTCATCTATGCCCTTCTACGGAAAGGCATCTCGATCCGGATCAGCCGTAGGGGCGGTAGAGGATGCGGCCGCCGAGCAGCCCGGTGACGGTGGTGAAGCGGTAGCCGCGGCCCCGCAGGGTGTCGATGATCCGCGGCAGCGCCGCCAGGGTCTCGCCGCGGGGGCCGCCGCCGTCGTGCATGAGGACGATCGAGCCGGGCTGGGTGTGGCCGACGACGTTGGCGTAGATCGCCTCGGTGCCGGGGGTCGACCAGTCCTGGGGGTCGACGTCCCAGGTGACCGTGCGCATGCCGAGGCCGCCGGCGGTGGCGACGACGCCGCTGTTGACGGCGCCGCCGGGCGGCCGGAAGAGGCAGGGCTTGAAGTGGGTGTAGGCCTCGATCCGCTGCGCGGCGCCGGCGATCTGGGCGTAGCCGGGGTATTCGACGTGGTCCATCGTGTGGTCGCCGAGCTCGCTCCCCTGGGCGAGGATCTGCCGCATCACGTCTTCGCGCCCCGGCATCGCCTGGCCGACCTCGAAGAAGGTCCCCGGCACGTCCTTCTCGCGCAGCACCCGCAGGAAGTCGTCGGTGTAGTCGCTGGGGCCGTCGTCGAAGGTGAGGGCGACGACCTTGCGATCGCGCGGGCCGTTGGTGACGAGCCCGGTGCTGCCGCCGGTGCAGCCGACGGCGCGGACGGGGCGGAGGCGGAAGCCGTTGGTCCCTCGAGCGGGGAGGGCACGAGCGCAGGGCAGGGCATCGCATCCTTCGCTCTGCAGGACGCGCCACCCGTAGTGGCCCGGAGGAAGACCGGCCTCCTCCGGATCGAGGGCGACCACGAGCTTGTCGGGTCGGGCCCGCTTCACCGTAGCCTCGAGGGTGCCCTTGGCCAGCAGCCTTTCGTCAGCGCCGAAGACGACCAAGCCGACCCGCCTGTGGGCGTTGCGACCACCGAGGCAGAGCAGGCGCTCCTTCGGGGGGCCGGAGCCGGACAGGCTGAGGCAGAGGTAGCGTGCCGCCGCCCGCCGCAGGTCGGGCCGCGCTTCCAGCTGCGCCAGCGCCACCGGCTTCGCCGTCCGCACGGTGAAGACCAAATCCCGCCCCGCCTGGAAGAGGTCGGCATGCTCGAGCCGCTGGCGGCGCGCGGCGGCGGCGCCGGGGAGCAGCAGGAGAGCGCCCGCGAGGAGGGCGGCGGCGCACAGGATCTTGCGGGAGGCGGGAGCAGTCAGGCGCACCCATTTCATCACTACCGTGTTGGGGCCAGTTGTGAACTCCCTCCTCCGGCAGAAGAAGCGCCTGCTCGTCGCGCAGTCCCTAGCTCTCGTCCTGATCGCGACGGCGCTCCTCCCTGCCCCCGGCAGCGCCGAAACCGGCGGCGCCGGGCAGGTCGAATCCGGCGGCAACGTCAGCAACAGCGCCTTCGACCGGCAGGGGATGTGGGTCTGGTACGTCTCCCACTCCGAGGGCGGCAGCATCGGCGCGATCGTCGGCCGCGCCAAGCGCAACGACATCGGCACCGTCTACATAAAGGCGGCCGACGGCGGCGGCAGCTGGAGCCAGTTCAGCAAGGGCCTCGTCCAGGCGCTGCACCGCGGCGGGCTCAGCGTCTGCGCCTGGCAGTTCGTCTACGGGGACGCCCCGGTCGCCGAGGCGCGGGCCGCCGCGGCGACCGTGGCCAAGGGAGCCGACTGCTTCGTGATCGACGCCGAGGCCGACTACGAGGGCAAGTACGCCGCCGCCGACCGCTACGTCCGCGCCCTGCGTGCCCGCATCGGCGTCTCCTTCCCGGTCGCGCTCGCCGGCTTCCCCTACGTCGACTACCACCCCTCGTTCCCCTACTCGGTCTTCTTCGGGCCGGGGGGCGCCACCTACAACCAGCCGCAGATGTACTGGAAGACGATCGGCACCTCGGTCCGCACCGTCTACGAGCACACCTACCTCTACAACCGCGTCTACGGCCACCCGATCTACCCGATCGGCCAGACCTACGAAGCCCCCGGCAGCGCCTCGATCCGGCTCTTCCGTCGCTTCGCCTCCAGCTACGGCGGCCTGGCGCCGAGCTGGTGGTCCTGGCAGGAGACCAACGGCCAGGAGTGGGGGGCGGTCGGCGCCGACGCCGCCACCCGGCCGGTCGCCGGCTACCGCCAGGAAATCGTCCACCCGCTGCTGAAGCGGAAAAGCTCCGGCGACCTCGTCGTCTGGGCCCAGGAGCACCTGATCGCCGCCGGCGCCGACCTTCCCGTCACCGGGATCTTCGGCCGCCAGACTGCTCGCGCCGTCCACGTCTTCAAGGAAGACCACGGCCTTCCCGCCAACGGCATCGTCGACACCGAAACCTGGAACGCCCTGCTTGCCTTCACGCCTTACCGGCCGCGCTGGACGGCCGCGGGCGCGAGCGGCGCCAGCACCGCGAGGCTGCGACCGGCGAGCAGGCCCCTCTCAGCGAAGCTGCCGGCGAAGGCCTACGAGATCCCGCCCGCGCTCGCGCGGGGCGCGCCTACGCGCTGATCCGGGTCGTCAGCCGGCCCAGGGTCGGCGACTCGATCACGATTTCGTCGCCGTCGGCAAGCCAGATACGGGGCTTGCGGCCCATACCGACTCCCTCGGGGGTGCCGGTGGAGACGATGTCCCCCGGCTCGAGCGTCATTAGCCTGGAGAGCTGCGCCACCAGCTGAGGGATGCTGAAGATGAGGTCGTCGGTGGCGCCGTCCTGCATCTCCTCGCCGTTGAGGGTGAGCCGGATCGCGATCCGGTCATGCGGGCCCGCCTCATCCGGCGTCACCAGCCAGGGACCGCAGGGCGCCGACCCGTCGAAGACCTTGCCCGCCATCCACTGCGGCGTCGCGAACTGCAGGTCGCGCGCCGAGAGG
>DATMBY010000078.1:0-6409 GCA_035558995.1 Solirubrobacterales bacterium
GGCCAACGCCGACCCCGGCCTCGAGGGCCTGGAGATGGCGGTCCACGCCCGCGACAAGCAGCTGGGGGCGATGGCCAACGTCCGCGAGGCCGCCGACAAGCTCGAGCGCGTCGTCGCCGACGACCTCTGGCCGCTGCCGAAGTACGAGGAGATGCTGTTCATCAAGTAGGGGGTGGGTTGGCGGAGGGGGTGACCCTCTCCAGACACATCTCGCTATGGCTCGATGTTGAGTGTCTGGAGAGGGTCACCCCCACCGCCTGGTAGCCCTGCTTGTCTCTCTGGCTAGAGGGGCTGGACTCGCATGCGGAGGCCGTTCTTCGGGGAGAGGGTTGGCATTTGGCGGATCGTCATCGTGCGGCCGGGGAGGGACTCGAGGCGGAGGCGCTGGAGGAGCTTCGTCGCCACCAGCTTCACCTCGGTCTGGCCGAAGCGCTTGCCGATGCAGATGCGGGAGCCGCCGCCGAAGGGGACGTAGGCGCCGCGTGGCAGGGCCGCCTTGCGCTCGCGGGCGAAGCGCTCGGGGATGAAGGCCTCGGGCTGGGGGAAGACCTCGGGCAGGCGGTGGCTCGCCCATGAGCAGTAGTTGAGGTAGGCGCCCTTCGGGACCGTGCAGCCGCCGAACTCGAACTCGCGGACCACCCGCCGCGGGCCGATCCAGGCCGGCGGGTAGAGGCGCAGCACCTCGTCGAGGACCATGTCGAGGTAGGGCATCTCCTTCTCCAGCTGCAGAGGAGTAGGACTCCTTCCCGCGAGCACCCGGTCCTGCTCCTCGTGCATCCGCCGGGTCGCCTCCGGGTGGCGGGCCAGCTCGTGCAGCATGAAGGTCAGGGTCGAGGTCGAGGTGTCGTGGCCGGCGAACATCAGGGTCATCACCTGGTCGCGGATCTCGCGGTCGCTGAATTCCTCGCCGCCGGCACCGCGGGCGCCGCAGAGGAGGCTGAGGATGTCCCGGCGGCCGGGGTCGGGCCGTTCCCGACGGCGGGTGATCTCGGCGAAGACGATCTCGTCAAGAACCTCGCGCGAGGAGACGAGCCGGCGCCAGGGCGTGCCCGGCCCCCGCAGCAGCCGCAGGCCGAAGTCGATCCCGTAGTAGCCGAGGGCGCGCTCGAAGTGGTGGGCCGCGGCGGCGCCCTTGCCGGCCTCGTCGGGGTCGAGACCGAGCAGCGCCCGCATCGCGATCCGCATCGCCAGGTTGCGCATCCACTCGTAGACGTCGACCACCTCGCCGACCGGGAGCGCCTCGATCGCGCGGTCTGCCTCGATCGTCATCGCCTCGGCGGCGACGGCGACCTGCTCGCGGTGGAAGGCCGGCATCATGATCGCGCGGGCGCGGTCGTGGTAATCCTCGTCGACGGTCAACAAGCCGTCGCCGAGCAGCGGGATCAGGTCGCCGAAGCTCGACTCGCGCCAGTGGAAGTTCTCCGGGTGGCCGACGGTGACGAAGTGGTTCGCCTCCGGGCCGAGCATGAAGACGACCCGCGAGTGCAGGAGCCGCAGGCTGAAGATCGGGCCGTAGCGTTCGTAGGCGTCGAGCAGGAGCGGCAGTGGGTCGTGGGCGATCTGGTGCGTGCGCGTCCAGCTGAAGTCGGTGTCCCCAGGCGGGAACCTGCCCCTCCCCCGCCACTCGTCGGCGAGATCGCCGACCACCCGCCGCACCGGGTTGCCGGACATCTCCGGCGGGCGCGCGACCGGCGCCGTGGTGTCGACCGTGGCCATGCCACGGATCGTAACTGGCTAGACAGCCAGTCAGGCGGCGGTGGCGGCCAGCTGGCCGCAGGCGGCGTCGATGTCGCGGCCGCGGGTGAGGCGGACGGTGGCGGTGATCCGGTGCTCGGCGAGGATCGCGCGGAAGCGCTCGATCCGCTCCGGCGAGGAGCCGTCGTAGCTGCCGGTCGGGTTGTAGGGGATGAGGTTGACCTTGTAGCCGCGGGGGTCGAGCAGCTCCGCGAGCTGCCGGGCGTGCTCGGGGAGGTCGTTGACGCCGTCGAGCATCACGTACTCGACGAAGACCTTGCGACGGCGGGCGGCGCGGTAGCGCTCGCAGGCGGCCAGCACCTCGGCGATCGGGTAGCGCTCGTTCACCGGCATGATCTGCGAGCGCAGGCCATCGTTGGGTGCGTGCAGCGAGAGGGCGAGGCTGACCGGCATCTGGCACTCGGCGAGGCGGTCGATCCCCGGCACCCAGCCGACCGTGGAGATCGCGGTGCGGCGGTGGGTGACGCCGACGTCGGGCAGCAGCCCGCAGGCGCCGAGGACGTTGTCGATGTTCATCGTCGGCTCCCCCATCCCCATGAAGACGACGTGGTCGATCTCCTCGAGGCGGCGGAAGTGGAGCGCCTGGTCGAGGATCTCGTCGACGGTGAGGTTGCGCCCGAACTTCATCTGCCCGGTGGCGCAGAAGGTGCAGGTCAGCGGGCAGCCCGACTGCGAGGAGAGGCAGACCGAGCGCCGGCCGTCCCGGTAGCGCATCAGCACCGCCTCGATCGGCCGCCCGTCGGCGGTGTGGAAGAGGGTCTTGACGGTGCCGTCGTCCGACTTCGCCTCGGCGGCGACCGTCAGAGTCGAGAGCGGCACCTGCTCGTCGAGCCGCTGCCGCAGCCCCGCCGGCAGGTTCGTCATCTCCTCGTAGGAGCCCGCCCCGCGCGCCACCCACTCCCACACCTGTCCGGCGCGGTAGGAGGGCTCGCCGGTCTCGGCAAGGGTGGTGGCCATGAGCTCGCGATCCACGAGCCGAGTCTAGGGACCGTGGATCTTCTCGCGGCGTTCCAGCATGGCGACGAACTTCCGCAGCCGCCGCTCACGCGTCTTCGGCTTCTTCGCCTCGTCGAGGCGGTAGAGGATCGCGTAGCGGTTGGCGCCGTCGAGGGAAGCGAAGAACTTCGCCGCCGCCTCATTCCCGTCGAGCTCGCGCTGGAGGTCAGCTGGAACCTTCGCGGTCCCCTGGCTCTCGTACGCGTCCTCCCAGCGGCCGTCCGCTTTCGCCGCCTCGACCTGGGCGAGGCCGGCCGGCCGCATTCGGCCCGCCTCGATCAGCGCTTCGGCCTTCTCGCGGTTGATCTTCGACCAGCGTCCGCGCGGGCGCCGCGGGGTGAAGCGCTGCAGGAAGTGCGTCTCGTCGAAGCCGCGCTTCTGGCTGTCGATCCAGCCGAAGCAGAGGGCCACCTCGAGCGCCTCGGCGTAGGTGACGCTGGGCTCCGGCGCCCCTTTCTTCGCGATCTTCAGCCAGACGCCCTCGGCCTCGTGGTGCTCCTCCAGCCAGCCCTCCAGCTCGGCGGGGCCGGAGAAGAGAAGAACCGGAAGCTCGTCGGGAGTCCCCGGCACGCCGCGCTACAACCCGGCGGCGTCGGCCAGGAGGTCGACCTGCGCCGGGTCGCTGGAGCTGGGGAAGAGGAAGAGCGCCTGGCAGCCGGCCGCCTCGAAGGCCGAGATGTACTGCTTGATGGTCTCGGCGTCCTTGGCGGCTGAGCCGGCGAGGAAGTTGGCGGTGTCCTCGCCGAGCCAGCCGTAGTAATCGGTCAGGTAGGCACTGGTGCCCGGCACGGCGTTGGGCAGGCCGATCGCGAGGTCCATCCGAACTCCTTCCGACAGGGTCTGGGATCCTGGGAACGGTAGCTACCCGGCTTCGCCGGGCAGCTCTCCCAGCAGGCGGTCGATCGCCTCGCGGGCGTAGGCGAAGACCGCGCGGTCGCCGCTCAGCCGGTAGCGCGAGTTGGCGCCCATCACCAGCGAGAAGAGCTCGAAGGCGAAACGCTCGGGGTCCTCGACGCCGGCGGTCCGGGCCTGGCGCTCGAGCTCCCGCAGCCAGGCGTCGAGGGCGGCCGCGATCGCGTCGCGCACCGGGCCGGGCCGGTCGTCGTACTCGGCCGAGGTCGCCGCCCAGAAGCAGCCGCCGGAGTAGTCCTGCAGCTGGTCGAGGTAGCGCTCGGCCATCGCCCGCAGGCGCGGAGCACCGTCCGGCAGCTCCAGCGCAGGCTCGATCACGCGAGCCGTGAAACGCTCGGCGGCGGCGGCCACCGTCGCCAGCTGCAGCTCCTGCTTGGAGCCGAAGTGGGCGAAGAGACCGCTCTTGCTCATCCGCAGCTCGGCCGCGAGGCGGCCGATCGTCAGCCCCTCGAGGCCCTCGGCAGAGGCGAGGTCGACCGCGCGGGTAAGGATCGAGGCCCGCGTGCGGGCCCCCTTGGCGGGCTGCGGATCCCTCTCGGTGACGGGAGTCACAGACATAGGATATAAAAAAGCACGAACGTTCGTTTCAAGCGGCCGAAGGGCCGGTGCAAAGACCGAGGAGGACGACGATGAGCGAGTACACGGTGAAGAAGATCGACGAGATGGAGGCGATCTTCCTCGGCGGCTACAAGCGGGCTCGGGCGGAGCTGGGGGTGACGGCGTTCGGGATGCAGGTGATCGACCTGCCGCCGAACTACCCCGACTACCCCGACCACGACCACGCCGAGGAAGGTCAGGAGGAGGTCTTCATGGCGCTCCGCGGCAGCGGTGAGATCGAGATCGAAGGCGAGCGCTTCCCGCTCGACCCCGACCACATGGCGCGGGTCGCTCCGGCGACGAAGCGGAAGGTCTGGCCGGGGCCGGAGGGGATGCGGATGGTGGTGATCGGCGGTGTCCCCGGCGGCGTCTACGAGCCGCCCGACCGCAGCCAGCTCGGCGAACCGGATCCGATGCGAGCCTGAGGGCCCTGGAATAGGCTGGGGGCGTGATTCGGCGTCTCTCGTCCCTGGCCGTCCTCCTTGCCCTCTTCGCCCTGGCGCCGGCGGCGGCGGCCCAGACCTCCGACCACGCGGAAGACGCGATCGTCGTCGTCAGGGGCGACGTCACCGTCCCCCGGGGCCACACGGTCGACGGCGTCTTCGTCATCAGCGGCAACGTGCGGCTGGCAGGCCACGTGACCGGTGACGTCCTGCTCGTCTCCGGCGACGCCCTGATCAGCGGCAGGATCGACGGCAGCCTCGTCACCATCGGCGGCCGGGCGCACCTCTTGCCGCATGCCTTCGTCTCCGGCAACGTCCACTACGCCGACGAGCGGCCGGTCGTCGCCGGGAGCGCGATCGTCCGCGGCGATGTCTCCAGGGAGAACGGGGTCGACGCGCTCGACCTCCTCCCCCTCGTCAGCGTCGTCCTCTTCTGGCTCGGGATCGGCATCTCGATGGCAGTCCTCGGAGCATTGCTCCTGCTCTTGGCTCCTCGCGCCGCCGAGGCGCTGTACGAGCGCTCACGAGAGGGGCTCGGCCCGCCGATCGGGATCGGCTTCGCGGTTGCGATCGCGCTGCCGCTCGCCAGCGTGATCGCGGCGGCGACGCTGGTCGGCCTCCCGCTCGCCTTCCTGATCCTGCTGGCGCTGCTGCCGCTGGCCGCCCTCGCCTACTGCGTCGCGGCATGGGCGCTGGGCCGGCGGATGCTCGGCCCGCCCCGCCACCGCATCCTCTCCTTCCTCGCCGGCCTGGCGGTCCTGCGGATCGCTGCGGCGGTGCCCGTGCTCGGCTTCGTGGTTGGCCTCGCGGCGGTCGTCGTCGGCTTCGGGTTGATCGGCACCACTATCTGGGCGGCTCGGGGCGGGGATCGGGATCCGGGTCAGTCGCCGTCCTGGCGTCAAAGCCCGGACAGCTGAGCACCGGCAGCCGCGGGTAGCGCGGATAGGCCGGCTCGGACCGCGAGCGCTCGCAGAGCGAGAAGACCGAGCCGCGGGTGTTGGGCACGAGGCGCTGGTGGCGGCAGCGGTCGCAGAGGCCGGCGGGAGGACGGTGGGATGCCACGTCTCGAACCTAGATCATCGCCGCGACCGCAAACTGCGGCCTCGGGCGGGGGCGAGTCGCGCCTTGCCGGCGCCTAGCCTTTGTGGGATGCCTCGAGCCTCGACCCTCTTCGACGCCGACGCCGCCTCCTACAGCGGGACGGTCGAAGTGCTCAGCGTCCGCTTCCGGCGCGACGACGGGAAGTTCGCCGTCATCTGGGTGCGGGAGACGGACTCCGACGACCGGTTCGCCGTCGTCGGCCCGGTCGGCCACCTCGATGTCGGCGACCGGGCCGAGGTCAGCGGCGAGTGGGGCGAGCACAGCACCTACGGACACCAGCTGAACGCCCAGGGAGCGGTGCCGATCGATCCCTCCGATCGCGAGGGGCAGATCGCCTACCTGACCACCCTCCCTCACATCGGACCGGCGCGGGCGGAGCGGCTGGTGGAGGCGCACGGGGAGGGAGTGCTGCAGGCGATCGCCGCCGACCCCGAGGAGGTGCTCGGCTCGGTGCGGGGGTTGACCCCCGACCAGGCCGCGGAGGCGGCCGAGTACTGGCAGGACAGCCGGGCGGTCCGCGACCTCCATGTGCAGCTGGCGCCACACGGCCTCGCCCACCTCGCGGGGGCGATCCATGATCGCTTCGAAGACGAAGCGCTGTCGAT